>JBHENA010000129.1:375-7816 GCA_046262275.1 Chthoniobacterales bacterium
GGTCACAAGTTCGCGCTCGACGACGCCGAGAACGGAACGCCAGCGGCTTTCGTCCAGCACGGGATGATCCAGGGAAATGGCGAAGACCTGATTTGGCCGGCAGGAGTTGTCCGTTGTGCCAGCGTGGCCATTGCAGTCGACCACATCGTATAAGTAGCCGCCTTCGTCATAGGGAAAACGCGCGTTGAAGGATGCACGTGTCTGGCTCGCGCAGGTTTCGAAACGCTGCGCCTCCGCTTCGTTGCGCGTGTGTCGCAGCCAGCCGGCAAGCAGCTTGAGCGCGTTGTACCAGAGCGCGTTCAGCTCGACTGCCTTGCCGCGGCGCGGCGTCACCACCCAATCGCCCATCTTCGCGTCCATCCACGTGAGCTGATAACCCTCGGCACCTTGGGCGAGCAGCCCATCGGCAGGATCGACATGAATGTTGAAGTGCGTGCCGCGCAGATGTGCGTCCGCGATCTGGACCAGCGTCGGCAGGAGCAGGTTCAGCGTTATCTCGTCCCGCGTGCGATCGAGGTAGCGGCCAAGGGCATGAAAGAACCAAAGGGTTGCGTCCGCGGTGTGGTAGAGGCCGTCGTTCTTGCCATCCGGAAACATGTTTGGGAGCAACCCGTCACGGACGTAATGCGCAAAGGTGCGCAGAATGTAACCGGCTTCGACGAAACGGCCGGTCGTCAACGCGAGACCCTCGAGGCTGATCATCGTGTCGCGGCCCCAATCGGTAAACCAGTGATAGCCGGCGATCACTGTGCGCACGTCGTCGCCGGCGGCTTTGGCGCGCGCCGCGTCCTGAACGCGACCCGCCGGCCTGATGATGAATTGGTCCGCGGCAAAGACCAGCTCGGCGGGAATGCCTTCGCGTGCCTGCGAGCCAGCCTGCGCGAGCAATCGCGCCCGGCGCTCGCGTTCGGCGCGCTCGACAGCGTCGGGCGCGAGCACATTGGCGATCTCCCATGGCTCGGTCGAGCCGATCATGGTCGCGGTGCAATCGCGGGCCACGCTCACATCGAAAAAGCCCGGGCTCCACAGATCGCCTTCGTAGGCGTAACCGCGCTCCAGTTCGGTCCGATAAACGACCTGGTGAATCCAACCTGGTTCGGCACGAAACGTGGAATCGCAACCGTGCAGCCGGATGCGAATCGGCGGCACCTCGCTCTGCGCGGGCGCGACTTCATGGCGGCCCTCTTCCACCGTTAGTTTGTAAGGCGCAGAAGCAGTCTGGTTCACCGGCGTCTCGTGATGGCGGAAGAGAAAAGCGGGGCGCAAGCGCAGGCTGGGAAGCTGCGCCCCGCCGCGGAAGCGGTAGCTGACGTGGACGGTGTTCTGCAGATGCGGAAGCAGGATGCGTTTTTCGATTGTGAAATCGCGCACCCGATAGATCCAGACCGGGAGACCATCCTCGAGGCGGAACTCGCGCAGGTAATCAGCCACGCCAAGATTGAGCTGACCGCCGGCCCGCTCCTCCGCGCCTAACGAGACCACTTCCCCATCATCGAAGCAGAGGTATTCCGAGACGTGACTCCACATCACCATGCGCCCGAGTGGCGGCGGGAGCGCGGCCACGAGCACGCCGTGATATCTGCGCGTGATCGCACCCGAGACGGTGCCGGAAGCGTAACCACCGAGGCCGTTGGTTACGATCCATTCGCGATTGAGCAGGACTTCGCGCGAGGTATTCGCCGGGTCCCACGGCATGATCCGTAGGGTCATAGAGGGCGAAGCACCACCGCAGCTTCCGCCGGGATGTGCCAGTTCTCATCGGAATCGAGCGGCGGCGGATCGCCCGCGCCGCCGTAACGCGTCGCTTCGCTGTTCCAAAGCATCTCCCATCGGGTGTTCAGCGGTGGCGCCAGCAGCGGCTCGGGCGCGGGATCAAGACGCAATGCGCGGCCGAGATTCACCACGAGCAGGCGATCGTCGGCCCGGTCGCCCCCAAAGTAGCGGAGAACAAAGGCATCGCGCCCGAGCACCGCGCCGTCGACACCGCCGAGCTTCTGCTCACCAAATCGCGGATCATCGCGGCGCAAGCGGAGCAGGTCGCGGTGCAGATCATACCACTCGCGGTTTGTCTCCCGTTCGCTGAAATCCAATTTGCAGCGCTGGAACTGCGCGCGGTCCCACGGAATCGGCAGGTTCTCGATCACGTCCGGTTTCCGCAAGGATGGGAATTGGCAAAGGAACTTCGTGCGTCCTCTGCGCACTGGCTCGTGCAGCGCCTGCTCGACATCCGTGAAGTAGGTGAAGGGCGTGCTCGCGCCGAACTCCTGTCCTTGAAACAGCATCGGCGTCCATGGACCCAACAAGAGCAGCGCGGTCATGGCGCGATACTTGCCGGCGGATGTCTTGAATCGAACGCGTGCACCGTCCGCGCTATTTGCGAGTTGGTCGTGGTTTTCGACGAACGCGACGAATGCCTGCGGCGCGACGCCGAAGGCAGGCGTGCCGCGGCGTTGCTTCTGCCATTTGTAGCGCTGGCCCTGGTAGAGGAAGCCGTACTTGGCCGCCGAGACGAACTCCTGCGGCATCCCTTTGTAGTCGGTGTAATAGGCTTCGCGTTTGCCGGTCAGCTTGACGAGCGCGGCGTGATGAAAGTCGTCATTCCAAATTCCATCGAGACCATCGCCTCCCTTCTCGCACGGCAGCACGGACTTGATCTGCTGCGGCTCGTTCTCCGCAATCAGGATCAGCGAGCGTTCGCCTGCCGCCTGCCGCGCTGCTTTGCCAATCGCGCAGAGGATGTACTCGTCGGAACGATCGTGAATGCTTTGCGTGGCGTCGAAACGGAAGCCGTCGAAGTGGAACTCTTCGATCCAGTAGCAGGCGTTCGTGATGAAGAAGTCACGCACCGGTCCGGAATCAGGCCCATCAAAATTCAGCGCCTCGCCCCATTCGTTTTCGTAACGGTTGGTGAAGTAGGCGAGCGCGAAACAGCGGAGGTAATTTCCTTCGGGCCCGAGATGATTGTAGACCACGTCAAGTATGACCGCGATCCCGGCATGGTGCGCCGCGTCAATAAACGCGCGCAGATCGTCGGGCGTGCCGTAGATGTGGCATGGCGCGAAGAGATCAACCCCATCATAGCCCCAGCCGAACTCGCCGGGGAACTCGTTTACCGGCATCATCTCGATGAGTGTGATGCCGGCGTCGCGAAGCTCCCGCAGTTGCCCGGCGGCGGCGCGCCATGTGCCTTCACGTGTGAAGGTGCCGACGTGCATTTCGTAGACGACCTGCCCCTTCAGTTCCACCCCGCGCCAATCCGCCTCTGTCCAACGGAACGTGCTGGGATCGATGACACACGATTGTCCGTGCACGCCCAGCGGCTGATAGCGGGAAGCAGGATCGGGGTGCGAGTGCGGTGAGCGGTTGAGCCGATAACGATAGAGCGCGCCCGGTTCCGCTGGCGCGAGACCAGAGAAATACCCGTCCGCTTCGCGCTCGAGAAGGTGAGTGGACAGAATCTTCCCTTCTGCCGTTTCGAGATCGAGCTCAAGCTGGCTCGCCTTCGGCGCCCAAACGCGGAAATGCGTTCGCCCGTCGCCGAGGTATTCGGCACCGATCGCGTGGCGGCGTGCGGGCATGAAGGAGTTCAAGCGGTTTTTCGGCGCGGAGAGGCCGCATGGTTGCGCGGAAACTATTTCCTCGTTTAGCCGCGCCGCAATATAACAGAGTTCCATGACCGGAGTTCTCGCGCGCTACACACATTGGCTGCACACGCAGTGGCCCGCGGGCACGGTCGAACGGTTGCCTGTCTCCGGACCTGAGGGCGAGACCAACATTTCCGGTGTTCGCATCGTGGGTGATCTGACCGGCATTCCGCTGCTGAAGTTTTCCTCGCGCACGGGCGCCGATGCGGTCCGCGCGATCTTGCGGGAGCCGGAGTTTCGAAACGCGGAAGGCGGAACGCGGAACGCGGAACTACTGGATCTCGCCATTATCGGCGGTGGCGTGGCAGGAGTCTCAGCGGCAATCGAAGCGAAGAAAGCAGGGCTGCAATTCGTTATCCTGGAAGCGACGGAGCTTTTCTCAACCGTCGTTAATTTTCCGAAAGCGAAGCCGATCTACACCTACCCGACGGAGATGAAACTCGAAGGCGGGCTGCAATTCACCGCGACGGTGAAGGAAGATTTGCTCGCGGAAATGGAAGAGCAAAAGCGCAGGGCCGGCGTCGAAGTTGCGCGCGGACGAGTGGAACGAATCGAACGAAAAGACGGCGAGATCCTGTTGCATCTCGCGGAAGGCCGTTCATTGCGCGCGCGCAGGGTCATTGTCGCCATCGGGCGCAGCGGAAATTTTCGGAAGCTTGGCGTGCCCGGCGAAGAGCTGGACAAGGTTTACAACCGGCTGTTCGATCCGAAGGAGTTTACCGGCAGGAACGCGCTCGTGGTGGGTGGCGGCGACTCTGCCCTGGAGACGGCGATTGCCCTAACGAGTGCGGGCGCGAACGTCACCCTCAGCTACCGGCGGAAGGAGTTCTCGCGTGCCAAGCCGGAGAACGTCACCAAGGTCGAGATGCTGGTGCGCGATGCGGACGCGGATGTGCAGGTGGAGCATCCCACCTCCGAGCGCGTCACCACAGCAATGACGCGAGGTTTGGGCCGGGAAAAGGGCGGGTACTTGAAGCTGGCGCTTGGGACTGAGGTCACGCGGATCGAGCCGGATCGCGTTTTTCTGAAAAACGGAACAGAAGACGCGCTGCCGAACGATGTCGTTTTCACAATGCTCGGCCGCGAAGCGCCGCTCGATTTCTTTCGTCGCAGCGGGATTACCGTTCGCGGCGATTGGCGGCCGCCCCGCGCATTGAGCCTCGCGCTGATCATCCTCACCTGCATCGTCATTTATCACTGGAAGAAAGGCGGCGTTTACCTGGGCATCTCGGAACTGTTCGAGCGAAACCGGTGGTTTCCATTTAACATTCCGGAGTGGTGGGCGTCACTTGGTCCGGCGTTTGCGAACCGCGCGAACATCCTCGGGACGGTACGCGTCACGATCGGCGAGCCGGGTTTCTACTACTCGCTGGCCTACACGCTTTGCGTGGTGCTCTTCGGTGCGCGACGCATCCGCCGCCGGAACACGCCCTACGTGAGACTGCAAACGTTTACGCTGATGGCTTTCCAGGTCGTGCCGCTGTTTTTACTGCCCTACATTCTCCTGCCGTGGGCGGGGAACAACGGCTGGTTCGACAATGGCGTCGGCAAAACGATCGCGGACGCGCTCTTCCCAATCGCGAACTACGGCCACGGCCGCGAGTACTGGCGGGCGTTCGGCCTCATCCTCGCCTGGCCGTTGTTCTTTTGGAACGTCTTCACGGAGCAGCCGATGTGGACCTGGCTGGCAATTTCGTTCGTGCAAACTTTCGTGCTCATCCCGTTGATCATCCGGCGCTGGGGTAAAGGCGCGTATTGCGGCTGGATCTGCTCCTGCGGCGCGCTCGCCGAAACGCTGGGGAACGCGCATCGCACCAAAATGCCGCACGGGCCGCGCTGGAACCGCTTCAACATGCTCGGGCAGGTGTTTCTCGCGATGGCGTTCTTCCTTCTCATCACGCGCAGTCTCGCGTGGGTGATGCCCGGATCGGTTTTCGGCGCCTGGTTCGAATATGTGTTCAAGAAGATGCCGGTCTTCAACTACGTCTGGTTCGTCGATCTGCTTTGGGCCGGCATCATTGGCGTCGGCTTTTACTGGCATTTTAGCGGGCGCGTCTGGTGCCGCTTCGCCTGTCCACTCGCCGCGTTGATGCACATTTACACCCGCTTCTCGCGTTACCGGATTTTCGCGGACAAGCCAAAGTGCATCTCATGCAACGTTTGCACCTCCGTCTGTCATCAAGGCATCGACGTAATGAATTTCGCGAACAAGGGCATTCCAATGGAAGACCCGGAGTGCGTGCGCTGCTCCGCGTGCGTAACGGAATGCCCGACCGGCGTGCTCGCATTCGGCCGCTACGACAGGCGACAGCGCATCGTGCTCGATAGGATTGGCGCGTCGCCAGTGCGGATGCGAGAGGGGAGCGAAAGAAGCTGATGTTCGTCGCCTTCTGGCATGTGGATGATTCCCGTTATGCTGCTACCGTCAGTGAGCGCATACATCGGCATCCCGAAGAACGGATGGTGGTCGAGCCGCCGAAAAGAAGAAGGCGCTAGGCCGCGCGGATGCCGGAGCTTGCATTTACAGGGAGCCCCGGATTCAAATGCCGCCATCGAACCAGCCGCAGAAGGAAACGAAAATTCGCGAGTAACAGTTGTCGATCATCCGCTCGCTGCCGCGAAGCTGGCGGTCTTGCGCGAGCGAACGACGGGAACGGAGCAGTTTCGGCGTACCTTGCAGGAACTTTCTCTACTGTTGCTGGCGGAAGCTTCACGATGTTGGTCCGCTGCGGCGATTGAGATCGAGACGCCCCTACAACGTTGCTCAGGAGCAGTGCTGGCGCAGCGCGTCGTGCTGGTGCCAATTCTCCGTGCGGGCTTGGGAATGGCGGAGGCTATGGCGCGCATCATTCCGGGCGCGCAGGTTGGCCATCTTGGTCTTTATCGGGATGAAGAAACGTTGCGGCCAGTCACCTACTACAAGCGACTGCCCGGGAACATCGCCGACGCGCAAGTGCTGCTGCTGGATCCGATGCTCGCGACCGGGAACAGCGCCTGCGAAGCAGTCTCGATCCTGAAAGGGCGCGGCGTTCGGGGTGTGCAGTTCATTTGTGTGGTGGCCTGCCCAACAGGAATCGCGCAACTGCACGGCGCGCATCCTGATGTTCCGATTGTGGCGGCGGCAATCGATCCCGGCCTGAACGATCGCGGCTATATTGTGCCCGGATTAGGCGACGCGGGCGACCGCTATTTCGGGACGTGACCGCTAGAGCTTCAAGAAGTAGAGCTTTCGCTCGCCGAAGTCGATGATGGCGCCGTTCGCGCCAAGAATGTCGACGCCGAGGACTCCGATTGGCTTCGACCCCGCCTCGGAATTAAAAGGGAATTTCCGCAGCCGGATGTCGGGCGCTCGCACTGGCACGCCCCCGATCTTGAACGACTGCAGGGGAGTCATGGGCGCATTCTTCACCAGCACCGCGGCCTCGCTCCCGGCGGCGTCAATCCGGGTGAGGGTTTCGAACTCGTCCGGGCGTGGGTGTCCCCGTCGCGTCACGATTGGCCGCGCCTTCAACTTCGCCGCCAGGCGAATATCAGCGGCCGCATGGTATGCTCCCGTGTCGAGCAACATCTGACCTGCCACGCCATTAATCTCGACCTCGACGAGACAATCGTTCTGCGCTGTTTGGTGGAAGGAAACTTCCGCCAGCCCCGAAGCACGCAACGCGGGGCTGATCACCGCGCGCCGGCCCCTCCCCGGCGGCCGCAGATACAAACGAAGATTCTGTAGGTCGACAACCGCGGAGCAGGTCCGCAGGAACTCCGCGCCCAGGACACCCGTGAGGCGAGCGGCACGAGCT
>JBHENA010000130.1:0-401 GCA_046262275.1 Chthoniobacterales bacterium
GCCTTCAGCTATCCGCGTTGGCCGATCTCTGCCGCCGATCTGGGTGCGTACCTGTGGCTATTTGTGACTGCAGCGGCCGGGGCGGCGATCTATTTCGCGCGGCGCTACGTGGGCCGGGGCCTGGAAGTGGCGGCGCTGTTCTTCGTCGCCACGCTCAGTCCGGTGCTGGGGTTCATCATGCTCTACACGTTTCGATATACCTGGGTGGCGGACCATTACCAATACCTGGCGAGCATCGGGCCGCTCGCGCTGGCCGCGGCTGGTCTCACTGCAGGTTTGGTGGCGCTACAGCGCAAGATACCGTTTGTGGTGCCGCTCATTTGCGGCGCTTTGCTGCTTTCGCTTCTCATTAAGACGTGGCGGCAAGGTGCAATCTATCGCGACGAAGAAATGCTTTGGCG
>JBHENA010000130.1:411-7527 GCA_046262275.1 Chthoniobacterales bacterium
CCACAATTGCAGTGAATCCCGGCAGTTGGATGGCACACAACAATCTTGCGATCCGCCTCCTGCACAGCGATCGGATCGACGAGGCAGTTGATCATTTCCGCAGGGCCCTGGAGCTCGATCCCGGTTACGCCGAAGCGCACTACAATCTCGGGAATGCGCTCTTACGAAAGGGATCAGTTCAGCAGGCGATCGAGCAGTATCAGAAGGCGCTGGAGATCTTCCCCGGCTTCGCCGCAGCGCACGCGAACCTCGGCAATGTTTTGCTGCAGCAGGGCGAGGCAGACAAAGCGCTCTCTCATCTGAGGGAGAGCGTGCGGATTGCTCCGGGAAACGCCGCAGCGAAAAAGGCATTGAGTGATGCTCTTATCCTCACCGGGCGCACTGATGACGAGAGCGTGGTGCAACTTACGGCCGCACTGAAAGCTAGTCCGGACAACGCCGCCATACACAACAATCTCGGCAATATTCTTTCCGAACGCGGGCGCACGGACGAGGCTATCGTCCATCTGCAGAAGGCGCTCGAGATCGAGCCGCAGAACCCAGAAGCGCATTATAACCTGGGCAACGTTCTTCTGCACACCGGACGGAGCGCTGACGCGATTGCTCACTACCGAAGGGCGGTGGAACTCAAGCCCGGCTACGCCGCAGCTCATAACAATCTGGCCAACACGCTGGTGCAGACCGGGCAGCTCGAGGAAGCGATCGGTGAATACACGAAGGCCGTGGAGATCAATCCCGACTACGCCACTGCGCATAAGAATATGGGTACCGCCCTCCGACGCATGGGACGGCTGGAAGAGGCCGTCGCTCACATGCAAAAAGCCTGGGAAATCGAACACCGGCCAGAGCAGAGCGGAGAAGCCCGGCGCTAACGTTGCTACCCCGATGCTCGATGGGCGCAAGATCGTCGTGGTAATGCCGGCATTCAACGCCGCGCGCACATTACGCCGCACGTATGACGAAGTGATGGCGCAGGGGATCGTCGATCTCGTCATCGTGGTGGACGACGCCAGCGCGGACGAGACCGTCGCGATCGCGCGCACGCTTCCAAGCGTGCGGGTGGAGGTCCATCCCGCCAACCGCGGCTATGGCGCGAACCAGAAAACCTGTTACCGCCTCGCGCTCGCCGCCGGAGCGGACATCGTCATCATGATTCACCCGGATTACCAATACACGCCGCTGCTCATTCCCGCGATGGCGGCGATGGTGGCGAGCGGCCTGTATCCTTGCGTGCTCGCCTCGCGAATCCTGGGCGGCGGCGCGTTGCGCGGCGGAATGCCGGTCTGGAAATACGTGGCAAACCGCTTTCTCACCTTCGCCGAAAATCTCCTGCTCGGCAGCAAGCTCTCCGAGTTCCACACCGGCTACCGCGCTTTCACGCGCAGCCTGCTCGAACGGTTGCCACTGCAGAACAACTCCGACGACTTTGTATTCGACAACCAGGTTCTTGCGCAGGTGCTCTGGTTGCGGTGTCCTATCGGCGAGGTGACTTGTCCGGCGAAATATCTGCCCGACGCGTCGTCGATAAACTTCCGCAGAAGCGTGCGCTACGGGTTTGGCTGCATTGCGGTCAGCCTGCAGTTTCGGCTCGCCCGCTGGGGGCTGGCATCGCCGCTCGTGGCTGAGTGACCGCGCCGCTTGTCAGGCGGGAAACGGCATTCTATTAGGAGGTATGTCCGAACACAAAGCCACTCTTCGCTGGGAACGCGGCGGCGCTGAGTTCTCCTATCAGAAATATCCGCGCGATCACACCTGGACCTTCGACGGCGGCCATACCATGACCGGCACCGCCGCGCCGGCCTATCTCGGGAATCCTGCGAATGTTGATCCGGAGGAAGCTTTCGTGGCGTCGCTCTCCAGTTGCCACATGCTGACGTTTCTCGCCATCGCCTGTAAACAGAAGTTCGTGCTCGATTCCTACGAAGACGAAGCCGTCGGCCACATGGAGAAAAACGCGCAAGGCAAAATGGCCATCACGCGCGTCGAGCTGCGGCCGAAGATCGCCTGGTTCGGTGATCGAACGCCGAGCCCCGAAGAGCTGGAAAAGATGCATCACGCCGCGCACGACAACTGTTTCATCGCCAACTCCGTCACCACCCAGGTAACAGTGGAGAAGTAGTGTAGGGCGGTCGACGCCCAATAGCACGACGGACGACCACCGCGCCCGCCGAGACGTGTCGACTCGCTGCCGCTGCGACGTCGCTCAAAGTTCTTTCGTCATAAAGACGCTATTCAGGTCATCCCAGTAATCAGCGAAAGGTCCGCAGCAGGTGAAACCAGCGCGGATGTAGAGCTGGCGAGCTGGCTCGAATGCGGCCTGGGATCCCGTCTCCAGGCTTAAGCGCCGGTAACCGCGCCGCCGCGCTTCCGCGAGTATGTGATGCAGAACCGCGGTCGCGACCCCTTTGCGGAGGTGCTCCCGGGAAGTGCGCATTGATTTGATCTCGCCATGCTGCGCGTCCAGCTCCTTCAGTGCTCCACAGCCGAGCAGCTCACCGTTCTCCCAGACACTCCAGAATGTAATCTCCGGGCTGCGCAATCCCTCGATCGGAAGGGCATGCACACTCTCGGGCGGCGATTGCATTCGCATGCTCGCCAGATGTTCTCGCAGCAGCTCGGCTATCTCGGGTCCGCTTAGATCGTCTGGTTTGATGTGCACGAGAGACTGGTTACCGGTGCGCGATCGTTCCTTCAAATCGCGCTCTGCCCGATGCAGGGTTGCTCCGGCGCGCCGGGCCGCTGATGACTTCATGGATGCCGAGCAGGATGGTCGTCAGCTGTTTGGCGAAAAACGACTTCCGTTCCTGTCGCGGAACGCTGCCGTCGTCCGGCTTTCTTCTATGTGAACCGTGGACGCTGCCGCGCGTGGGCCAATTCTTTCTGGCACGCCGCGCAAAACGGCGTCTAGTTTTTCTTATGAAGAGGACACCTGAGGAAGTGGCAAATACGATCGAGGGCTTTGTGAACGGGACCGGTAGTCAATGGGCGTGGGACGGTTTCACTTCGATCCGTCTGGACGATCCGGAGCTGGAGGCGATTCGGCAAAACGTCGTCGCCCTGCCAGTGGAGTTTCCGCCATCGAACCCGCGGGACTACTGCAGCGAGGCCGGCATGGAGAGGCTGCGGCAGATCGTGCAGGATCTGCGCGCTCGCTCCAGCAGCCCCGCGCCTGCGGTCTAAAGGGGAAGAATTAAGAATTAAGAAGTCAGAGCCGGCTGCTCTGCTCGTCTACTTTGCACGCCCGGCGCCGGTCTGGTCGCGCAGCGCTTTTGAAGTCGTTGCCGACGTCCCAAGTCGGCCAGGCGCGCCAGTGAACGGCACCCCGCGCTAGCCGCTCGCAGGTTGACGTTCCTCGAAAGCCGCTCCATCTCGATCTATGCCGACATCGAAGCTCAACACCGTTGTTCAACCTTATCTCTTTTTTGGCGGCCGCTGCGAAGAGGCGCTCGAGTTTTACCGCACCGCCCTGGGCGCGGAGGTGGTGATGCTGGTGCGTTTCAAAGAGAGTCCGGAACCGCAGGGGATGCCGGACTGTTTCGACGACAAGGTGATGCACGCCAGCGTCCGGATCGGTGAAACGATGGTGATGGCGTCGGACGGGAGGTGTGAGGGCGAGGCGAATTTTGAAGGCTTTTCGCTCTCGCTTACCGTGCCTGACGAAGCTGAGGCGGAGCGTGTCTTCGCCGCGCTCGGTGAGGGCGGGCTGGTCACGATGCCGCTGGAGAAGACTTTTTGGGCGCCGAAATTCGGTATGCTGACCGATCGCTTCGGTGTCGGCTGGATGGTTTCGGTCATGCACAAACCGGAAGCATAGCTTCTCTGCGGCACGAGGCCGCGCCGGCTCCACCGAAAGTCGAAATCAGGGCGTAATCCGGTCGCAGAGCGTGTCGGTGTGAAACGAGATGAGATTGCGGTTCTTGAACCAGCCTGCCTCTTGGTCCTTAGCCATTTTCGCGATGCTGTTCGTGGTGTCCTTCGCGTAGTCTGCCCACGCGTTCCAGCGCGTGATCGTCATGAATGTCCAGGCAGCGCCTTCCATGTGGCGCAGGAGAACATTGCCCGACGACGTGTCGGTGGTGCGGTCCGGCGGCTCGCCGAGAAATTTCTCGACCGCTTCGTATTGACCGGCCGCGGGGCGATAGACGGAGACCACGTAGGCGGAGGCGGTGGTTTTCGAGGCATCATCGACCCCGAGCTGCTTCGCGAATTCCGCCCATGGCGGGCCGACGACGAACGTATCGGTATGCCAATCACCGAGCGCGATCTGACTGCTCGGGGGATTGGGGCGTGTTGCCTCGACTGTGGCCTTGGTGCCGAGATGCTCGATCACGCAGTAATCCCAGGCGTCGCCGGTCTGATGGCGCAAGACAATGTAATGTCCCTTCATCGGCGCGGCGGGGTCCTGTTTTTTTAGCACTTCGGCGAGCTCGGCGGATTTTCCGAGGGCCGATTTGGCCAGGTGGACGTGATACATATCGGTCTTCGCCGCCGCTGACGCTCCAGTCGTCGAAGATGCCGGCGACGGGCTTTGCGCCCAGGCCGCGGGGGTGACGCCGAGAACGGCGATGACAATGGGGATGCTGATTTTCATGATGAGCTTTCCAGTTGAGGTGAATGGCTCGTCCGGAGAACCCCGGCACCCTGTCTGGGCGGGCCGCGAAGCGCTTGCTTCGCATTTGTTTGTTAGACCGCAGAGGCTAGGTCGCGGCGACTGAGCTAGTCAATGTATTTCTAGGCGTCGCGAAAGCATTTCGCGTCGTCCAGAGATTCCGCAGATTTCTGGCTGGAGCGATCGCTGCATTTAATCTGTGCAATCTGTCTGAATCTGTGGATGTCTTTGTCGGATGGAGAAACAGACGGATGCGCAGCGGATGGAGAAGATCGTCAGCTTGTGCAAACGGCGCGGCTTCATCTTTCAGGCGAGCGAGATCTACGGGGGGCTGAACGGCGTCTGGGATTTCGGGCCGCTCGGCACGGAGCTGAAGCGCAACCTGAAGGACTACTGGTGGCGCGTGATGGTGCGCGAGCGGGAAGATGTCGTCGGGCTAGACGGTTCGATCCTGACGCATCGCGCCGCGCTCAAGGCGAGCGGGCACGAGGATACGTTTGCGGATCCGATGGTCGATTGCCGCACGTGCAAGGCACGGCTGCGCGCGGACCAAATCCCGGAGAAGAACGGGGTCAAACAGTGTCCGAACTGCGGTGGCAAAGACCTGACCGAACCGCGCTCTTTCAACTTGATGCTGCGGACGCACCTCGGCGCGACCGAAGATGAGTCATCGCTCGCGTATTTGCGGCCGGAAACTGCGCAGTCAATTTTCCAGCAGTTTCGGAATGTGCTCGATACCTCGCGGAAAAAGCCGCCGTTCGGCATTGCGCAAATCGGGAAGGCTTTCCGGAATGAGATCAATCCGCGCAACTTCATTTTCCGATCACGGGAATTTGAGCAGATGGAGCTGGAGTACTTCTGCGCGCCGGAGCAGGGGATGCAACTCCTCGACTACTGGCTGGAGGAACGGCTCAGGTTTTATGAGAACATCGGCATCCCACGCGAGAAGCTGCACGTCCTCACTGTGCCGGACGCGGAGCGCGCCTTTTATTCCAAGGGGACTTACGACATCGAATACGATTTCCCGTTCGGGAAACAGGAGCTGGAGGGCGTGGCGTATCGCACCGATTACGATCTGACCCAGCACCAGAACGCGAGCGGGAAGCCGCTCGATTATTTCGATGAGGAGACGAAGCAGCGCTTCGTGCCTCACGTGGTGGAGCCGAGCGCGGGGGTTGATCGCACGGTGCTGGCGTTGATCTGCGAAGCCTACGACGAGGAGACGGTGACGGATGAGAAGGGCAAAGCGGAGACGCGCACGGTGATGCGCTTTCATCCGCGGATGGCGCCGCTCAAGGTGGGCGTCTTCCCTTTGCTCAAGAACAAGCCGGAGCTGGTGGCGAAGGCCCGCGAAGTCTACGCGCTGCTCAAGCCGCACATGATGGCGTTCTACGATGAGGGCGGCGCCATTGGCCGGCGTTATCGGCGGCAGGATGAAGCGGGGACGCCGTTCGGGGTCACGGTCGATTTCGAAACGCTCGGCGAACGCGGCGACGAGCTGCGCGATACCGTGACGCTGCGGCATCGGGATTCGATGCAGCAGGAGCGGGTGGCGATTGGTGAGCTGCTCGGCAGGATTTTGCCGCTCGTGAATTAACGCGCCGCAATTTGCCTCAGACAAAGTCCACGAAGGAGCACAAAGGTTCTGCAGGATCGGTTTGTGAACCTTTGTGACCGTTGTGTGAGGCACTTCCCGCTGCGCCCAACTAGCTGATCAGCGGCGAATATCAGGTATGGCCACTCACCAGCATCAAACGGAACGCGCGGGCGAACGCATTTCGCTCTGGGAAGCAACGAGCGAAGCAGGCGCCCTTAATCCGCTGCGGGAAAACACGCGAGCAGATGTGTGCATCGTCGGAGCCGGAATTGCGGGGCTCTCCGTTGCCTACCGGCTTGCGTCCGAAGGGCGGAGCGTGGTTGTGATTGACGACGGGCTGGTCGGCCGCGGAATGACCGGGCGCACGACCGCCCACATCGTCAATGCGCTCGATGATCGCTATTACGAGCTGGAGAAACTGCACGGGGAAGAGGGTTCACGACTTGCGGCGGAGAGTCACACGGCAGCGATCGATCAGGTGGAAGCGAACGTGCGGGAGGAGAAAATCGACTGCCAATTCGAGCGGCTCGACGGCTATCTGTTCGAGCCGCCGAGCCAACCGATCAAGAACCTGCGCCAGGAATTGGAGGCGTGTCAGCGCGCAGGCCTCTCTGTCGAATGGGTAGAGCGCGCGCCGATCGAGGCGTTCAACACGGGACCGGCGATCAAGTTCCCCAATCAGGCGCAGTTTCACCCGCTGCATTACATGCGCGCTTTAGCGGCGGCGATCGAGCGCAAGGGTGGCCGCATCTTCACTGGCACCCGCGTGCTCGAGGTGCGCGGTGGCGAGGAGGGCTATGCTACGACGCAGCCGGGACACACGGTGCACGCGGGGGCGTTCGTCGTCGCGACCAACACGCCGGTAAACGATCGCTACGTCATCCACACGAAACAGGCACCCTACACGACC
>JBHENA010000131.1:0-6969 GCA_046262275.1 Chthoniobacterales bacterium
AGCTTGAGCAGCGCCGGCTGCCGGTCTTCCCACGCGATGAGGGTCGCGCGGCATTTTTGAATTCTTATCTTCCCAAAGCCGCTGTCATCGCAGGTAAGAAGTCCGCCCGCCTGAGAAATGTTCAACGCGGCATCACGCTCCTGCTCAGCCATCGTGCGTTCGAGGGGCAGGGCGACAAGCTCGTTGCGCAAGCAGGCGAGCAACACCGCCGGCCACGCGGGATGATTGCCGAGCTGAATCGCAACGACAGTGCCGCGTGAAAACTCGGAGAGTTCCTCCTCAAGAACGAGCGCTTCAGCCGCAATTTGGCCAAAGCTGCGCAGCACTGTGCCCGACGTATCGTAGATGGCGGCATCACCCCCGCGCCTGAGGTGTATCTCCTGCCACGCCTGCTGCAAGCTGCAGAGCGCGCCGCTTTTCCTCTCTTGCGCGAGGGCAATGGCGCGCCTAAGTTCGCCGCTCGATTTTGATTTCATGAAGGCGGGTATCCATCCTCAGTACAACGAGACCGAAATCTCCTGCGCGTGCGGCGCGGTTTATCACACTCGTTCCACGAAACCGGATATCAAAATCGGCATCTGCGCTGCCTGCCATCCGTTTTTTACCGGCGAACAGAAGTTCGTCGACACCGCCGGCCGCGTAGAAAAGTTCGCGCGCCGCTACGGCAGCACCAAGGCCACCCGGGGCAAAAAAGCTTAGCTGAAAGGTAGCTCTAGCGGCGGTCTGCGACCGCCGTCTTTCTTTGTACTCGACGCGTCGGGCGGTCCTGGGCCGCCGCTACAACAATGGACTTTGAAAAC
Source organism: Chthoniobacterales bacterium (assembly GCA_046262275.1). Classification (GTDB taxonomy): domain Bacteria; phylum Verrucomicrobiota; class Verrucomicrobiia; order Chthoniobacterales; family UBA10450; genus JACCTI01. The sequence continues at coordinate 801 of JBHENA010000131.1, forward strand.
TTAATCGAACGAAAACGGGAACGCTTTGCCGAACTCGAACGCGAGATTGCTGATCCCGCGCTTTTCGAAAACCGGAAGCGCGCAAGCGAGATCATGCGGGAGCATTCCGCCGTGAAACAGCTCCTTGCCCTCGCGACCGACGTCGAGACCGCGCGCCGCCGGCTCGAGGATAATCGCGAGCTCGCTCTCTCCACAGATCCGGAGATGGCGCAGATGGCGCAGGAGGAAATTCCCGCACTGGAGAAACGCGTCGCCGATCTGGAGCGCGATTTCCAGATTGCGTTGCTGCCGCCGGACGAAAACGAAGACCGCGATGCCATCATCGAGATCCGCGCCGGGACGGGAGGAAGCGAAGCTGCAATCTTCGCGGCCGATCTTTACCGCATGTATGTCCGCTATGCCGAAGCCACCGGACTGAAGACGGAAGATTTGGAGTCAAGCCCGTCGGAGCTGGGCGGCTTGCGCGAAGCCATCTTCAAGGTTTCGGGCGAGAACGTTTTTCGCAAACTGCGCTTCGAGAGCGGCGTTCACCGCGTGCAACGAGTGCCGGCGACCGAAGCGCAGGGTCGCATTCACACCTCAACGGCCACGGTAGCCGTCCTGCCCGAGGCGGAGGACGTGGATATCGATTTGAAGCCGGAAGACCTCCGGATCGAGGTTTGTCGCGCGGGTGGTCCGGGAGGTCAGGGAGTGAACACGACCGACTCCGCGGTCCAGGTCATGCACATTCCCACGGGCCGAATCGTGCGCTGCCAGGACGGGCGCAGCCAGCAGAAGAACAAAGAAAAAGCGCTCAGCATCATGCGGGCGCGCTTGCTCGAGGACAAGCAGCGGGAAGAGGAAGCCAAATATTCTGCGCATCGCAAAACGCAGATCGGCTCTGGCGGCCGCGAAGAAAAGATTCGCACCTACAACTTCCCACAGAACCGAGTCACCGATCACCGCATCGGCCTGACGCTTTACAACCTCGACCGCGTGATGGAGGGCGACCTCGGCGAGATGATCCAATCACTCCAAGCCGCCGACCTGCAGGAGCGACTGAAGGAATCAGCGCTCAGCGCCTGATGACACGGGTTGCGCTGCTGTAGCCGCCTCGCTGTGTCGAGACGCGGCGCGTCATTCGGCATCCGCGTAGGAAACGGCGACGCAGCGCCGTTGCTACAACCGGGTGGTCCCAATTGGTCCGGGTTAACCGAGGCGCTACTGCGCCAGCTGGATCGATTGAGAGGCGACGCATTGCCATTTGCCGTCGCGTTCCATCCAGGTGTCGGTCCAGCGGTTCGTATAGGTGAAATCTTTACCCTCTTTATTTTTTCCTTTTTGGACGGTCGTGCCTACGACCACCGCGGCAGCGCCATGAACGCGCACGTCGAGCCGGGTATTGGTCACTGATTGATACGTCTTCGTGTCGTTTTTGATCTCTGCCAGCAGCCCGGCTTTGTTCACAATTTTGCCGCGCGAAGTGACGCCGATGAAATCCCCGGCGATCAACGCTTCCACGGCTTTTGCATCGTGCCGCGAGATGGCCGCCACCCATTTGTTTTCGATCTCGCGCAGCGACGCCTCGATGTTTTTCTTTGGGGCCGCGGTAGCACTGGGACGTGATGAGGGTGCTGCCGCGGGTTTGGGGGAGGGCGTCGGACTTGCTGCAGGTGTGGAGGCTGAAGTGCCGGGCCTCGGGAATTTCAATCTGCCGTTCTCGGACGGAACGGAAACCATCGGCTCCGTCTGAGGGGATGGCTCAGCAGGCGACGGCTCCACCTGGTCCGCTGGAGTCGCGTCCTGCGCGAACGTGAACAGCGAACTCGCCAGGTACGAAGTGACAGCGATTAGCAGTGTTGTTTTCATCGGGGGGTTGTTCTGTGGGTAAGGAGCAGGCGGATAGGGCATGGCGCAACGGGAGCGGAATTGTCCAGCCAAAAGGCACGCGCGGCTTGAAGAGGCGCTCTCGGCGTCCGCATGGCACCGTGACTGCTAACCAGAAGACGTGAAGGAAAAGAGCGGCGCCATTTGCGCATGCCTCCTCGTGCTGGCAATCGTCGCGCTCACCCGGCTGCCTTTTCTGACCGCCGGATACGGCGCCAATGTCGACGCCTGGCGAGTGGCGCATGTCGCGCGCGTGATTGCTGAGACCGGTGAATACCAGGTCTCACGTTTCCCCGGAAACCCGGTGCACGAAATAATCTGCTCCTGGCTCCGGTTCGGCGGGCCTGTGGCATTGAATGGCTTGAGCGCGACCTTCAGTGTGGCTGCGGCCCTCGCGCTCTGGCTTATCGCACGCGAGTTGCAATGCCGCGATACCGCGCTCCTCACGCTCGCCTTCGGCGCAACCCCGATCATTTTCGTGAACAGCGTGACCACGAAAGATTACATCTGGGCAATTGCGTTTGTTCTGTGGGCGTTCTATGCCGCGATGCGGCAGCGCCCCGTAATTTGCGGACTGCTCCTGGGACTCGCCGTCGGCTGCCGGCTCACGTCAGGCATTATGTTTCTACCGCTGGCGATGGTCCTCTACGGGAGCAATCGAGGAGGGAATTGGCGGCAACGGGGGAGCCGCTTCGCTATTGCGGCTGCGTTGACCGGAACTTTGATGTTCCTCCCGGTGTGGATGCGCTATGGCTGGGAGTTTCTGACCTTTTACACACACCCGCTGCCCTCTTTCATTACCCTCGTGTTCCGGGGCACACTGGAAATCTGGGGTGCTCTGGGAATTGCGGGATTGCTGATAGCCTTTCTGAGCATCTTCTTTTTCCGGCGAAATGCCTTTCCGCCAGCGATGCCGAAACCTGGAAACCGATTCGTCATTCCTGCTCTGGCGGCGACTATTCTCCTTTATCTCTTCGCCTTTGTGCGGCTGCCGCATCAAGCGGGTTATCTCATTCCGATCATCCCGGCAGTGCTCTTGTTCGCCGCGCGCTTCGCACCCCGCCGGGCGTTTCAAATCGCGTGCGTCTGTCTGTTCGTCGCGCCCTGGATCGATCTCACCGCTGGCCTACCCAAAGCTGGGCCAATCCTCGCGGATCGCGCGGAGCGGATCGGGACGATGCGCGACGTGCAACAATTCGTTATGCTAACGGAGCAGGCCCTGCCGACCCAGAGCACCGTCGTAGTTGGCGCGTGGGAACCGATTCTCTCCGAATTGTTCGCCGCCGAGCGTCTCCGTCACGATTACGTCTACTCACTCTCGCGCGTGGAAGTGGCTCAGGTTCTTGCGACAGGGCGCGGCATTGCCTACACGAGCGATGTTATCCGCGGGTTTAACGCGCGAATCCACGGCTTCGATCTGGCACGTTTCGGAGCCGTCAATCTACGGCAGAGCCTCGTCGGCCAGCCGTAGCGTGGCGCACCAGCGAGCACGCTGGTGCAATTTGCTTCGCTTCGCGCGGAGACAGCCGATAGCATCGCGCCCACTCTTGCCCCGGCATGGGGCTGCGAACCTTATGAAACACTCCTTTGTTCTCCTCGCCTGTCTTTTCGTCTCTCTTTCGGCACCGGCGGAAGAGAAATCGCCTCCGCCGGGCGACGCCGCCAAGGCTCTGCACGCTTTCTTCGACGCGGAGTGGGATTACACGATGGAGCAGAATCCGACCTGGGCCTCGAGCCTGGGCGATCGCCGTTGGAACGATCGCTGGGATGACGACAGCCTGGAAGCGATTCGCAAACGCGAGGAACACGCCAAAGACGCTCTGGTGCGGCTGGGTAAAATCGAGCGCGCGAAATTGTCGCCCGCCGACCAGTTGAACTACGACCTCTTCAAGAGGGACCTCGAGCAGGACATCGCCGGGTTCCGCTTCCGTCGCTATCTGCTGCCGATTAATCAGCGTGGCGGCATCCAGACCGCGGACGAGCTCGGCGAGCGCCTCCGCTTTCAAACGCTGAAGGACTACGAGGATTGGATCGCGCGCCTCCGCGCGTTCCCCACCTCGATGGATCAGACGCTCGCGCTCATGCGAGAAGGGGTGAAGGCGCGCGTCATCTGGCCGCGGATCGTGCTCGAGCGCGTTCCGAACCAGATCGACAAACAGATCGTTCCCGATCCGGAGGAAAGCGCGTTTTTTACGCCCCTCAAAAAATTTCCGGACGAGATCTCCGCCGCCGACCGCGACCGCCTTGCACGAGCCGCGCGGGAGGCGATCGACAACGCGATCATTCCCTCCTTCGAAAAGCTGAAGCAATATTTTGTGAGTGAGTATCTGCCGGCGGCGTTTGACAAAGTGGGTATCTGGCAAATGCCGCAAGGGGCTGAGCTCTACGCCTACCTCGCGCAGCGCTTCACCACCACCGACCTGACGCCGCAGCAGATCCACGAAAAGGGCTTGAGCGAGGTGGCGCGGATTCGTGCCGAGATGCAGACAATCATGACGAAGGTCGGCTTCACCGGATCGCTCCAGGAGTTCTTCACGAAATTGCGCACCGACCCGCAGTTCTTTTATAAAACGCCCGAGGAATTGCTCGACGCATATCGCGCTTTGGCGAAACGGATCGATCCGGAGTTGGTGAAGGTTTTGAAAACAATGCCGCGGATGCCCTACGGGGTGACTCCGATTCCGGACAAGATCGCGCCCGACACCACGACCGCCTACTACAACCAGCCCGCCGCGGATGGCTCACGGGCGGGTCAGTATTACGTGAACCTTTACAAACCCGAGACACGCCCGAAATGGGAGATGATGGCCCTCTCCCTGCACGAAGCGGTTCCTGGGCATCATTTCCAGATCGCGCTCGCGCAGGAGCTCGGCGAGATCCCGAAATTCCGCCGCTTCGGCGGCTACACGGCGTTTGTCGAAGGCTGGGGCCTCTACGCCGAATCGCTCGGTGAAGACATGGAATTGTATGACGATGCGTATTCGAAATTTGGCCAGCTCACCTACGAGATGTGGCGCGCCGTGCGTCTGGTGGTCGATACCGGCATGCACCAGATGAAGTGGGACCGGCAGAAGGCGATTGATTTCTTCAAGGAAAACGCCGCCAAAACCGAGATCGACATCGTGAACGAAATCGACCGCTACATCTCCATGCCCGCCCAGGCGCTCGCCTACAAAATTGGTGAGCTGAAGATCAAAGAGCTGCGCGAACGTGCCAGGCGCGAGCTTGGCGCCGGTTTTGATCTTCGCGAGTTCCACGACATCGTCCTCCTCTCCGGCGCCGTTCCGCTCGATATCCTGGAGCGCAACGTGAACGCCTGGATTGCGAGGAAGAAAGGTGCGTCAACGCAAAAGCGGTAGCGACCCCGCTGCCTCCCGCGCAGAAACATCGTTGTAGCGACGGCGCTCTGTCGCCGTTAGACGCGTTGATCACAGGCCAGCCGTGGTACGCCGACAGAGCGGCGTCATTACAATCTGATTCCGGCTACGCCGCTCCTTGGTCTACCCCGCCTCTTGTTGCCCGTCGAAAGTCTCGTTGTAGCGACGGCGCTCTCTCGCCGTTAGAAGCGTTAATCGCAGGCCACCCGTGCTACGCCGACCGAGCGGCGTCATTACAACCTGCTTGCGATTACGCCGCCTGCTGCGTGCCTGGCGCCGGTCTGACAAACAGCGGGATTGATGCCTCGTGCCGGCCGTCCACCGCCAGGTCGATCGAGTATTCGCCGAAGTTCGGCAGCTTCAGTTGTTGAATTTGCAAAACCAGACACGCCGTCACGCTATGTTCGCCGGGCGGAAACACGACCTGCGTGGCCGCATCGAGCGTCGGCATCACAGCCGCCCCATCGGAATCGACAAACGAAATTCCAATCCTTTTCTGCCCCTCCTCCAGGCGTTCGAAACGCAGCTTGATGGCGAGCGCGCAAAGCGGATGCGTCACCGGAATGCCGCCCGCATTGATGCGATCGAAGGAGCCAAGGATGTTCAGCTTGCCGCCCGCGTCAGCGGTGGCCGCGTCGCAGAGGGTGAAAATCTCGACCTTCATTTTCTTTTCGCATCCGGTTTCAGGCGCCTGCGACTGGACCCTCCGTGGCCACGCCGGCCCGGAGCGTCTACTTGGGCTACGCTTCTGCGCCGACGACAGGATGTGATCGGCTACAGCCTCGCATCTTTTCCCCACGGCGCGACCACGCCGCCCCCCGCTGCCCCCGTCTTCCGGGCTTCCCCGCCGACGACCTCTCAGCCAGCTCAGGAGCCAGCGCCGTTCGCCTGCTCCTCTACCGTGATCCGGCTGATCATCAACGGCC
>JBHENA010000131.1:7095-7467 GCA_046262275.1 Chthoniobacterales bacterium
ACTACGTGGCCCCTCTTAGAATGGCAACGCTGTAGCCGCCCCGCTGGGTCGGGGCGCCGGAGGGGATGCGCGTGCTCGCGAAAACTTCGAAGCTGCCGCGCGTGCGCATCAGCTCTGCCAAGGCAGATCGCACACACGCACGGCGACACAGCGCCGTGGCTACAGGGCCACCCGGCAAAGCCGTAATCCTGTTCCTAATCCTCGATTGCCGCCTAACTACACCCCTGGCTCGTGCCGCACTCTGTGCAAACGCCGCAGGCGCCGGCCCGGATCACCTTGTCACTCCCGCAATGCGAACAGGTGATGTCCATGAACATGTTGCCGAGCGCGGTTGCGACGCGATCAGCGTGTGTGTGGCCATTACTCTGCACC
>JBHENA010000132.1:0-7421 GCA_046262275.1 Chthoniobacterales bacterium
GTGTAATCAGAGCTGCCATTATCCACCACGCGGATCCGCAGAAAACGATTGCTCCGCAGCTCGGCTATAACGCTGCCGATCGTCGCCTCCTCATTCAGCGCCGGAATAAGAACAACGCAGGTGTCCTGTAAACGTGCTCCGGTGCTGGAGGATCGCTTCGGCTCTGTCGCAATGCAGCACACGCCTCGGTAAGAGGCCGGGCCGGACAGGATTATTCCGCTCGGGAATTCAGCTCGATGTGCCGCGCCTGCATCGCCGACCCCAAGGTCGCCACACAGAACGGCACTAGGTATGTGACAGCGACCTGCGCGAGTGCGCGAAAGCCCTCTACGCCTGTGATGCGAAGACGGGCAACTGCACGGATTTTCACGCTTACTTCATCGCCCTGACCCGGAGCGTCGGTATTCCCGGCCGCTTTGCCATCGGCGCGACAATCCCTGCGGAAAAAAGCGAAGGTAGTATCGAGGGTTATCACTGTTGGGCAGAGTTCTTCGCCGATGGAAAATGGATCCCCGTCGACATCAGCGAGGCTTGGAAGAATCCGAAGCTTGCCGATTATTACTTCGGCCACAATCCGGCCAACCGTTTCGAGCTCACGAAAGGCCGTGATCTCGTCATTGATCCGGCGCCCGCGACCGGCCCAATCAATTTCCTCGCCTATCCGCTGCTGGAGATGGACGGGAAAGTGGTGAAAGTCGGAGCGAGCTTTACATTTCGCCGGACGCGGCAAGCGACGGCGCGCGCTACTGATCCGCTCCGACGCGCCGAAGTTTTCCGAAGCACGCTTTTCTCCGTCTCGCGGAACCTGCTGGCGGGACTGCGTCAGTAATCGCGCTGCTTACGAAGCATCATCAGGAGCGGGTCACGCGAATCGTCGTCATCTGCCAGCGAATAGCCGAATCCGGACGGCCGACGGCACCTTCTCGCTCTTGAAGAAGGCGCGCGGTTTCCTGCTCAGAGAAAGTGATTTGATCTCGCGTTCGAACACGTGCTTTTCTGCAAAGCCAACGTGCTTGCCGGCGAGGCGGCCCTCCTTGTCGATGATGAATGTGGTTGGAACGGCCTCGACGCTGCCATTTGCGTTAGCTCAGGCCCGTCCAAGGGCCGTTCGTTGCGCCAGTTGCGAGTGTCTTCAGGCTTCCGTTCTTTCCGACACGGAGCAGGCGCGGCGCGGTGAAATCTTCGCCGTAGGAGTACCCCGATTCCGTGACGTAGATCTCTCCGTCGCCGATCGCGACCCCGGTGGGGTAAGTCAGACCAGTGGCGACAACATCGATGCGGTAGCCACTTGGAAGCGCTACGTCCGCCGGATTGGTGCTGCGCGAGCCGCTGAACTGCGTCTGTCCTCCACCGGTGGAAGGCCGCATGTTGTAGCAGGCGCAAAACGCTGCCGCGGGAAGACAGAGGAGAAGCGCATCTCGCAGCTTCATTCCAAAAATTAAACGACTCGAGGTGAGCGCGCGGCTGTATAGTTCAGCGCCGCTTTCCTTGAGCCTTGAGGCTCGACGAACTTCCGGCGCCGCCCGCAACCACGAGTCGAAAATGTTCAGCCTTGCGGCGGCCTGAGCGAGTTTCGGTATTGCAGATCGAAGGCACGAAGCGCCGCGTCCACGGTGGATCCGATCCCCGCGACGCCTTCCTGAAGCGTGCTGCCGAGCAACGCGACGCAACTGCTGCCTCGAAGCAGAATCCGCGGACGGCGCACCGCGGCCGGGCTGCGCGGATGTGCCGCGCAATATTGCTCCATCTCCGCCTCCGCGACAGCCTGGCGCTCCGCCTCTTCCTGCCGGCGTTCTCGTACTGCCATCACAGGGGTTGAACGCGCGCGGGGCTTGCGGTGGTTTGCACAAATTTGCGCGTAAAAACACGATTAGGGATTTCAACTAGACCGCGGCGCACCATTCCGCCGATTGGCAGCAAAAGGGCAGCCTGCCATGCTCCGCGCATGCCCTCCCTCGCCTCGATCCAGCTCTCCGCGGCTGACAAACTGCAGATGCTGCGCCGGCTCGATCAGTACCGCAGCTGGGAGAGCCTGAGCGATCGGCGGCAGTGCCTCCGGTGCGGTGACATCATAACTGGCCGCGAGATTGAAGTGGTCGGCGGGACGCGTGAATCGGGGCCCTTGCGTCTGCAATGTCCGACAGAAAATTGTCCCGCAATGCCGATGGATTGGATTCTCCTAAAGGAGGAAACCAGACCCATGTTGGCTGGAGAAAACCCCGCCCCATCAACCGGTGCGGCGACGTTTGCAACCGCGGAGCCGATGGGCTCCAAACCCATTGGTCATCGCACCGGCGCGTTCCTCCGGTTTTTTAGCGCGCTCAGGATTGCGCGCGGAACTCGCCTGCTTTGACTCGCCGGAATGTCGGCGGGATCGTAGCGTCGCCAGACTCAAACTGCCTCGAGCAGTAATGTGGTGGGCTCGGAGAAGGGAGACGCATCTCCGCCGCCAAATCGGAGCTCGTTGCTCGAGAGCAACGGCTGCCAATCTCGCCCGCTGCCTGGCGTAAGCCGCGCATCATCAAGCGCCGGTATCTCATGCCCGCCGATGAGATCGGCGAGGAGAAGGCAACTGTACTCACCTTGCCGGCCAAAGAGGAGCGCCACAATTCCACCGCCCAGCTCGAGCGCCTCGAAACTTTCTCGCGAGCGCTCGCGCAGTGCGGGATGCGTCTGGCGCAATTCAAGAAACTCGCGGTAGAGCAGTAACACCCCGGCGTTGGTTGGATCATGCAATTCTTCCCAGCGCAGCTTCGAGTTTCTGAAGGTGCTTTCCGCCTGCGGATCGGGGATTGTCGTTAAGAGAGCGGTATCGCGAAACGCGGCAAAATGCCGGAATTCGCGGCGCCGGCCTTTTGTCACAGCGCTGCCGAGCTGCGCATTATGATCGGTGAAGAATTGGAAAGGCGTGGAGGCGGACCATTCCTGGCCCATGAAGAGAAGCGGCGTCTGCGGGATGAGACAGAGCAGCGCCGAGGCAGCCCGATACGCTGCCGGCGAAATGACCCGGCCGAGCCGTTCGCCAAACGCGCGGTTGCCGGTCTGGTCATGATTGGAGATGCAGCAGACAAACTGCTGCGGCGCGAGTTCGGTGGTATCGCCGCCACGCGGCTTGCCGGTGGTGCTCTGCGCCTGGCCGCGAAAAAGCCAGCCGTGCCTTACCGTCTGGGCCAGTTCGGTGGCGGTGCCCTCGTAGTTCGCGTAATAGCCCTCGCGCTCAGTAGTCAGCATCACGCGCAGCACGTGGTGAAAATCGTCGGCCCACGCCGCGTCCAGCCCGTAGCCGCCGCGCGCCGCTGGCCGGAGCAGCTTTGGGTCGTTTCGGTCGTCTTCCGCGATCACGAGCCCCCCTAACGAGTGCACTCTCTCCGCGATTTCAGCCAGGATGTGGCGCTCCGATCGGTCGAGGATCTCGTGCGTGGCGTCGAGGCGGAAGCCGTCAATGTGAAATTCGCGCATCCAATAGGGCGCGTTCTCTGCGAAGAACGCGCGGACTGGACCGGAGGCGTAATCGAAAGCCGCGCCCCACGGAGTTTGCTGGCGCGCGTCGCGATAGCCGCTGTGGTAAACCCCCGTGTAATTGCCGTCCGGCCCGAGATGGTTGTAGACCACATCCAGGATGACCGCGAGGCCGAGCGCGTGCGCGGAATCCACGAAGGCGCGCAGATCATCGGGAGGACCGTAGACGCGCGCCGGCGCATAGAGCAATACGCCATCGTAGCCCCAGTTGCGCGCGCCCGGAAAATCAGCGACGGGCATTAGCTCGATCGCCGTTACACCGAGCGCGACCAGATGCTCGAGCCGCTCAATTGCGCTCCGAAAAGTTCCTTCCGCGGTGAACGTCCCCACGTGCGCCTCATAGATGATCAGGTCCGACAACCCAGGCGCAGTCCAGCCTCCATCGCTCCATTGATAGGCCATCGGATCGACCACCATCGAGGGGCCATGCACGCTGTCCGATTGGCAGCGAGAAGCCGGGTCGGGCCACCCTTGGCTATCGCCAAAGCGGTATTGGTACAAATCGCCCGCGGCCCCCTCTCCATCTACGCCGCTGAAATAACCGTCGCCCTCAGCTTTCAGCGGTACGATGCGGAGCGTTACGCCAGTGCTGTCCAGAATCAGCGCTTCGGCCTGCTGGTGCTCGCACCACGTGCGGTAACGAACGCCATCCGGCAGGAGATCAGCGCCCTGCGAGCGTTCCGAGGTCAGAGTATTCAACATTCCTTTTTAGCCCGCTCCGCGCTGTAGTCAGCAACCCCAAATCTCCCGCAGGGAGGAGATCTGTGGGCCGAAGGCAAACACGGTCGGAACCCGAAACGTTTCGCCGCGCTTTCCACACGCGTCGCTCTCCGCCATGTCGGGTGCGTGAGGAAAGCGGCGCGACGACGCGCCGCACTCTAAAGCGACACGCGTCGATTTCGCCCCAGCGCATACTGACGCTAAACAAATTGTCGCGGATTTGCTACATCGCGAGGACGCGCTCGGCTGGCGGAAGAGCCGGCAACTCGCGGAGATAGCGATGCAGCGCATCGCTGAGCGGCGGGAGAAGCTGTCCGCGTTCGCTGCGGAGCGCGCGGTTACGCGGGCGCAAAGCTTCGCGATGGAGGCTCCAGGCCGGAACACCTTCGACCAGGGATGTGTCGAGCTGCGCATGGTCGGCGGCCGCGATGAAAAACTCTTCTGCAGTGAAGGCACCGTCGTTCGCGAGATGCCAGACGCCGCATTCACCATCGATCAGGAGGTCGAGCGTCGCGTGCACGAGGTCCGGCAGATAAGTGGGCGAACAGCGGGTATCGTTCGCCACCCGGAGACGTTTTCCTTCCGCGAGCGCAGTCAGCCCCTTGCGCAGGAAATCGGCCGCGTCGGGGGCGAAGAGTTTGCCGGGACGAATAATGAGCGCACCGGGAAACGCGGCGAGAATTTTTTGTTCCGCCAGCAATTTGCTCTCACCATAAACGTTCAGAGCAGCTGGTGCTGCGCTCTCGGAATAGGCTCCCGCCTGCCGGCCATCGAAAACAAAATCGCTCGAAAAGGTAACCAGCGGCGTGGCACTTCGTACGCAGGCATTCGCAAGGATTTGCGCGCCATGCACGTTCGAGCGGAGACATTCCCGTTCGTTCCGCTCCGCATCATCCACACGAGAAAATCCCGCGCAATTGATGACTGCCCACGGAGCAACCGCGCGGAGGAGATTCTGCACTGCATCCGGATCCGCGATGTCCAATTCCCGGCGGTTAACGACTCGAACAGGCAGGCCGCGGAGCTGGGCCGCGGCGACGAAGCCACGCGCGACTCGCCCAGATCCGCCCGTCACTAAAACTGGACGACCTCCTCCAGCAATTTCGTCCTCGGTCGGAACGAGCGGAGTGATGTTGTCTCTGGTCGGGCAGTAATCGCAGAGCCCCTCCACTTCGTCCCTCCCCCTATGATTGCCGAGAAAACGCACGGGGCGATGCCACCAACCACGCGGCTCCAGGACGGGATGCGCAAAAGATGCTCCGCGTCCGAGGCGGCCGATCATCTTTGCGATCGCGGTCGCGCGGGGATCCGGCCCACGCAGATCGAAAGCACCTGGTTCGTAGTAATTGTCCTGACGCGTCAAGACGCTGTTCCAATCGTAGGCGCCCAGGAGTGACCACGCCGTGACGGCACGCACATCCAGGCCGTCGCTGCGAACCGCTTGCGCGGCGTCCCAGACTTCCTTGAACCAGCGAAGCTGCTCCTCGCGCGTGCATCCCAGATGCGCCTCCGTAATCGCGACTGGCAAACCGTAGCGTGCGCAAGCTTCCCGCAGAATCCGTTCCGGCCCGGCGATTCCCTCCGCGCGCACCCGCACCACCGCCACATCTGCGTAGCGGTCCCGCCCGTTTCCGCCGTGAATGTCCGGCGGATGATCGCGCAGGTTCGCATCGAGGAAGCGTTCACTCGTGATGTAATAATTCAGGCCCACCATATCGGGCGGACATGGTTCGTTCCTGAAGATACTGACGCTTTCCGGCTCGATCCCGCTCCACTCGAAATAGCTCCACATCGGATGCGCGCGGTCCACCCAACCGCACAGCAAATCCCAGGTGACCCAGCGTCGATCATTTTCGAAGTCGGCCTGGTATTGCAGCCGCGGCCCGGCGTAGGTTTTTCCCAGGTCATCCGTCTGCACGAGCGCTGCGGATGGATTTACCTGCCGGATGGCGCGCATCGCGAGCGCGACGCCGCGGCACTGATTTAGCAGAGCACGCGAGAAGGTGAAGGCGTCCCGACCGTGCGGATACCAATGACCATAGAGGCCGCTGAAACGCGCAGTCGTGAGCGGCTCGTTTACCGGGGTGTAGGCATCGATCCAGGGATAACGCTCAGCCACGAGGCGGGCGAAGGCCGCGAGCTTGGTCGGAAACTCTGGATCGATCAGGCTGGTGTAGCGCGGGCCGCTCCCGTGATGGACCAGACCGGCAATTGGTTGAATGCCGAGATCGCGCAGCCGTTGCAGTTGCGCGTCGACCCTTCTCCAGTCGATACCATCGAGCGAAGCGGGGGCGAGGTCCTCCCACAGAATCGGAAAGCGCAGTCGCCGAATGCCCAGTTCGGCAAAGCGGTCGAAGTCCTCCAGCTTCTCGCGACGTCCGCTGCGATCGAGCTGGCTGAAAAATTTATCGCCGACGCGGTTAATGGTGCACTCCGCGCCACCCCACAATTCCAGAGTGTTTCTCTCGAAAATTTCGGAAGCCGTCTGAGACAGACGCGCCACAATGCTGTCTGGCGGCATACTGAACCGGATTTCTAGGCGGCCGTTGTCGCAATCGGCCGCTTGGTCGTGAGAGCGTCCTCCACGTGCTTCTCCAGCTGCGCCACGATCGATTCCCAGGAATTCTGCCCCGCCAGTTTCAAACCGCGTTTAATCCTGGCCGGATCCGGATCACTGATGGCTTTTTCGCAGTGCGCGATGAACTCTTCGGACGTAGCGGCGATGCTGACGATCTCGTCGAACTGGAGGACGACATCCTCAATCGCGCTCGAAACGATCGGGCGCCCGGTCGCCATGTACTCGAGCGCCTTGGTCGGATTGATGTATCCGGTAGCCTCGTTCAACGCGAACGGCATCAGGCAGACATCAAACTTTTTCGCGTAGGAGGGGAGCGCCGCATAATCGCGCCCGCCTGACCAGTGCAAATTCTGCCGCTGCGGAAAAGTAGCCGGGTTCACTTTAGCGGACGGGCCCACTACCACGATGTTCCAAGCCGGGTCGTGATCGGCGAGCTCGGCAAGCAAATCGTAATCCATGCGTTCGTCCACCACACCGATGTAGCCGAGCACCGGGCCCGAGAGCAGCGCCACATCTTTCGCGATCTTTGTCGCCGCGCGCCTTGCTTTGCCGAAGTGGTGAATATCGACACCGCAGCCGTAGGAGTAGGCATTCGGATTGTAAC
>JBHENA010000133.1:0-7032 GCA_046262275.1 Chthoniobacterales bacterium
CTCATCCTTTGTGAGGGTCTTCGGCATTTCAGAACGACCGTATCGGACTGGCATGTGGTGAATTAAGAAGGAAGGATTATGAATTAAGAAAGCCGCGACTGGCGGCACTTCTGCCTTTTTACTTCTTCCTTCTTCCTTTCAGAACGCGCCGGGTTTCCCCTGGCGAGTGCGGCTTCACGTCTGCTGACGGAATCCCAGGGACCAACGGCGCAACGTTCAACAACTCGCTGCGGGACGTGGAATAGACACTAGCCGAGCTCTTTTGCAAGCGGCAGGTCGCGCCGCTGTAGCCGCTTCCCTGTGGGAAGCGCGGGAGAGAACATCGCTGAGAAAATGGACGCTCTCCCCCGCGCCGCCCGCGTATGTGTTAGCCTTGCGGGGGTATGCGGCTCGGCGCAAGCCAGAGGCTTGCCAGCTTGTAGCCGGTGGTTGAGGTCGCCGCGGCGACCGATACCACCGGAACCGTTGTGTTTGAGTCTCCCGACCCTGGCAGGGTCGCAGGGGCCTGGGCTTGAGTGCTGCAACCCCTGCCGGGGTTGGGATTATTTTTGTATTTGCATCCGGGGGTATCTGTCGCCGCGGCGACATCAACCCCCGGCTACAAGCTGCCAAGCCTCCGGCTTGGTCGTCTCCTAAGCGCGCCACCGGCCATGAGGCTAAACACATACCCGCCCGCAGGGCGGCGGCTAAATCGGGGCAAAGCCGCTCAATTTCCCACCGGCGTATCCAGCAGCTCGTTGCGATCGCCCGGCTGCCTTGGGAAATATCGCGACAGCAGTTGCCCGGCAGTCTCGATCGCCTCCACGAGCGCGTCGGTAAATTCTTCGCGCTTGAAGTGCGCGCGCATCGCTTCCACGAGCTGCTGCCAGAATTCGGCGCCGCATTTCTGATGCACGCCTTCGTCTCCAATGACCGCGAACTTCTGCGCGCGGGGCGCGACAAAGATCAGGATCGCGTTTCGCTCCGCGGTTTTGTGCATGCCTAGTTCGATAAACTTCTTCTGCGCATAGAGCTGCGGATCATCGTGTACAGTGCCGCGGTCGATGAAGAGGCGAATCTCGCCGGAGGTGGTGGCTTCCGCCGCCGCAATCGCGTCCACAATCCGCTTGTGATCCAGCCGGCCGAGAAATTCCTTCGCCTTCATTTCATCACCAGCTGGAGCCCGCTCCGCCGCCACCAAAGCTCCCACCGCCTCCGCTGAAGCCGCTAAAACCACCACCGGAGAAACCGCCTGACCAGCCGCCACCTCCGCTACCCCAGCCGCCGAGGAAGGGACCGCCTGCGCCTGAGTAACCCCAGCCGCGCCGCCGCCGCTTTTTCGAGCTTCGGCCGAGAATCATGAGGAAGAGAATAAAGAAGAGGAAAAGAAAGATGCACGGCACGCCAGCGTGGCTCTTTTCGTCGCCAGATTCGCCGGCCGTCTTCCCACTACCTACGTACTCACCTCTGATCGCCTTTAGAATCGACTCAATCCCAATCGCCAGCCCGCCTTCATAATCGCCCGCGCGAAAGCGCGGCTTGATCCCTCGCTCCGTGATGTCGAATGCGGTGACATCGGGCAGGGCGCCCTCCAAACCGTAACCAACCTGGATGTACATCTTGCGATCATCGACAAAGACGAAGAGCACGGCGCCATTGCGGCGATCCGCTTGCCCGACCGCCCATAATTGCGCGATGCGATGCGTGTAATCCGCGATGTCGGAATCGGTCTCCATCTTTCTGAAAACGGCCACCACCACCTGGTTCGAAGTCTCGCGCTCGAACTGCGCGAGCTGCTCGTTGAAACGCAGCGCGGCGTCTTTCGAGACGACGCCCGTGTAATCATTGAAATAACCGGCGGGCTTCGGCGGCATTACTTCCGCCGTGCTGGCTGTCGGCGCCGCAACAGCGCAGACTGCCGCCACCAAAATCCAGCAGGCGAGACGCCCGCTGGCCGCACAGCCGGGACGGCCGTGTTCCGCTATTTGCGACGGCTGCTTCAGCTACGGCGTTCCTTGAGCTGTTGGCGAAGGTGCAGCTGGCGCTGCCGGACTGCTCCCGAACGTGCCGAAGTTCACCGTCGGCGCGCGTTCGGTGCCAGGCTGCGCGGTGAAGAACGGCCGCGGCTGGAACCCGAACATCTTGTTCAACATGTTGGTCGGAAATCGCCCGAGCGCGGTGTTGTACTCCTGGACCGCGGCGTTGAAATTGTTGCGCTCGACCGAAATTCGGTTCTCCGTCCCCTCCAGTTGGGCCTGCAGGTTCTGGAAAGCCTCCGTTGCGCGAAGCTGTGGGTAATTTTCCGTCACGAGCAGCAGCCGCGAAAGCGCCATGCTCAGTTGTCCCTGCGCCTGCTGGAATTGTTCCAGTTGCGCCGCGTCAGTCGGCGCTTTGCTCGGATCGAGCGTAACGCGGCCGACACTGGCGCGCGCATTGGTCACTTCCGTCAGTGTCGATTTTTCGAAATTTGCCGCGCCTGAGACGGTGTTGACCAGATTCGGAATCAAATCCGCCCGGCGCTGGTAAACCGACTGCACGTCGGCCCATTTCTTGTTCACGTTTTGCTCCAGCGTGATGAGGCGGTTGTAAGTCCCGCAGCCGGTGAACCCGAACAACAGCGTCACGCTCAGCAGCGTGTGAGTTAACAGCTTTTTCATAGATCGCTCCGATATCGCCAACGAACCCTCCGCTACTCCTTTGCCACGGGCGTGACGTGCGCTGCCACCGCTTTCCATTCGCCCTTCTCCTTCACAAAAACATCCGTAAAGCAATAGCGCCCGCTAAGGTCTTTCTCTCCGCTTTTCGCCTTCACGCTGGCGGTCGCGACCACAACCGCAGTGTCGCCGTAGGTCCGAACCCCCATCTCTTCGATTTTGAATTCAGTGAAAACAGTTGGTCCCGAGGCGATGCTTTTCACATACTCCGCCTTGCTCACCTTAGAACCGTCCGGTTCCACGAGGCTGAAATCGGCCGTCGTAATCCGGTCCGCGAACGAGCTGTCCCGCTTCACATAGGCAGCAGCCCATTGCTCCTCGATTTTCCGCAACGCCTGGTCGTCTTCGCTGGAGGCGGGTCCGGCGGTGACTGGTGGAACGACAGCCGTCGCGAGGAGGGCCACGATGGTCAGAAACATGCTCTTGTTCATAGGGTCGCTGATCGTCCGGCAAAGCATCTGGCAAGTCAATCACTCCAGGGCGATTTGTCGCCTGCGCAGACGTTCGTGGCATAGAGAGGATTTAAAGATAAATTGAGACCGCCCCAGACCACGTCCGGACGATCGATCATGCAGAAACCAGTCGCCCTATCCTACGGAGTCTTCGCCTGCCTTCTCATTCTGGTGGTCGTGCTGCATCTCGGCACACCGTTTATTGCCGCGCTCTTCTGCTACCTCGCGCTGACCAGGCTTGCCTTCGGCGGCAGGAAGTGGATCGCCCTCACCTTGTTTCTTGTCCTGGTGGCGGCGGCGTTTTGCGGCTTCGTCTTCTTCCTCAAGAGGGCCTTCGTGGCACTGCCCGAGATCGTCGAGACCGCGATCCCGGTGGTCGTGAAATATGCCGAGCAGCACGGTGTCGAACTCCCCTTTACCGACATCGACAGCCTGCGCGTGGTGGCGCTGGAAAGTGTCCGCGATACTCTCGGGCACCTCGGCAAATACGTGAAGATCGCGACCAAGGAGTTCGTGTTTCTCGTCATCGGTGTCGTGGTCGCGATCGGCGTTTTTTTGAACCCCGACTTCGAGGCAAAACGCGTCAGCGGCCGGGCGACTCCGAACCTCTACACCTTCTACACCGCGCGGATCAAAGAACGCTTCAGTTCGTTCTTCCGGAGCTTCCAGACCGTGATGGGCGCACAGATCATCATCGCGGCCATCAATTGCGCGCTCACTTCGATTTTCGTCGTCAGCGTCGGTTTACCTTATGCGGGGCTGGTCGTGATTCTCACCTTCGTGTGCGGCCTGCTGCCGATCGTGGGCAATTTGATCACGAACACCATCATCATCGGCATCGCTTTCACGATGTCGCCGAAACTCGCGGGCGTTGCTCTCATCTTTCTCGTCGTGATTCACAAACTCGAATATTTCCTGAACAGCCGCATCATCGGCGGCAGGATCGATCACCCGATGTGGCTCACGCTGCTCGCTTTGATCATCGGCGAACGGCTGATGGGGATCTCGGGGATCATCCTCGCGCCAGTGGTCTTGAGCTTCGTTAAAGTCGAGATGAAGAAGATCGAAATCGCGGAGCCCGCGGCGCCGCAGCGGGCGCGCCAACGTTCGCCGGAACGCGAATTGGTCGACGTCGGGTAGGGTGGGCGTCTCGCCCGCCGGTTCAGGCGTCTCGCCGGAACAAAATTTCGCACTGCGCCAGATCGCCAGAAGCTCAAAACTCCGCGACGCAAGATGCGTCGCTCGGCGGGCGGGGACGCCCACCCTACCCGGAACGGTCGCACCGCCCTCAATTGGGACGCGCTCCGACTAAGGCTGCGGCGCGGCGGGCGTTTCCGCTGGCTTCGGCGCGGTAGGCAGATAGCGCCGTCGCAGTTCCTCCGAATTCGGCAGCTCGTCCAGGCTTCGGAGGCCGAAGTGTTCCAAGAAAAATTGCGTTGTCTCGTAGAGCAACGGCCGTCCCGGCACTTCCGCGCGACCCGCGATCTTGACCAGCCCGCGTTCCATCAAGCTCTGCAGCACTCCATCCACCGCTACACCGCGCACCGCCTCAATGTCCGCGCGCGTGATCGGCTGGCGATAGGCGATGATGGCGAGGGTTTCGAGCGAAGGCGGCGTGAGCCGCGCCGGTTTCGCGGCCGGAAACAACTGTCGCACCCACGATGCGTAAGCCGGATCGCTCGCCAGTTGCCAGCCATCGGCTTTTTCCAGCAACTGAAACGCGCGGCCCTGCTCGATGTATTCGATCTTCAGGCTTCCGAGCGCGCCTGCTACTTCCGCTTCGCTGCAGCGCGCAAACTCGTTCGGCACCAGCTCGTCTTCATCGCCCGCGCTCTTGATCGCGGCGGCGAGTTCCTTCACGGTAAGCGGCTTCTGCGCGCTGAAGAGCAGCGCTTCTACAACGCGGGCGAGAGTCATGGGGGAGTAAATTTGAAAACCAGGAATCCAGAAACGGAAATTTTAGTCCGGTTTGCCCCTTTCTGGTTTTCTGGTTTCCAAATTCAGGTTCCGATCGCGCTTTGAATCGCCTCCGCGATCCGGTTCGCCTGCCGATCGATCTGCGCCAGCTCGCGGCCTTCGATCAAGAGGCGGATCTTCGGCTCGGTCCCAGAGTAGCGCAGCAACACGCGGCCTTTCCCGTTCAGTTCCTGTTCCGCCTCGCCCACCAGCTTCATGACCGCAGGCAGCTCCTCCAGCGGCGGCTTCTCTTTCACACGCAAATTCCGCTGCGCCTGCGGATACTTCCTCAGGCAGCGCTTTAACTCGCTCAGCGGTTTTCCCGTTGCTTTCATGATCCGCAGGATTTGCAGCGCACAAACGATCCCATCACCGGTGGTGCTGAAATCACGAAAGATCATGTGGCCGCTCTGTTCGCCGCCTACATTCAGATCCCGCTTCACCATCTCCTCAATCACGTAACGATCGCCGACTTTGGTGCGCATAACCTTGCCGCCCGCGGCGCCGATCGCCTCGTCGAGGCCAAAGTTGCTCATCACCGTGGCCACGACAGTGTTTTCGCGCAGCCGGCCGGACTTAAGGAAATCGGTCGACGCGATCGCGAGGATCTCATCGCCGTCTACCAGCTCGCCGTTCTCATCGCAAAGCAGAACACGATCCGCGTCGCCGTCGTGTGTGATTCCCACCTCCGCGCCATTCTCTTTCACGATCCGTTGAATCTCGGATGGATATGTGCTGCCGCATTCGAGATTGATGTTGGTCCCGTTCGGCTCGTTGTGCGCCACGGTCACGTCCGCGCCGAGCTCGCGCAAAATGCAGGGCGTCGATTTGTAGGCTGCGCCGTTGGCTACATCGACGGCGATGCGCATCTTCTCGAGCGACATCCCGCGCGGAAAGCTCGTCTTGGCAAACTCTACATAACGCCCCAGCGCATCGTCGATGCGTGTAGCGCGCCCGATTTTCCTGGCCGTCGGCCGCACTGAATCGATCTCGCCCGAGAAGACCAGCTGCTCGATCTGGTCCTCGATGCGGTCGTCGAGCTTGTAGCCGTCGTGACGAAAGAATTTGATGCCGTTGTCCTCGTAAGCGTTGTGCGAAGCGGAGAGGACAATGCCCGCATCGGCGCGCAGGGAACGGGTGATGTAAGCCACGCCCGGCGTCGGCAGCGGGCCGATCACCAGCACATCCACACCTAGCGAGGTGATGCCGGCAACCAGCGCATTCTCCAGCATGTAACCGGAGAGCCGCGTATCTTTGCCGAGCACGATCTTCGGCCGCGCTCCGGCTGGCAAAGTCCGCGGATTCAACTGCGTGAAAACATGCGCCGCGGCACGGCCGAGCTTGAGCGCAGTCTCGGCCGTGACCGGCTCCACGTTCGCGACGCCACGCACCCCATCTGTCCCGAAAAGTTTATTCGGCTGGGTCACACGCTATTGAAACGCCGCGCTAACGATTCGTAAAGAACCGATCTGCGACCGTCTGATCTGCCGTAGCCGCTGCCTGCGGGCAGCGCAGCTCGGCGCGTCGCAACTTAGGGAGCGCTTAGCATAGCCAAGGTATCTGTTTAGCGTCCAGGCTCTCAGTGTCATCCCGAGGCTGGCGAAGCGCGCCGAGGGACCTCACGCCTGCTCTGCCGCGTCGATTCACTCCTTCAGCGTAACTCGAAGACCGCGCGTGAGATCCCTCGCCGTCTGCGCAGGCTCGGGATGACCGCGTAGAACACGAACGGTCGTGCAACGCTAAAAACACACCGATGAAGCGGCTACAGGGCTCCAAGGGCTACAAGAGCTACACTGTCCGCTCCCCGATCTTTCGCGCCGGCACGCCGCCCCAGATCTCGTACTCCGGGATCTCTTTCGTCACCACCGCGCCCGCGGCCACGATCGCGCCGCGCCCAATGCGAACCCCTTTCAGCACGACCGCGTTGGCTC
>JBHENA010000133.1:7042-7414 GCA_046262275.1 Chthoniobacterales bacterium
GTGATCGTGATCAACAAATTTGCAGCCGGACGCGATCAGGCAATCGGCTCCGATCTCGAGCCGCTTTCGCACATTGAACTCGCATCCAGCGCCGATAAAGACACGGTCGCGAATCACGATCGACGGGCCCGGCGCCCAGATGCCGTCATATTTGAAGAAGATGTCGTGCTCGAGGCAGCAGTTCGCGCCTAACGAAACCTGATGCGGCCAGGTCACGTGCACTTTCGGCAGGCGCGTCCCATGCCCAATCTGCATCCCGAGGATTCGCCAGCAGGCTGTGCGCAAAGTTGCCGCGGCCGTGGCCGCTTGTGCGCGCAACCGAAACACCCCGCGCGCGGAGCCCGCGCTCATACTGCCGCCTGCGACGGGGCT
>JBHENA010000134.1:0-440 GCA_046262275.1 Chthoniobacterales bacterium
CCCGTGAATGGATACTTCTATGACGAGCTGCCCTGGCTCGTGCGGACGATCGACTTCACCAAGGCAGGCACGCCATCCGAAATCCAGCTCACCGGGACGACGATCCACTCGAAGAAAGACACGTTCAATTTCCGGCCGGCGAAGGTTTCTTTTACCTCCACAGAACGCGCCATCGACGTGACGGTGCAGCATGCGGCTGGAACCGATCTTTTCATCCTCGATCGCGACGGGCCGCATCTCTTGCGCGAATGGAAAGCGGCTGATGGAAGCCGGTTGAAGATGAAGCGGAACCTGAAGGTCGATTACTGGAACTACAACAAGCCGGGCGATCGCGAACGGGCCTTGAACAATCCGATGCTTCGCCTCCCGGATTGACCGCGCGAAGAAGCGATTACTTGCGTTTGCGAGCTTGCGGCTGCTCCAAACGAAAAATGGTTTCG
>JBHENA010000134.1:450-7355 GCA_046262275.1 Chthoniobacterales bacterium
TCCTTCATCAGGTCGAGCCGATCACGGGCGATGGTTTCGAGATAACCTGGATCGGTCTTAAGCAGGTTTACTTCTCGCGTTTGCCGGGCCAGCAGCACCTTTTGTTCGCTGACCTGCGCCTGGAGCGTTTCGATTTCGCTCCGGCTTTGCACAAGCTTTTTGTGCTGCGGCAGAAAAAGACTGATGATGACTAGCAGAAGAGCGACGCCGAGCAGCGCGCGCAACACACGGTTGAGCTGTTGCCAGAGCGAAGCCTCACGACGCGCGCGGAAATCGCCGTAGCCGGGGTGATCCACTAGCGCATCTTACCGCCGTAGACGGCCTTGTCACCAAGTTCCTCCGCGATGCGGAGAAGCTGGTTGTATTTCGCGACTCGATCGGTTCGGCAGAGTGAGCCGGTCTTGATTTGCCCCGCGTTCGTGGCGACGGCGATGTCCGCAATCGTGGTGTCTTCCGTCTCTCCGGAACGATGACTGATCACAGCGGTGTAATTATTTTCCGTCGCGAGGCGGATCGCATCGAACGTCTCGGTCAACGTGCCGATCTGGTTCACCTTCACGAGAATAGAATTGGCGACGCCTTGCTCGATCCCTTTGCGCAGGAACTCGACGTTCGTGACAAAAAGATCGTCCCCTACGAGCTGCATTTGTCGGCCGAGCCGCTCGGTCAGCTTTTTCCATCCCGCCCAGTCATTTTCCGCGCAGCCGTCTTCGATGGAAATGATCGGCAAACGTTGCGCAAGCGATTGGTAGAGGTCGATTAACTCTTCCGCGGAACGTTTCGATCCATCCGATTTCTTGAAGACGTAGGCGTTCGCCTCCTTGTCGTAAAATTCGGATGAGGCCGTATCGAGCGCGATGAATATCTGCTCGCCGAGCTTGTAGCCCGCCTTCTCTATCGCGGTCGCAATGGACTCGAGCGCGTCCTCGGCCGAGCTGAGCTTCGGAGCGAAGCCGCCCTCGTCGCCGATCGCGGTGGAAAGCCCGCGGTCCTTCAGCACGCCCTTGAGGGCGTGAAACACTTCCGTTCCATAACGAAGGGCTTCCCCGAAAGTGGGCGCACCTTTCGGCATGATCATGAACTCCTGGAAGTCGATCGGCGCATCGGAATGCGCGCCGCCGTTCAGAATGTTCATCATCGGCACCGGCAGCACGTTCGCGCGCTCGCCACCCAGATACCGAAACAAGGAAAGCCCTGAAAAGGACGCGGCAGCATGGGCCGTCGCCAGGGAGACGCCGAGGAGCGCGTTCGCGCCCAAATTCTTCTTGTTCTTGCTGCCATCGAGCTCGATCAGCTTGCGGTCAATCGCCTCCTGCTCGAGCGCGTCGGCCCCGACCAGCCCCTGCGCGATGGTGCCATTCACCGCGCGCACCGCCTTCAGCACACCCTTGCCGAAGTAACGCTGCTTATCGCCGTCGCGCAGCTCCCAGGCTTCGTGCTCCCCAGTGCTGGCACCGCTCGGAACCGCGGCCCGGCCGAACGCTCCTCCTTCCAGACGCACATCGACTTCCACGGTGGGATTTCCGCGCGAATCCAGAATTTCACGCGCAATGATTTTGGTGATGCTCGTTTTTGCCATGCGGAGAATTGAAGCGCCGCCATGATGCGCGGCGAGTGCTGGTTGTTCAACCAAGTTCCGCCTCCGCGTCGCATGTGCTTACCCCCGCGCGCCATCCACATTCCCACTGGCGAATCCAAAGAAGCGCGCATAATCTGGCCCTGATGCTTTCTCGCATGGGCATGATCGCCGCCGCGTTGGTCGGCAGCGCGTGCGTGGCGGTGGCGGTGGAGCCCGCTCCGCTGACTCCAGATCAGCTGGCGAAAGCGGTAAAAACCGACTCGATCACGATCCCGACTCCGGGAGAGTTGTTCGCTGCCTTGTCCAAGCCTGGTCAGCCCAACTGGGCGGGGCAATATCGCGGCCCGATTCCGATGACCTTCCGGAACCGCGCGCAAATCGCGCTAAATCTGGGCGGTCTGATCGCAGACGGCTTCATCGCGGTCGAGGCTCAGGACAGCCAGCAGGTGAAGAATATCGGGACCGACATCATCAAGCTGGCGAAGGCGCTCGGGGTGAGCGAGAACGTCCTCAGCCGAGGGAAAAGCATCAACGAATTCGCGGAGAACAACGAGTGGAGCGCGCTGCAGGAGGAGCTGGAGGCAACACAGAACGAAGTGAAAGCCTCCATGCAATCCAATCGGGACCAGGATTTCGTCATCCTGGTCAGCCTCGGCGGGTGGATTCGCGGGACGCAGGTGGTGAGCGGAGCGGTGATGAAGGAGTACAATGAGGCGAGCGCAAAGGTGCTCCGCCAGCCGGCGCTCGTGACCTTTATCCAGAGCAAGGTGCGCGATATCTCGCCGGAGCTGCAAAATGAGCCGCTGGTGAAAAGCGTAAGCGAGCAGCTTTCGGAGATCCAAAAGTTAGTGACCTTCTCCGGCGGTGGCACTCCGACTGCTGAAGAAGTGCGCAAGCTGAACGAAGCCGTCAGCAGATTGATGGACGACATCCAGAGCAAGACCGATACGAAATGAAACCCGCACGCGCAGTCCTTCTCGTCGCTTTGCTCGGTGCGCTCGTCGCTTCGCCGGCGCGCGCGGCGGAAACGGACGGCGAGGTGGAGGCGCGCAAAGTAGCGCTCGAACTCGCCGGCGCATTCTCGAACGACGGCTTCAAAATTCGCGATGGGCACTGGTCGGGCCCGGTGAAGAAAGGTGAGCCGGCAGTTGTGGCGGTGAATCTGTATGCCGGCAACCAATATTGGTTCTCGGTCGGGGCGGACAAAGAGCTGAACGAGTTCGGCGTGCACGTTTACGATGAGAACGGAAAACCGCTGCCAACGGAGACATACCAGGCGGAAAACAAGGCCGCCGCGGGATTTTCGCCGACGATCAGCGGCCAATACTTTGTCTCGGTTGACCCCGCTGAAGGCGAATCGAACACCTTCTGCCTGGTGTATTCCTACAAATGAGCCGGTTCCATGGCCGCGCTGTGCTCAGACTGCGAAGCGGTGCGCTTTTCGTCCTTCTCCTGGCGTGCTTCGCCGGTTGTTCCTTTTTGCGGAAAAGCCAGCTCGCCAAATCAAGCGGCGAGAAGCTTTTCGCGGTAACGGCGGACAACACGTCGTTCTATCGCTACAGTCCCCAACAGGTAAATGGCGCCGATCAGGAGCTCGCCAAAGACACGCTCGTGAAGCTGATCCGCCCCTCGCTTGGATATTCGAAGGTGCAACTGGTGGAGAATGCGGAGGAGGGATACGTCCCGAGTGAATCCATCAAACGCGCGCCGGCTACTTTGGTGGCAGCGCTGACGGCGCCCGCACCGCAGATTGCTCTCTCCTCGCCTGACCCGGAAGACTTCGACATCGGATCCAGTGAACCGCCGCCGCCTGAAGCGTTGCCCGACGCGGAGGCTGCAACCGCGCCCGCGCAGGCCACATCGCCATAGCGACCGAAGTTTTCAGCTTGCGCGTCCTTCCAGCGCAGGCTTCAAACTAGATGATCGGGAAGCGAGTTCTTTATAGCGGGAATGTGCAGGGGGTCGGCTTCCGATATACGGTCAAGCAGATCGCGCGGGGATTCGACGTCGTGGGCTGGATCCGTAATTTGCCGGACGGTCGCGTGGAGCTTCAGATGAGCGGTGAAGAGAGCGAATTGGCAGCTTTCCTCGAAGCGGTCGCGCAAAGCGAGCTGCGGCCGCACATCAAGGAGCAGACGGAATCGCCCTTGTCAGAAGCTCCCGTGGCGCGCGGCTTCGAGATTCGGGCATGATTGCACCGGCCGTTGCCGTCAGCGGTCTGACGAAATCCTTTCCGATTCCGTTTCAGCGCCGCTCCGTCCTGGCGGTGCGAGATCTCAGTTTGCGAGTGGAACCCGGGGAAGCCTATGGCCTGCTCGGACCAAACGGCTCCGGCAAGAGCACCACGCTGAAGATGATTCTTGGGCTCGTCTCCCCGACGCGTGGGAAAGCGGAAATTTTCGGGCGCGATAGCCGGAGCGTGCCCAGCCGCGAGGCTGTAGGCTTTCTGCCGGAGAGTCCCTACTTTTATCACTACCTCACCGGCGCGGAGACCCTGCGCTTTTACGGAAAGCTCTCGGGACTGCGCGGTGTGAAGCTTCGCAGACGTGTCGACGAATTGCTCGATCTCGTTGGACTAGCGAGCGCACGGGACCGGCGGCTGCGTGGTTACTCCAAGGGGATGCTTCAGCGGATCGGCCTCGCGCAAGCTCTCCTGCACGAGCCGAGGCTTGCCGTCCTCGACGAACCGACCGCGGCGGTCGATCCCGCGGGCTCGCGCCAGATTCGCGATCTGATCCTCGAGATGAAACGGCGCGGCATGACCGTGCTCCTTTCCTCGCACCTGCTCGGCCAAGTGCAGGAGGTATGCGATCGCGTCGGCATTCTAGCCAATGGTGTGCTCGTGCGCGAAGGACGTATGGAGGAATTGCTCGTCCTGGAGACGCAGACGCAGGTCGTCTTGGACAATGCGTCGCCGCAGTTGCTGGAGGAGATCGGCGAGCTGGCGGCCAGGCGCGGCGCGCGAATCATCGAAGAGCGGAGGTCAAAAACCACGCTCGAGGACCTTTTCCTCGAGGCGACGCAGGACGAGCATCGGCAGGTTGGACGTTGAACGCACAGCGTCGGACGTTCTCCTCAATGGCACACGGCGCCTTTTCTCCGCGGCGGATCTCCGTAATTGCAGCGAATACCTTCCTTGAGCTGACGCGGCTTAGGGTTTTCTACGTTCTGCTCATCTTCGCGCTTGTTTTGATCGGAAACTCCATCTTCATGGCGCGCCTGAGCTTTCAGCAGGAGTTTCAGGTCCTGAAAGATGTTTCGTTAGGGGCGATGAGTATCTTCACGTCGCTCCTTGCCATCCTCGCGGCCGCGCGTCTGCTGCCGCAGGATATCGAAGATCGAACAGTTTACACGATTCTGGCGCGGCCGGTGCCGCGCTTCGAGTACGTGAGCGGCAAACTGATCGGCGTTTTGCTCCTGCTTGCGGTCAGCATTGCCGTCATGACGGCAGTTTTCGTCGCCGTGCTTTACGTCCGCGAGCAATCCGCGCTGGCTGAAACGGCGCGGCAAATGTCCGCAGTACCGCCGGATCAGCTAGCCGATGCGTTGCGCAGCGTGCGAGCGTCCACCTTCAGCGCGAATCTTCTCCCCGGCATCTCCGTCATCTACTTGAAGGCGTGCGTGCTGGCTGCACTGGCGCTTTTCGTTTCCACCTTCGCGACCACAAACATCTTCACCATTATTGTGACGATTTCCGTTTATTTTATCGGCCATCTCCAGGGAACGGCGCGGGAGTTTTGGTTGCAGGAGCAAGGCGGTAGTTGGCTGAGCAGAACTTTTCTCGCTGTCGTGGCGCTGGTCTTTCCGGATTTGCGGCTCTTTGATTTCTCCGATGAGATAGTTGCGGGCGCGGCCATTCCACTGGCGCTCTTCCTAAAGACGGCGGTGCTCGCATTTTTTTACGTGGTGATTTATCTGCTGCTCGCGATCGCTGTCTTCACTGGCCGCGAGTTATGAAGCGCGTTCTCGTCGTCTGCGCAGGCGCGCTCCTTTGGGGTGCGGCAAAGGTACCCGCGGAACACGCCCTTTTCACTGCCCGCGCACAACATCACCTCAACCCAGTGCCGCTCGATCTTACGTTACGCGAACAAATCGGGCAGCTTGGGTTCGTAGCCGCGTTCAGCGGTTTCCGTTCCGTGGTAGCGGATTTCTTGTTCATTCAGGCCCACATCGCCTGGGAACGCACCGAGTGGAGCCGGGTCCTGCTCTTGTTCCAACAAGTCACCACCCTGCAACCGCGCAGCGTTCTGTTTTGGGATATGGCCGCGTGGCACATGGCGTGGAACGCGAGCGCGGCCGCACTAAACGATCCCGCGCAGCCACGCCTCGCGCTTCGGATCAAAGCGCAACGCGAATACTTCGATCTTGGCCGCGATTTTCTGGAACGCGGGATCAGGAACAACCCGGATCGTCCGCAGCTCTACGAAGCACTCGCCCGCCTTTACCGCGACAAGTACAAAGACCACGCGCGCGCGGCGCAGTATTTCGAGAAGGCGGCGGAAAAGCCCGGCGCACCCAACTATGCCAGGCGGTTTGCGGCGTATGAGCTCTCCTATGTTGAAGGTCGCGAACAGGAAGCCTACGAGCAGTTGCGGCGCCTTTACCTGAGCAGCGAGAAGGAGCGGCTCCCGACCTTGATCAGCCGATTGAAATTTTTGGAAGGCAAGTTGAACATTCCCCCCGATCAGCGCATTCCCGACGCAGTGCGCTAGGATATCGGCCGCGCATGCGCTTCGCCATCTTCAGTGATCTCCACGCAAACCTCGAGGCGACCGAGGCCATCCTGCACGACGCGCACGAGAAGGATTGCGCCAATTTCGTCTGTCTGGGAGACCTCGTCGGCTATAACGCGAACCCGCACGAATGCGTTGAGCTTGTCCGGCAAATGAATTGCCCGGTGGTAAAAGGAAATCACGACGAGCAGGCGTGTCTTGGCGAGTCATCGCGCGATTTCAACGAGCTTGCCGAGCAGGCCATCGATTGGACGCGCGCACATCTGACCGAAGCGGACAAGGAATGGCTCGGCGGGCTCCGCCTTACCTGCCAGGTGCGCGATTTCACGATCGTCCACGCGACGCTCGATACGCCGGGCGAGTGGGGTTACGTCTTCAACAACCTGGACGCGGTGGCCAGCTTCACTTACCAGCACACCACTGTCTGCTTCTTCGGGCACACGCACGTGGCCGGAGCATTTGTGCGCAATGACGGCGTGAAGCGGGTGAAGATGGAGCAACTCATGATCGAGCCGGGGAAGAAGTACTTCGTCAATACCGGCAGCGTCGGTCAGCCGCGGGATGGCGATCCGCGGGCCGCCTATTGCATTTAC
>JBHENA010000135.1:0-7225 GCA_046262275.1 Chthoniobacterales bacterium
AAGCGAGCGTGAGCACGCTCAGCCACAGAGAACGCCCCGCCAAAAGCGCAAGCGCTGAATTCAGGAAGGATGCAGTTTTGTCTTTGCCGAAGGAGTTTAGAGAATACATCGGGAATTTTCTTTCTTTTTCCCGGTTGATTTAATCTGCGTTGCCACTCTGGACAGAGTCAGGCGCTCCCGGGAAGCAAACGTCCCGGCCCTGCGCAGATTGGTGGTGAGAGCGCGATTGTGACCGCAAGCGCGGAAAAATGTCAAGATCAAAGCCGGCCTGCCGGGCAAGCCGTAGTCGTCAACGAAACAGCAGGATCGACAAAATTGAGATCAGACCCGCTGCGACCACAAGGCTGACGTAAACGATCCGATCCTGCCGTCGCGCGCGGCGACCGGCCTCGGCGTAAGGGATGCGCGTGAAGCTGACCATGGTGTAGAGCGGCAGGTAAATGCCGGGCAATACGCCTTCCAGGACGTGGTCGAGTTTTTTCTTGCCGCGGAACGCGCGGGAGGCGGTTTTGTCGCGCATCTCGATGAAGTTCTGCACCGCGAGGTCGGCGAGGGCGTCCGCGTGCTCTTTTCGCCTGATGAAATATTCGGCAAAGGCGTGCTCACGGCTGTTCGGGAATTGGGCGAGGCAGTCGTCGAGCACGACGCAATCTTCGAAGGCGGCGTTCATGCCCTGGCCGTAAAACGGGACGACGGCGTGCGCGGCGTCGCCCACCAGCGCAGCCTTGTCTTTGTAATGCCACGGCGCGCAGCGGATGGTGACGAGGGAGCCAGTCGGATTTTCGCGAAAATCCTCGAGCAGCGACGGCATGAGCGGGACGGCGTCGGGAAATTCTTCGTAGAAGAAGCGGCGGACTTGCTCGTCGTTTTGCGTGGAGGCGAAGCTGCGCGGTCCTTCCCATTCCCAGAAGAGCGTGCAAGTGAACGAGCCGTCGGGATTCGGCAGCGCGATCATCATGAAACTCTTGCGCGGCCAGATGTGGAGGGCGTGCTTCTCCATGCGCCAGGCGCCCTCGCCGTTGGGCGGGATGGTGAGCTCTTTGTAGCCGTGGGCGAGATAACTCTGGCTGTAGTCGAACCGCTCCAGCCGTTGCATGGCGCGGCGCACGGCGGAGAAGGCGCCGTCGACACCGATGACGCTGTCCGCCGATGCGATCAGCGGTTGAGAGGTTGAGAGGTTGAGGAGTTGAGCGGTGGCGGAGTCAAGGTCCACGCCGGTGCAGCGGTGATTGAAATAGACGCGGACGTTCGGATAGCGCCGGGCGGCATCGATCGTGGCGGTATTAAGCGCGCCGCGGCCGATGGAATTGATGCACTTCGTCGGATCACGGTCATAAGGAGAGAAATGCAAATCGCCTGATTTGTCGTGAATCATGCGGCCGCGCATCGGGATGGCGTGCCGCAGGACTTCATCCGCGATCCCGAGCTGCTGGAGCGCGTGAATTCCGCGCGTGGAAAGCGCGAGATTGATCGACCGGCCGCCGATGAGGTTGCCGGCCGTGGGATCGGAACGGCGCTCGTAAAGCTCGACGTCGTCGCCTCGCCGGCCGAGGAAGGCCGCCATCATTCCACCCGCAAGGCCGCTGCCGATCAGGACGAACTTCGCCACCCCGCAAGGATCAATGAATCAGGAACGCAGGAAAGCAGGAAAACGGCGGGCCGGCCCATGGTCGTTGAGCTCTCAAGAGCCGGACTTTGAGTCGGCTCAACCACTGTCCGCGGCTGATGACGTCTTCGTCTCGCTCTAACGTGAGATCGAGGAGGCTGTTCTGGACATAATCATATCTCGGACGGCAGGGTATTGTCGTGGTCGATTATTATCAGCAGCTCCGGTCGCTCATCGACACGCGTTACCGGCGTGCTTACCGCTCGTTTCGGAACCTGCCCAAGATTCAATACCGCACCCTCGTGGATGCGGGCGCCAGTCACGCCATTTTTACGGACGCGTTTTCAGCGCTCCACCGGCCTTCGCGCATCGTTCTGGTCGAAGCGATTCCAGAGTTGGCAGAGGCATTGCGGCGGCGGTTTGCCAGGCGCCCCGGCATCTCGGTTGTCGCTGCAGCTCTTGCCGCAGCGAGTGGAGAGGCTGATTTCGAAGTAAACCGGTCGCTGCCCTCAAGCTCGCTTCTTAAAATCGCTCCGCGGAATCCCGATTGGTCCAGCCTGGATCTGCAGGTGGCGCGCACTGTCCGGGTCCGAACTGTCACGCTAGGGCAGTTACTTCTCGAAGAAGGGTTGGACAGTGTCGATTTACTCAAGCTCGACCTGCAAGGCGCGGAGCGACTTGTGCTGACCGGCAGCGAAGAGACTCTGCCACGCATTCGCGTGATCTATACGGAAGTCTTTTTCGAACGTCTTTACGAGGAGGCATGGCTATTCTGGGAAATGAACGAGTACCTGACGGGGCGTGGATTCAAGCTCTGCGGCATCTCCAATATCTCGCATGGTCGAATCGGGGACCTTCTCCACGCCAACGCGGTCTTTCGCCAGCGGGAACTTTAGTGCCGAGGAGATTGCGCTGATGTAACGGCGCCACGCGCGATTATTTGCGCCGTAACGGAAGCCGGCTTTATGGCTGAAAAATTGCCGGGAAGCGGTAGCGGTAAACCCAGAGGAGGAAAAGCGCGAGAATAGCAATCACGGTCGCGATGGGCAACCCGCTGCGGTCGAGAAAAAGGTGATAGAGCACAATGTTGACGATCACCGGCCCGAGCAACGTGAGCCCCAGCGGGACAGCGCGACCGATCAGAAGAAGCAATCCGCCGACGATCTGAAGAGTCGCGATAGGATAAAAGTAGCCGCTGTTGAGTAGCGCACCCATAAACGCTCCGGCCTCCCCTTGCATCGGCGGGACGGGCATAAAGTGGAGGAAGGCATTGGAGCCGAAGACGAGGAAGACGAGCCCGAGTAGAATGCGAGCGATGTGGATGGCGTATTT
This sequence comes from Chthoniobacterales bacterium, assembly GCA_046262275.1. GTDB lineage: Bacteria > Verrucomicrobiota > Verrucomicrobiia > Chthoniobacterales > UBA10450 > JACCTI01. Next base: position 2,939 of record JBHENA010000135.1, read on the forward strand.
CATAGATGTCTTCGAGTGATTAGCTGAATTCCGATCAAAGAGAAAGCGCCGGTTGGCACCACGACTGCTCCAATCAAGCGCACTCCGCATGCAATCAGAAGCGCGCTTCGAAACTCTCGACCACAGTCCCAGGACGCTCGAGCTCAAAGCTATTCTCCTGGTCGACGACGACAAGCAGCTGGCGACGGCCTTGCAGTGGATCCTTGCGGACGAGAACTTCCTGGTCGACGTCGCGCACGATGGCGAGGAAGCCATGCTCAAGGTGCAGGCGCTCGATTACGACCTGGTTGTGTGCGACCTGATGATGCCGCGGCTCCGAGGCGACGAGTTTTATTTTAAGGCGAAGGAGATGCGCCCGCGTCTGGGACGCCGCTTCGTTTTCATTACCGGTTTCGCGGCCGATCCAAGAATCAGCGACTTTCTCACCAGCCACGACGTGGAGTTTCTGGTGAAACCTTTCCCGGTGCAGCGGCTGATCAAGCGCGTGCGCGACTTGATCGGCTGATCTGGCAACGCAGTTTGGCGGGACAGTCGCGCGATTGCGGCACCGCTACCTGAAGATCAGGTGCGCGACGTTCGATTCCACGTCGCAGTATATGATCGCCACCGCAGTGAGGTCGAAAGCGGCATGCGCAACTATCAGCAGCCAGATGCGGCGGGTGACTGCAAAGATTGATCCGAAGACAAGGCCGAAGATCGTCGCCTGCCGAACACCCGGTACGCCTTGCACTGCATAGTGCTCCGATCCGAACCAGGCGGCCGTGATCAGCACGGTTAAAGTCCTGCCCCAGACGCTGCTTCCGAAAAGCTTGCCGAAACGCTCGAAAAGATAGCCGCGGAAGAGAATTTCTTCTCCGAACCCGGCGCCGACGATAACCGCAAAAAGAATTTCAGGAAGCGCGGCGGTGTTCCCCGCAAGGTAGTGAAATGCCTGGTTGATTGCCGGCGCGCCCAGAAGCGGCATCACCACCGCTTTCATCAGGAGCTTAAACGCGCAGCCGAACGCGATCCCGAGCGCCACGGTGCTGATCCAGCTAGCTGGTCGCACAAAGCCCAGATCGCGCCACGGCGTGCGCGAGCACCACGCCCACACCAGCACTAAAATTGCGCTGAACGGCGTAAACAGAAAGTCGCCCGTAAGTATGACAACGATCGCGGCGACCCCGAGAGGACCAAACCCGCGCAGGCTCCTGGCGAGAGGGTTCTCAGGCGACTTCCTGGCTTGGAGAACTTCGCACGCTTTGGATTTGGCGTGATCCCAACGAGCTCGTGCCACCATATTAATGTTCGGAGATCATTATTTGGCTATGTCGCGAGTATATCAGCAGATTCGATCGCTCATCGATCCGCGTTACCGGCGCGCTTATCGCTCGCTCCGCAATCTCCCGCGGACAGAATACCGCACTCTGATCGATGCAGGCGCTAATCGCGGCACATTTACGGATGCCTTTCTGCAAGTCTACAGCCCATCGCGCGTTGTTCTGGTCGAGCCGATTCCAGCGTTAGCCGAAGGATTGCGAAGGCGATTCAGCCCGCGCGCCGGGTTTTCCGTTGTCGCGGCCGCTCTCGCAGACAGGAGTGGAGAGGCGGATTTCCAACTGAACGAATCCTTGGACTCGAGCTCACTCTTTCGAATCAATCCGCGCAATGTGGAATGGTTTGGCCGGGATCTGAAGGTGACCGGAACGCTACGCGTGCCGACGCTGACGCTGACGCAATTGCTCGAAGAGCAGCGGCTGCAGCAGGTTGACTTGCTGAAGCTGGACCTGCAAGGGGCCGAACGCCTAGTCCTGGTCGGCAGCGAAGCAATGTTGCCGCGGATTCGAGTAATCTACACGGAGGTATTTTTCGAACGCCTCTATGGGGACGCGTGGTTATTCTGGGAGATGAATGAATTTCTGGCGGCGCGTGGGTTCAAGCTTTGCGGGATCTCCAACATCGCGCACGGTCGGAATAACGATCTCTTGCAGGCGAACGCTATCTTTTGGCGGGCAGGCGGTTAGCACTCCTGAGGCGGCGATCGTCACACTCAGGCGGTCCAAATCTCTCCGAAGACCCGCTTGAAATTTGCGCCGAGCACTTTCTCCACAACCGTGCGCTTGTGGCCGCGCCTTAAGAGCTGGTCCGCGATGCGCTCGATCTTACGCGGTGTATTCAGGTCGGGTATGTAGGTCGGACGATCTTCCCCCGGGGCGCCAATTCCGGCCGCTTTCCGTTTCTCGACCTCCTGCGCCATTTCCTCGAGATCTGACTTGTCGATCGGGAAGAATGGCACGTCGGTTCCGATGCCGACGTGATCCTCGCCGCAAATCTTCAACGCGTGCTCGAGGTGTCGCATGTAGTCGTCGAGCATTGGCTGCTTCGGCGACGCAGTGATATACGGCAGCATGTAGATGCCGATGGTGCCGCCTTTGTCAGCGAGCGCTTTCATCTCCCCATCTTCTTTGTTTCGAGGGTGCATGTGGATTGCCCGGCAACCGGCGTGGGTGATGAGCGGCGGCTTGTTCGAAGCGGCGATGCTCTCGGCTGTGGTTCGCGTGTTTAAATGGCTCAGGTCGAGCGCGACTCCGATCTGGTTCATCTTCGCGATCGCCTTGCGCCCGAGCTCCGTCAGGCCATCGGCTTCACCATCGAGACAGCCGACGCCGAACGGCGTTCGCCGGTTATACGTAAGCTGCATCACGCGCACGCCTAGGCGACGGAAGAGCTCTATGCGTTCCACCTTGTCCTCCAGCATGTTGGCGGATTCGAATGAGTAAATGAGGCCGAGCTTTCGCTCCGTCTTTGCGCGGTCCAGGTCGGCCGCAACGCGCACCTTCAGGAAAAGATCGGCCCGCTTCTCGATGAGTTCCTCGGTTGATGCGATTGAGGCGATCGCCTCTTCGAAACCACCGCTTGCGCCGCCGAGCGTCGATTTCACCGCCGTCACGCCGGAATCACGAATCATACGGCTGAGGGCTTCATCATTCGACTCGGAAAGGGGGAAGCGGAGGCCGACGAGCGCATTCGCGTCCAGCACAAAGGCGTCGCGGTAGAGATCGGCAGCCGCAGAGGAGACCGCGGTTTCGCCAGCCGCGAAGCTGGAGAGCGGTTTCAACGAAGTTATCGCCATGGCGCCGCCAACTGTTTTACTGAATTTCCTGCGGGTCATCACGGGCCTACGAGTGTTCAGCGACTATCTTTGCGAAACGCCAGACTTCCTGAAAGCTGTTGTAGAGCGGGGTAGGCGCGACACGGATTATGTTGGGCTCACGAAAATCGCACTTCACGCCCGCAGCTTCGAGCCGCGCGAAGAGCCGCTTTGGATTTTCATGCGCTAAAATGGAAAGCTGAGCGCCGCGCTCATTAGCGTTTCGCGGCGTGATCAACGTCAAACGCCCTGAGGCGATCTGGTCGAGCAGGAATTCGAGGTAGCCAGTCAGCTGGATCGATTTCGCTCGTAGTGGCTGCATTCCTCCCGCCTCATCAAAAATCGCCAGCGACGAGCGCAGGGGTGCCATCGAGAAGATTGGCGGATTGCTAACCGCCCAGGAATCGGCTGATGACACGGGCATGAAGTCCGGTTGAAGATGCATGCGGAAGCGGGTGGCCGGATCGTTTCCCCACCAGCCGGCCAGGCGTGGCAGCTCGGGGTTCGTGGCGTGTCGCTCGTGCACGAATGCGCCGGCGACCGCGCCGGGACCGGAGTTCAAATACTTGTAGGAACACCAGACGGCGAAATCGACATTCCAATCGTGGAGCGCGAGCGGGACATTGCCGATGGCGTGCGCGAGATCGACGCCCACAATGGAGCCCCGCTTTTGCGCGGCGAATGTGATCCTTGCGATATCGAACAGCTGACCGGAAAAAAAGTTTACCCCCGCAATCAGAACGAGCGCGATCTGCTCGCCCTCTATCTCGAGCAGGGCCTCGATCTCCTCGGACCTGACGGCGAACTCTCCCTTGCGTGGGCGTGCCAGCACGAGCGCCTCCTTCGGATCAAATCCCTGGTGAAGGATCTGCGATTTGACCGCGTAGGTGTCTGAGGGAAACGCGGGATCCTCCATCAGCACCTTGAAGCGCGATGTCGTCGGGCGATAAAACGTTGCCATCATCAGGTGCAGGTTCACCGTCAGGCTGTTCATGCAGACGACTTCGTGCGGCTGCGCGCCGACCAGCCGCGCCGCCGCCTCGCGCACCGTCTCGTGGTACGAATACCACGGCGTCGTCCCTTGCAGATGCGCATCGACCGCTAACTTCGCCCAGTCATCCAGCTCCTGCTCGATCACGCGGCGCGTGGTTTTCGGC
>JBHENA010000136.1:0-6686 GCA_046262275.1 Chthoniobacterales bacterium
GGACTGGAATTTGAAGCTGCGAAGGCTGCGACTCTCAGGCTGGTGTATCGCAAAAAAAGGCGCACCGCCAGCCGCGATCCGGGCGCGCGTCGGCGGCAGGATTTTCGACGGCCGGTTCGATCGCAAACGCGCCGACGCAGTTGCGTACGTGGGTCTGCCAGATGCGCCGCGCTGGTGCGGGTTCACGGTGGACGCTGAGATTCGATTCGGCCGCAAGCGGCTCGAGTTGCAAGTGGCGGCGAATGATGGCCGCTGGCACAAAGCCTTCGCACGCACGGTATGCGGTCCGCTCCTCGTCTCCGCGGCAGAGCGAAAACTGTGGCAGCAAATCGACGAAGCCGACGCCCAGCGGCGCTACGTACTTTCTTTCAGCCGACCTGCCGATTGGGCAAAGCCGGCGCGCATCCTCTACCTCGCCGGCTGGTGCGTGGATCGCACCGGCGCCGGGATTCAAGGAATGCGCGCCATCGTCGGCGCACGGGTTTTCTCCGGTAACGCCGGCATTGATCGGCCGGACGTGGCGGCATCGTTCCCCGACGTGAAGGGAGCGCGGCGGAGTGGATTTGCTATCAAGGTCGACGTCCCGCGAGGGAAAAGCTGCCTGGCGCTCCAAGCCAAAGGCGCAGACGGCGTGTGGCGCCAAATCTTCAGCCGCGAGATCACGGGTGGGGCCGGAGAGGAGGACGAGGTCTTGTCCGCGGAAGAGGCTCCATACTTCGGCTCGCCGGCCGAAACGACACCGCGCTTTCAGTTCTGGTTTGATCGGCCGGCTGATTGGTCGGGCCGAGTCCGGCATTTGCAAATCTCCGGCTGGTGCGTCGCGATCTCGGGACCGCCGATTGCGGAGATGCGGGCGAGAATCCGCGGAAAGGTGTTCCGCGCGAATTACGGCATTCTCCGCCCCGACGTAGCAGTGCATTTTGGGAGCGATTCCCCCGCGCTCCGCAGCGGCTTCTCGATGGATGTGATCGTGCCCTGGAGCTGGTCCACGCTCGTCTGCGAAGCGCGCAGCAGTGGCGGGCCATGGGAACCGTTCTTCCGGCAGCGGCTGCGCGGCCCCCTCTTCTGGTCGCGACGACACACCCACGAACCAGTAGGGAATTACGCGGAGTGGATTGCTCTGCACGACCGGGTAACACGCGACGACAGGGCGCGGATTCGCGGGCACATCGCTGAATTCCCGAAGCGGCCTCTCTTCTCGATCATCCTGCCAGTCTACAACTCGGACGCGAAATGGCTCAGGCGCGCAATCTTGTCGGTGCGCGAGCAGCTCTACCCCCATTGGGAGCTCTGCATGGTGGACGATGCCTCCACCGCGCCGCACGTTTGGCCACTGTTACAAGCCGCGGCGCAACGCGATTCGCGGATCAAGATTTTGCGCCGAAATCAGAACGGCCACATCTGCGCGGCTTCGAATGATGCGCTCGCGATGGCGACGGGCGAATTCATCGCCCTGCTCGACCATGACGATGAGCTGGCGCCCACGGCGCTCTACTTCGCCGCGCGCGAGCTGAACCTCAGCCCGGGACTCCAACTGATTTACAGCGATGAAGACAAGCTCGATCCGCGAGGGCGGCGGTGCGATCCTTATTTCAAGCCAGACTGGAATCCCGACCTGGTAACCTCGCAGAATTACATCTCCCACCTGAGTATCTACTCCGCGGAATTGGTGCGAAAAGTGGGCGGGTTTCGCGTCGGATTCGAAGGATCGCAGGATTACGACCTGACGCTGCGCTGCGCGGAAAAAATCCAGCCGGAGCAGATTCGTCATATTCCACACGTGCTCTACCACTGGCGCATCGCGGAGCAGAGTACGGCCACTTTCGCGGCGGCAAAACCGTACGCGCATGCCGCCGCCGTCCGCGCGGTGCAGGAACACATCGACCACGGCGTTCCCGGGGGCCGAGTTGTGCCGCATTATGCCGATTACCTGCGCGTGATCTATTCGCCACCGCCGGAAAACCCGCTCGTCTCCATCATTATTCCCACGCGAGATCGCCTGGCACTGCTGCGCCAGTGCATCGAGAGCCTGACCACTAAAACCGATTACCCGAATTTCGAGATCATCATCATCGACAACGAGAGTCGCGACCCTGAGACGGAGGAATACCTCAGCGCGATGGCGAAAACCGAAAAGATCGAGATTCTGCGCGCCCCGGGGCCGTTCAACTTCAGCAAGCTCAACAACGTCGGGGTGGCGCAGGCGCGCGGAACGTTCGTAGCATTATTGAACAACGATCTGGAGGTGATGAATCGGGAGTGGCTGACGGAGATGATCAGCCACGCGGCCCGCCCCGGCGTTGGCGCCGTGGGCGCGCGGCTCTGGTATCCGGATGGCAGGTTGCAACACGGAGGTGTCCTGCTCGGCGTCGGCGGAGTCGCCACCCATGCGCACCGGCTTCTGCGCAAAGAACATGGCTACTTTGCCCGCGCGCGCCTGACGCAGAATTATTCTGCCGTCACCGGCGCGTGCATGGTGTTGCGCAAGGAGGTTTATCGGGCAGTCGGCGGTTTTGATGAGATGAACCTCCCGGTCGCTTTTAACGACGTCGATTTTTGTTTGCGTCTGCGCGAGCGGGGCTTGCGGATTGTCTGGACTCCGCATGCAGAGCTAATCCATCACGAATCCGCCAGCCGCGGCTTCGAAGATACCGGACAAAAGCAGCTGCGCTTCATGAGCGAAGTGGAATGGATGCAAAAGCGGTGGGGCCATCTTCTGGAAGCAGATCCGTATTACAATCCGAACCTTTCGATCGCGATCGATCAGCAGTTCAAACTCGCGTTTCCGCCGCGAATCCAAAAGCCATGGAAGGAAGTTCGGATTTGAATGCGGTACTCGCATCGTCATTCTCACTGCCATGACTCCCGCCGCTCCCGAAACTGAACTGGCCGGCGAGTACTCGTTTCGTTTCGACTTGCCGCTGGAGCCGGTGATTTTCGGCGGCGAAGTGGACCTGAGCGGTTGGCTGCTGCACCGCGAGGGCAAACCAATCCACGGCATCCGCGCGGTTGTGAAGCGGCCCTTTTTCCGGCGCGAGATCCTGCGCGGCCGGCGGAAACGGAAACGTCCCGACGTAGCGGCTGCCTTCCCGAATCTGCCGGAGGCAGAGGCGAGCGGATTTCTGCTCGAGCTGCGACTGCGTCTCGGCCGCAGCCGTCTCGCGTTTCAAGTGCTGGATCACGAGCGGATCTGGCAAACCTTCGCCACGGGGTCCGTCTTCTCGCTGCCGCTTGCGATTCTCACCTGGTCGGGTCTGCCGAACGTTCGGCGCTTTTTCATTTTCTATCTAAAGCAGTTCTTCGCGCGCAAACGCTCCGCGGCCAATGTACCCTCGCCTGTAGCGTCGGCGGAAACGCTTCGCCTGCCTGTGCAAACCAGCGCCACACCGCTGTCGACGCGGCGCGTCGAGCTTTTCGCGACTTCGAAATCAAACCTCTTTATTATCGAAATCGGTGAGCTTGTGGCGGCCGGATTCCGGGAGCTGGGGTGCGAAGCACAGCTCCATCTGAACGGGATTCCCGAGGATTACCCGGCCAAGGACACCCTCCAGATCGTTGTCACCCCGCACGAGTACTACAATCTTTTCCTCAGCGAGAAGCTGCCGCGGCATGTCATTCGCAGGCTGACTTACAACACTTATCTCCTCTGCACCGAACAGCCGGAAACCGGCTGGTTCCAAAGCAACCTGCAATGGGGAGTTTACGCGCGGGGAATGGCGGACATCAACGCGCTGGGCGTTGCGGCCTATCGAGCGCGCGGGCTGAACGCATATCAGCTTCACCTCGGCTACCACCCAGTCCTCGCACGGGAACCGCGCACTTCGCACCCGGAACGGAGGCTCGACATCACCTTCCTCGGTTCGATGACGGAGCGGCGAGACCTCTTTTTCGCGGAACACGCCGACTTCTTCGCGCGTCACCGCTGCCACCTGCGGCTCGTCCCGCTCGGCTTCGCAAAAACCAAGGACACGCGAAGTTATCTCACTGTCGAGCGCCGCAACGAGCTGCTCAGCCAGTCACGCATTCTCCTTAACGTACACTATTCCGAGCAGAAGTATTTTGAATGGCACCGGATGCTGGTCGGGATCGCGAACGGATGCTGCATCATCACCGAGACCTGCCAGGGCTATGCGTCGCTGGTTCCGGGAAAGCATTTCATCATGGTGGAGCCGGAGTATCTCATCCCCTGCTGCGAGTATTACCTGGCGCATCCGGAAGAGTGCGAGCGGATCGCCCTGGCGGGTCTGCACTTTGTGGAGACGGAGTTGCGCCAGGCGCAAATGTGCCGCGCGTTTCTGACCGAGATTGAAGCGGCGGCGGAGCGGGATGGCGACGATGCAGGTCAAACCATGATTCCGCTCGCCCCCACCGCCGATGCACACCCTGCTCCGCTGCCTTCGGAGATACTGGAGAAGATTTCGCACGAGACACGGCGATTGCTGCTGCGAGCGCTGAAGCGCGATCTGCGCGGCGCGGTAAATAATTTCGCGAACAGACGAAAGAAAAAACCGGCGCTCGTTGCGGAGGGCTCAAGTCAAAACCGGGAGCGAAAGTCCGAGGTCATAAAGAAGCGCAAAGCTTATCAGGAGCGTTTGCAGAAACAGGAGGAAGACCGGGCGCGCGGAGAAGCGGTTTGGCGGTTCCACGATAACGCCGCGGTCGCCCATTGCACAGAACCGAAGCTGTCGGTCCTGATCACCCTCTATAACTACGCGCAGCACATCGAGGAATGTGTCGCCAGCATCACAGCCGCGGCTCAGAAACTTCCCCAGCCTCCCGAGATCGTGATAGTCAACGACGCCTCGACTGACGAGTCGCTCGCCCGCGCGTTCCACTGCCAGCGCAAATCCGCGCTCCCGATTCGGGTGGTCGACAAGAGATTCAACACCGGTCTGGCTGATGCGCGCAACACGGCCCTGGAGGTGGCGCGGGCGCCTTACGTCTTCATCATGGACGCCGATAATCTGATCTTCCCGGAGGGTTTGAAGCAGCTGCTCGACGTCATCTCAGCAGACAATTACGCCGCCGCTTACAGCTTGCTCTGCCGTTTTCGCGATCATCCGGGGAACCGCGTGGGGCTGCTCTCCTATTTCGATTGGGACCCGCAGATTCTGGCGCAGTACCCCTACATCGACGCCATGGCAATGTTCAGCCGGCAGGCGCTGCTCGATCTCGGCGGCTACGATAACCAGCTCAGCCAGATCGGATGGTTTGGCTGGGAAGACTACGACATGTGGCTGCGCTTTGCGCTGCACGATCTGCCGGTTGCATTCGTGCCGAACACGCTCTGCCTTTATCGGCATCACGACAGTTCGATGATCAATACCACCAATCTTTTCGAATCGGCCCTGGTGCACCACTTGATCGAGCAGTACGGCGAATTGCTCGATCGCTTCGAGCCGCGCGCCAAAGTCTTTGGCGTGGACCGGGAAAAGATAGCCGAGCTGCGCAACGGACGACGCCCAGAGAAAGCTCGCTCCATCGCGCTGTAGCAACGGCGCTGTGTCACCTCCCGGCACAGCGTTCTATGCGGGCAAGCTCGGTTGCGACAGCCAGCGCGGCGGAAAGGCAAGCTCGAACGGAGTTCCTTTGAGCGTCAGACTGGGGCTGTAGAAGGGATCATCTCGCAATTTCGCTCCCCACCGGCGCTGCATGTACTGCGCGTCCGCGGTTTCAGCGTCCTCTTCTCCGGGTGGGCCGTGTTGAATCGGATTCACGTAAGGCGTCCAGACGATCTGAAAGCCGCGTTCTGCGGCGCGCAGACAAAAATCCACGTCGTGAAAAGAGCGCGCGAGGTTCTTGTCGTTGAAGCCGCCCAACTCCCGAAAGAGAGATGTTCGCACCCCGAAACACGCTGCCGAAACGGCGGAACAATTTCGCTGCAGCAACGTGCGATTGAAAAAGCCGGGGTGACCACGCGGAAGCCCCCGATGCGCATCCCCGGCCACGCCATTCAGCCCGAGCACAAGGCCCGAATGCTGGAGCGTTCCTTCCGGCGACCAGATTCGCGCACCGACTGCTCCCACGTTTTCGCGGGCGACTTCCCCCACGAGCTCGTGCAGCCATTCCGCTTCCACGATTTCCATGTCGCTCTTTAGAAACACGAGCACTGAGCCGCTGGCCTTCGCGGCCGCGCGATTCATCATCTCCCCGAAATTCGCGCAGCCTTCATCGGCGCGCAGCGATTCAAAGGCCGAATAGGTCCCATACGACCTCTGCGGCCCATCGCCTGCATCCCCATACGTCACAACGGAGACCAGCGGCGCCGGCTCAGGCACTGCGTAGATCACACGATGTGATTCAATGTTCTCAGGGCAGGGCTCCACGCGCGCCGCGATACGGCGCCGACGGAGGTGATCCGCGAGAGCACGTCGCGCGGCCTTCTTTGCGTAGGGCTTCGCGTCCCGCACTTTCGCGAGGCTGCCGGGAATCATCCGCCAATGGTACAAAACCCGCGGAATGTGCCGGATTTGTTCCACCTCCAGACGCTCAATGCAGCGCAAGGTCAGATCGTAATCCTGCGAGCCTTCGAAACCTTCTCGAAATCCGCCGATCTCCCGCAGAAGGGCCGTGCGGTAGACGCCAAAATGATTGATGTAGTTCTGGGCCAGGAACAGCTCGGGATTCCAATCAGGTTTCAGGAACGGATTGGAACGCGCGCCATTCGCGTCGAGGAAGTCTTCATC
>JBHENA010000136.1:6696-7014 GCA_046262275.1 Chthoniobacterales bacterium
TCTTCATCGGAATAGATTACGCCCGCCTCCGGGTGCGCATTCACCTCGCGCGCCACAAGGCAGAGCGCATGCGCAGGGAAGCTGTCATCGTGATCGAGCAGACCGCACCAATCCCCGGTGGCGAGCGCCAGCGCGGAATTCGAGCAGGCTGAGACATGGCCGTTCTGTGCGCGGAGAACGAGCTTGACCCGGCTATCGCTGTTCGCCTCCGCTTCAAGCAAAGATCGCACGCCGGGCAGAGTGGAGGCATCGTCCGCGATGCAGAGCTCCCACCGCGTATAGATCTGCTGTTTGACTGACTGGAGCGCGTCTTTCAAC
>JBHENA010000137.1:0-6981 GCA_046262275.1 Chthoniobacterales bacterium
GTTTAAGACGGCGCGATGTGCTCCGCACAGTCTCACGCAAGCACATCTTCGAGTTGCCGTAGGTGCGGGCCGGCAGCGCGATTGGCATTTCCGCGATGGCGAAGCCGTTTCGATGCAAGACAAACAAGCTTTCGAAGAAGAATGAATAGCCGCATGAGCGGACGCGATCGAACACCTCCTGCGGGATCTCGCCGAGCCGATAGGCCCGCAAAGCTCCGGTGGCGTCTTGTGGCAGATGGAGAAGCTTGACCGTGAGAAAGTGCCCCAGGTGAGTAAGCGCGCGGCGCATCAGATTCCAGCCGGGCAGGCTGTCGCGTTCCATGTAGCGGGAGGCGATCGAGACCGGGCGGCCACTGGTGTGCGCCACCTCGATCAGCCGCTGCACGTCTGCAGGCTGATGAGTAAAGTCGCAATCCATCGTCACGATGAAGTCGTAGCCGTTGGCGTAGGCGTAACGGATGCCTTCCTGGTGCGCGCTTCCGATCCCTAGCTTGTCGCTCCGGTGCATCGCTCGGACGTTCGGGAATTCGCGCGCCAGCGCATCGATCAACTCGCCGGTTCCATCAGGTGAGCTGTCGTCGCAAAAGAGAATATCAGCGCCCAGATCAAGGCCAAGCAGCTCCCGGCAGAGACGCTCCGCGTTCGGCATTTCGTTATACGTGGGAATGAAGATGAGAAGGCTAGCAGCTTTCATATGCGTTCTGTGTGTCCCGGACGAGCGTCGCCACCAGTTGCGAGAAGCTGAGGCTCGGCTTCCAGCCTGTAGCCAGACGGAGGCTCGTAAAATCGCCGCGGAAGGGATGAGACTTTCGGTTTAGCAAGCGAGCGTCGGCCACTACGTGCCGCTGCCAGTCGAGATCCACTGCACCGAATGCGGCTTCGGCAAACTCCCGCACGCTGTGCAGCTCGCCGGACGCGACGACAAAGTCACTCGGCTCCGGCAATTGGAGGATGCGAAACATTGCATCGACGTAATCCGGCGCGTAGCCCCAATCCACTCGCGCATCCAGGTCCCCAAGAGCGAGCCGGTAGTTAGGATCGCGCCGGGCGCGCAGCGCACCGCGCACGATTTTTTGTGAGAGGAACGACGGCCGGCGCAGGGCTGATTCGTGATTGAACAGAATTCCGCACGCGGCGAAAATCCCGTCCCGCCGAGCCAGCTGACAGCAACGGATGCCGGCCGCTTTCGAGATGCCGTAGGCGGAGGTTGGCCGCAAAGGGGTTTGTTCATCCTGCAATTCGCCCACAGGAGTGCCGAATACGTGGGAGGAGGCGGCATAGAAGAGACGTGCTTCAGGACAACTCACCTTCGCGCTATGCAGGACGTTTAACAGACCGACCACATGGACCTCGAAACTGCGCCGCAACAGCTCGGTAGCGGAAACTTCGACTCGATCCTCAGTCGAATGATGATACGCGGCGAGGTAATAGATTTCGTCCGGCGACAACCTTTTGATCTCTCGTTCGACCCTTCCTGCATCCAGGAGATCGACTGCTGCGCATTCGCACGGTGCCGGAGCCGCAGGCGGCGTGCGAGTCCATCCGCGGACCGCGTAGTCGCGTTCCAGGAGCGAGCCGGTAAGAAGACGGCCATCCTGACCGTTCGCGCCGATCACCAGTGCCGTGCGCATCGCGAGGTCAGGCGCTTACGACTTCGATCGCTGGCAATGGGAAGATCATTTTCCCGCCGCGCTGCAGGAAACCGCTCTCGCGTTTGATGATTCCGTCCCGGAAGTGCCAGGGCAAGACGAACAGGTAATCCGGTTTGAGGGCGTGCGCTTCGGCCTCGGAAATAATCGGGATGTGCGTCCCGGGCGTGAAACAGCCAAACTTATCCTGATTGACTTCGGCGATTGCCGGGAGCAGCTCGCGCGTGATGCCGCAGTGCTGCAGGAGGACGTTGCCTTTGGTCGAGGCTCCGTAGCCCAGGACGGTGCGACCCTCTGCTTTCAAGCGGTTCAATAGTTCAAGAAGGCCTGCCCGGTGGCTTTCCACCGCATCGACGAAGGCGCGATGCTGCGCCGCGGTCGCGAGCGCCTGGGTTTCCTCAATGCGCAGAAGCTCTTCCCATTGCGCGGTGCTTTCAAAATGCGACGAGGATTGCTGCGCGGCCGTGACGGCGAAGCTGCCGCCGTTGGTCTCGTTGAATTCGACGTTGATGATCTTCAGGCCGCAGCGGTCGGTCATCCACTTGATCTGCTTGAGCGAGTAATATTCGAGGTGCTCGTGGCAGATCGTGTCATAGCTCAGGGTCCGGAGCATCGCCGGCAGGTAACTCATCTCGAAGTGCCAGACACCTTCCTCATCGAGGATGGAAGCCACGTCCTGCATGAAGCGGAGCGGGCTTTCCAGGTCGTAGAACATCGCGATCGAGGTCACGATGTGGGCCTTTCTTTGCCCGAACCGTGCCCGGAACAGCTCAGCGGAGAAGAAATCCGGGATCACGGAGATATGCTCGCGGTAATAGTCGGCGAATTTCGCGGCGCTCGGATCGATGCCGACCACTGTGACACCCAGCTCCGGGTAAAACGAAAGCAGCGTCCCATCGTTGCTGCCGATATCCAGGACGAGATCTCCGGGGCTGAGGGGGTGACGTTCAACCAGTCGGTGCACCTTCGCCTCGAGGTGTTTGACCATCGCGCGATTCAGGGAGGAGCGGTAGCCGTAATTCTCCCCGTACATTTCGTTCAGGTCGTAGGATTGGCGAAGCTGCACCAAACCGCAGGCCTTCCTACGCGTGGCGGTGTTACAGGCCACCAGTTCCATCGGGCCTTTGGAAAGCGGCGCTTGCGGATTTCGGGGGAAAACTCCGGTCAGATACTGCTCGCCCAGAGAAAGGACGGAGACGAGATCGCGATTCCCGCAGATGCGGCACTTTTCAATTTCGCGAAACCTGCGGGGGAGCGGAAGTGTCTTGCCTCTCGCGGCCGGAAGGCTCGTTAGCCGTCGGAGAGCGACAGGAGGCATGCTCCATTCAAGAGCAGTGATTGTACCAGTGAGGGTGTCTGTTCACCGGCCGTGCCGGCCGCTCTTAAACGACGCCCCGCCGGTTTCCACGTTCGGGACTCAACGCATTTGCGGTCGCCGATCCACTGCTAGAGTCTTCCCCCGATGACCTCCGAGGAATGGCGTCGCCGCGTCTACTATCGCCTGGCACTCGGTCTCATCCTTGCGATCGGGGTGTTCCTCCGGCTCCCGGCCGCCCTCTTCTCCGGACCGGCTGCCCCGCTGGCGGCGCTCGGCGCGCTACACCCGAACCCCGGCTTTGATGGCATCGGCTTCGACGAAAACCTCTATCGCGGCTACGTGAACAGCCTCATCCGAGAGGGGCTGACGCAGTACCCGGCAATCATCGACCAGTACATTGGACTCCAGAAGACGCTCACCGGCTCGATCCTGCCGCCGACGCGGTTTCTTTACATCTTTTCGGGGTACCTCTGGCACCAACTGTTTGGAACCGAAGCCCTGAGCGCGCTGCACAATGTTTCGTCTCTTTTCAACATCCTGGCCCTTTTCCTCGCCACGCTGTTCGCATCGCGCCTGAAAGGTCCGCCCTGTGGCGCCGCCGTCGCGGCCATGATGGCTTTCGCGCCCACGCAGCTGCACATGTCACAGCACGCGCTGGTCGACGGGTTTTTTGCCTTCTGGGCGCTTTTTAATCTCTGGATGCTTTGGGAGAACCTGCGCGCGCCGCGCCAATGGCTCTGGCTTTTGCCCTTTACCTTCGGCTTGAGCATGATGGTGGTGACGAAGGAGAACGCCGCCTTTGTTTACTTCGCTCTGCTCGTTCTGATCGCGGTCAACCGCTGGGCGAAATGGGGCGTGGTCACGCGGGAGCTTCTTGCCGCCATGATCATCGGACCTCTTCTCGGCGTAGTGATCCTCGTCTTTCTCGCCGGCGGTCTCACTACGCTGGTCGGCAGCTACCAGCTCTCAGCCGGCAAAAATTATCAGCTCGTCTATGCCATCATGACGGGCGACGGACCCTGGCACCGATACCTGGTGGACCTGCTACTCGTTAGTCCCGTCGTGCTGCTCCTGGCGGTGGCGGCGCTCTTCCGGCTGGATCGGACTACGAAACCGGAGCTGTTCCTCGCCGTTTTCATCGGCGCCAGCTATCTCGTCATGTGCAACCTGAAATACGGAATGAACCTCCGTTACGCCAACATGTGGGACATGCCGTTGCGTGTTCTCGCCTTTAGCCAGCTTTCCGTTCTCATCCCTGCAAGCCCGCGGTATCGCGTCTGGATCACCTGCGCTGCCGTCGGCCTGATCTGCGCGGTCGAGATGCGGCAGTACCTGATTTTGTTCGTGGAGTTCCCGCTCTACGAGCTGGTCACCGAAGGTCTGCTCCGAGCGCTGCAGATCCTGAAATCTGCACCCGCACCGTAGGAACTCGTAGAGCAGCGCACCGGCAGCGGCTACTTCAGGCGGCGCGGTCTTTCAATTGCGCGCGCAGCGCCGCGCTTCCCGCGATCGTCTCCTTCAGCAGATGGCGTGAATCCGGAAGAGCGCGCGCGCGGATGCAGACCTGATACGCGAAGAAGCTCTTCCAGAACGCGATGAGCATGGTGTTAATCTTGAGCAGCGCTTTGCTCCATCGATTCATCCCCAGGGCGAGAGGGAACGGCGCCGGCACCCCACGTTCTTCCAACACTTGATAACCGGCCTGCTCGAGCAGCGCGCGTAGCGAGCGGAAAGTAAACAAGCGCCGGTGACCAAGGCCCAGAATGCCTTTGCGGCTGTAGTTGAACTGCCCAAGCGCCAGCATGATCCGGGTCACGAAAAAGGCGACATTCGCCGCGGTGACAATCACCTCAGGACGGCTTCCGCCGGTCCTCCGCCGGAGGGTGTCCATAAACGTCTCCGGATCGTGCAGATGCTCCACCAGATCCATGAGCAAAATGCGGTCATAGGCCGCGAGATGCGCCGGTAAACTCGCCTGCGGTGCAGGCACCGACGCCCGGTCCTTCAGGTCCGTGGAGGTGAAATCGATCGCCGTTACCTCGCAATTCTTGAGCCTCAACTCCGCGGCTACGTTGGCGTGACCAATGCCGAGCTGGAGGACCGTTTCCCCGGCCGGGCAGGACTCGACCGCGAAAGATTGGGAGGATGGGAACCCGAGCTTGTCGCTGTGTATCGCAGCTCCGGGATGCACGTCGAACTTGCGATCGTAAAAGAGATGGATACCGCAGAGCCGAGCTTTGACGGTCGCTTTACAGACATCCCAGGCGTAGCGCATTCCGTTTACATGACAAATTTCGTCCCCGTAAAAGGTGGGAATCGGGAGCTCGACGATGCGCAGATTTTTCAAGACCAGCTGAATGATGATCTCGGTATCGAAGTGGAAGTCGTTTGTGTTTTTCTCGAACGGCACCTGAGCCAGGGCGCTCGTCGAGTAGAGCCGATAGCCCGAGTGAAATTCCGACAGGTTGGTGCCGAGCAGACGGTTCTGAAAGGCAGTCAGGACCTGGTTTCCGATCCATTTGTAGAGAGGCATCCCGCCCGTGCGGGCCGCTTCCTTGTCGATCATGCGTGAGCCGAAGACTGCGTCCGCTTCTCCTGTCGCCAGCGGCGCGATCAGGTCCGGCAGTTTCTCCGGCGCGTATTGACCGTCGCCGTGCACGAGCGCCACGACGTCGAACCCGTTATCGATCGCATACCGGTAGCCGAGTTTCTGGTTTCCGCCGTAGCCCTGGTTTTCCGGCGTCCGCAGGACGGTGATTTTGAAAGCGGACGTCTCCTGTTGAAAACGCAGCCCGTTGAGGAAAGTGTCGTCCTGCGACGAGTCGTCTATGATCAGCACTTCCACGTCCGGCGTGTGGAGCGCGGCGGGGATGCGGCTGAGAACTTTAGCGATCGTCGTCTCGGCGTTGTAGGCAACGATGAAAATGAGGACTCGTTTGCCTGCGAGAGCGATCTGGTCGGCCGCACCTTGCTCACGATCCGCGAAGCGCATGCTCCGGTGACGAAGCTAGAATCACGCCAGTAGCCGTCGCACGAACCTGGAGCTTTTTGTCTCCGACTCCCCTCCTGGAGCGGCATTTAGCGGCTGAGATCCAGCCACTCCGGATGCGCTTCGGCGTGGGCTGCAATCTCCTCCAGGATCTGCTCGAGCGACGTCTGCGGACGCCAGTCCCACTGCTTCTCTGCCTGGCTGGAATCCACGACCAGCCATCCGATATCGAAGGGACGTTCTTCCTGGCCGCGCTCGATCGCATGTGGACCGAAGCGACTGGCGCACCAATCAGTCAGTTGCCGCAGAGACATGGCGCTCGCGGCACCACCGCTGAAGTTGCACACGCGCTTGCCGTTACCGCCCTCTAGCTGTTTCCGCAGTACCGTCACCAGATCGCGCGGGTGAAGGCAATCGCGCACCTGATAGCCTTCTCCGCCGAAGCTGGTATACCTGAGCGGCCGACGCGCACGATAGCTATGGATCCAGAATGAAAAGATTCCCTGGTCGGCCTTCCCGAATTGTCCCGCGCCCGCCAGCACACCACAGCGATTGATCCAGACCGGAAAATCGAACGCAGCGCCGTATTCCAACGCCAGCTGCTCCGAGGCGAGCTTTGCGGAGCCGTAGAGCGAGAGCGGCGGCGCGGTCGAAAACTCTTCTCGCACTCCGAGACCACTCACGCCGGGAATGTTGTTGTTCGCAACCGGCCGGAAAGCTCGATTCACGACTTCGAGCGGCAGAGCACGGAGCGCGGCCATCGAATACACGCGACTGGAGCTCAGCAGAACGAAGCCGGCGTGGTGTTCCTTGCAGTACTCGAGGAGATTGATGGTGCCGAGAAGATTGTGCTCCATGACCTCGCGGCTGTTTGCTGGCCCGCCAACCCCGGCGAGCACGCTCGGGTTAGCCGCGGCGTGGATCACAAAATCCGCGGCCGGAACTGTGCCCACACCGGTGGCGCTTCGAATGTCCAACTGTAACAGTGGCACGCCGAGGTTCTTCAGCACCGGACGATTCAGCTC
>JBHENA010000138.1:0-6929 GCA_046262275.1 Chthoniobacterales bacterium
CGATTGCCTTTTTCGACGTTCGACTCAGGTTTGCGGCAGGAGGACAATGACAGCAGCGTCACGACGAAGAACGCCAGCAGCCGAAGCACGGCAGCTGGGTCCTGCACGCGTTCAAACGGCGACAGAGCGCCGTCGCTACAGGCGAAGCTCCGAGAGAGTAAAACTCGCGTGGCTTGACTGCGATCCGCGCAGGCCCGGTCTAGATGCTCCTTTCTGCGATTGCGAGGTCCTTCGCCGTCTGCGCGGCTCAGGATGACAGGCAGAGGTAAACGAGCTCGGCGCCCCGACCGCAGCGAGGCGGCTACAGCGCCTTCGCAACGCGCTCACGGTCCTTCCTGCGCAATCGTAAGGCTCATCTTCGCGATGCGGCCCGTGGAGCGCGAGGTCGAGGGAGGCGAAGGCAAACTGCCGCCGATAACGCATCCCCTCCGTCGCGAGCCGCGCTTCCGACATTCGCGTGATCGTCTCCGCTGGAATTTTTTTCGCCGGATCGCGGTAATCAGCTGCAAAGGTGTCGAGCACCTTCTTGTCCCAGACCCAATTTTGCAGCATCTGCGAGGGCGCTTCCACGAAATCGCGCGGGACATTGGTGCCGGCGAAACGCGCATAATCGGCGCGTGTCAAAATGGAATGCATGACGTGGCCGAACTCGTGGAAAAGAGTCTCCACCTCGGAATGACTCAAAAGCGAGGGCTTCCCTGGGCTGGGCGGCGGAAAGTTGCAAAGCAACGCGACCGTCGGGCGCTGGTAGCGCTCCTCCGAAAGGGCCTTCCCTTCAATGATGCCGAATTGCGCGAAGTGGTTGTATTTCCCTTCGCGCGGAAACATGTCGAGATAGAACATGCCCATTGGCTCGCCGGTCGCGGCGTCGGTCACCATGTAGAGCTGCAGGTCCGGGATCCACTTGGCCGGCGCGGCGATCTGCTCAAATTTGAGGCCGAAGATGTGTTGATAGATTTTGAACATTCCTTCCAGAGTCTGCTGGTAAGGAAAAAAGACGCGGAGCGCCTCCGTATCGACGGCGTATTTCTCCTTCTTGAGCTGGTTTGTGTAGTAGCGCCAATCCCAGACAGCGATTTGCGCGCGCGGGTCACCCGTGTCGGCCACTTTTAGCTTGCGCTGTTCTGCCACTTCGGCCTCGAACTTTGGCTGAACGCCGACGACGAGTTCGTCGATGAATTTGGAGGCGTTCGCCCCCGTCCTGGCCATCTTCACCTCCGTCTTGTAATCGGCCCAGGAGGCATAGCCGAGGCGCAGCGCGATCTTGTTGCGCAGCGCGAGGATCTCGTTCAGGAGCGGAACGTTCTTGTCTTTCGCCAGCGTGTCGTGCGCGACGTAGAGGCGCTTGCGGATTTGCTCCTTCTTCGCGGTGTCCATCACCGTGTTGTAATGGAACGTGACGTTTGCCATCACAGTGTAAGCGTCATCGCCCGTCTTAACGCCGGGCGAGGCGAGAAAACTCTCGGGCACGCCCTCCAGCTCCTCTTTCGTGAAGACCATAGGCGCGGTCGCGCTCACCACGTTGGTATCGAAGTCGGTCGTTAGCCGGGCGAGCTCCTTGCGCAGTTGCTCCACTTCCTTCCGTGCTTCCTGGGGGAGATCGAGACCGGCGCGGTGGTAATCGCGCAGCGTCTCGCGATACAACTTGTCGTCTTCGCCCTTCAGCGTCGGATTCGTTTGCTTGAATCCCACGATTGCGGCGTAAACGTCCTCGCGGTAATCCGTTCCGACCGACCAATCCTGGAAGGTCTTGATCGCGTTTTCCGCCGCGCTGCGCATGGCGGCGTCGGTATGGCTCTCTTTGATTATACCGGCGCGGTTCGCGGCCAGGTTGACGTGATACACCAGATCGTCGAGGGCGACGATCGTGCTCTGGAACGTGACCTTCTTCAGGTCTTGGCTGCCGGTCCGGTCGAGCGCGGTATTCGCCGTCGCGATTGCTTCTTTTACGGAAGCCTCGACGGCGGCGGGAGTCTGCTCCCACTCAGGGATCGTAAGGACAGCGCCCGCTTTCGCCGCTGCTTCGCGGAATGCGTCTACGCTTCTCAATTCCTCCGCAGGAAGCGCGAGCGAAAAGGTGCAGAAGAGAAGAGCAAAGAGCGGAGGCTTCATGGGAGAGGTGGTGGAGGGCGCATCATTGTGGTAGAAGCGCCCCCGGTAAAGGGAATCATTCCTCACCATGCAAGAGTTGCTCGAGAAATCGCTCCTCGCGTTTATCCCGGTCTTTGTGGCGATCGATCCAATGGGTTTGATCGCGGTCTTTATGGGCCTGGCGCCGAACGCCTCGCGCGAAGTGCGGCAGCGGCAGGGATTGCTCGGGATTGTAACCGGATTCGCGGTCTCGATCGGGTTTATTTTTCTCGGCAAGTTCATCTTCAAAGCGCTCGGAATTTCCGTCTCGGATTTTCAGGTGGCTGGCGGGTTAATCCTGCTGGGCCTTGCGGCGCGGGAATTGATCGGGGGCGATGAGAAAGCGCGGAGCGGGAGTGACGAGTTCGGGGTCGTGCCGCTGGGGATGCCGTTAATCGCGGGGCCGGCGCTGCTGACCGCGCTTCTGATTCTGGTCGATACCGTGGGGGTGGTGTTCACAATCCTGTCGCTCCTCGTGAATTTGCTGCTCGTGCAGGTGGGTTTTCGTTACGCGCGGCGCGTCGAGGCGCTGATGGGGAAGCAAGGATTGAATGGGGTCTCGAAGCTGATCGCGTTGTTACTGGCCGCGATCGCGGTGAGCCTGATCCGGCGCGGCTGGCAGGCGCCGTAATGTAGCGCATGCTTCCAGCTTGCATCTTTTCTGACCCTGCAAGCTGGAAGCTTGCGCTACATTAGCTGGTCATCCCGAGCCGCGGAGACGGGGAGGGATCTCGCAAGAGCATGAAACGTTTACGCGGGCTACGAGACACCCCACGGGCTGGGCTGCGTTTCCTAGGCTCGTGTCGCGCTCCGCGAGTGTGGGAGGTCCACGTTCGACTTCGCTCAGTGCAGGCTCTCGGTGCGCTTCGCCAAGCCCGCCTCAGGCGGGATGACTGCCGGATGGCGCGGTAGCTTGATCAAAAGTCGCCGCTTTGCAGCATCACCAGCGTGCAATCTTCCACCACCTCGATTCCGGCGGCACGCGCTTTCGCCGCCAGATTATCGTTCTCCGCACCTGGATTCATGATGATCCGCCGCGGCTTTGCCGCCACGATCTGCTCGATGAGCGGATCCGAGCGCTGCCTGCCCAGGTACATTGTGATCGTCTCGACTTTCTCGGGGATGTCCGCGATGCTCCCGTAACACGGTTCGCCGAGCACTTCCTGGAACGCAGGGTTCACCGGAATCGGGCGGTGCCCGTGCCGGCGCAGCATTTCCATCGCGCGATAGGCATAGCGGTCAGGCTTCGGTGAAGCGCCGAGCACCGCGACCGTCTCGGTTTGATCTTCCGGCATGGCTTGAAAGGTTCGTTTCGGGTCAGGATTGCGGTCGTCCGGCCTCCCCCGCGGCTCTATTGACACCCCACAGCCTCTCGTTACTATCCTCGCCTTTATGCGATTTCCTCTCGCACTGACGACCAAAATCGCGGCCTACATCATCAGCCATAAGCTCCGTGGCACGAAGAAGTTTGCCACCGTGCTCCAGCTCGAGCCGCTCCATACCTGCAACCTGACCTGCACTGGTTGCGGCCGGATCCGGGAATACTCCACCTCGCTCAAGGACATGATGAGGCTCGAGGATTGCCTGGCGGCGGCGGACGAATGCAACGCGCCCATGGTTTCGATCTGCGGCGGCGAGCCGCTGATCTACCCGCACATAGAAGCGTTGATCCAGGGTTTGCTGGAGCAGAAGCGGATCGTTTACGTCTGCACGAACGCCATGTTTATGCGCAAGAAAATGCGCGAATGGCTAAAAGCAGAAATGCGGAGCGCGGATCGCGGAACGCGGAACGAGGTGGAGAAGAAGCTGCAAGAGTTGCTCGCCAACGGCCTGATCACGCCGAAAGAGGCTGCAGAAATCAGAGATCAGCAATCAGCAATCAGAAATCAGCCCACGATCGCGCCGAGCGGATGGATGTACTGGAACGTGCACCTCGATGGGTTGGAGCGGACGCACGACTTGATCGTGGAACGCGAGGGCGTTTTCAAGGAGTGCATCCTTGCGATTAAGATGGCCAAGCTGCTCGGCTATCAGGTCGCGACGAACACGACCGTCTACAAGGAGACCGACATGGACGAGCTCGAGCAGCTTTTCGATTTCCTTTCCGATCTCGGCGTAGACGGTCACACCATTACGCCGGGCTACGATTACGACGCGGCGAAGAAGGATATGATCGCGCGGCTCAATCTCCAGCCCGAGAACTTCTTCCTCACACGCACTCTGACTGTGCAGAAGTTCGCGAAGATGGAGGAATGGATGAACCGCTACACGTTTTTCGGCACTCCGGTCTATTTCGAATTTCTGGCGGGGAAACGCGAACTGACCTGCTCTGCCTGGGCCATCCCGACTCGGAACATGGCTGGCTGGAAGGCGCCCTGTTATTTCATGACCGACAAGGTGGGCACCAACGGCACCGGCCATTTCAACAGCTACGCGGAGCTGCTAGCGAATGTCGATTGGGACAAGTACGGCGTGGCCGATGGCGTGGCTCGAGACCCGCGTTGCGAAAATTGCATGACGCATTGCGGCTACGAGCCGACCGCGAGTCTCGGTCTGCAGGCGCAACGCGGCGATACCTGGAAAACGCTCAAGTTCAACTTCGGCGCCCGGCCAAAGCCGACCTGGCTCGGCAGCGAGCTGGCGGCGTTTAACGGCATCACGTGTGGGAATGGACATGTCACGGGCAAACGCGCGGAAGCCGAGGCGGTCGCTTCCTGATTCCATATGCCTCCGTCGTCGAGCAACGTCATTCCCTTACCCAGCGCGCTGCCCGCCGATGCGCCCGCGTATGCGCCTGAGACAGGCGACATCCGCGATGCGATCGAGCTTGCCCAGGAAAATCTTCTTCGGCAACAGAAACCCGACGGCCACTGGTGCGGCGAGCTGATCGTCGATAGCACGCTTTGCTCCGACTACGTGCTCTTCATGCACTGGCTGGGTGAGGTGGACGACGCGCTTCAGCAACGGTCTGTGAGGCACATTCTTGAACGGCAGTTGCCGGACGGCGGCTGGAACATTTACTACGGCGGACCGAGCGAAGTGAACGCATCGGTCAAAGCGTATTTCGCGCTCAAGCTCGCCGGGCATTCGGCCGATCTGCCTTTCATGCAGGAGGCGCGCGCAAACATTCTGCGCCTGGGCGGCATCCCGGCGATGAACACCTTCAGCAAGCTCTATCTTGCGCTGCTCGGCCAATTTCCGTGGCAGTATCTGCCCTCGATCCCGGTGGAGATGATTCTGCTCCCGAATTGGGCGCCGTTTAACATCTACAAAATGTCTTCCTGGAGCCGGGCCATGCTCGTCCCGCTCGCAATTATCAATCATTTCAAACCGACCCGGGAACTCCCGGGATTGAAGCAGTTGCACGAGCTCTACCCCCTTGGGACCGAGCACAAGGATTTCACGCTCCCTCGCGATCAGCGCCTGTTGACCTGGCGGAACTTTTTCCTTCGGGCCGATCACGCTTTGAAGTTGATCTCGAAACTAGGCTGGCGCCCGATGCGCAGGCGCGCCCTCGAGGAAGCTGAGCGCTGGATGCTGGCGCGGACCGGCGACGGGAGCGATGGACTCGCAGCGGTTTTTCCGGCGATGTTAAATGCGTTAATCGCCCTGCGCGCGCTTGGTTATCCGGCTAATCACCCGGCTTTTGCGAAGGCGATGAACGATCTTCGCGGACTCTTCGTGGACGATTCGGAAGATTTCCGGATCCAGCCATGCCTCTCGCCGGTATGGGATACGTCGATTAACATGATCGCGCTCGCTGAATCGGGCCTGGCGGCGGATCACCCGGCCTTGCGAAAGGCAGCGTCGTGGCTGGTGGATAAGGAGGTTCGTGTGCGCGGGGATTGGACGGTGAACAATCCGCATCCGGAGGCGAGTGGTTGGGCGTTCGAATACAACAACGTCTACTATCCTGACACGGACGACACGGCGATGGTGCTGATGGCTTTGCGGCTCGTGCGGCCTACCCGCCGGGAGGGATTCAACCAGCTCTTCAAGCGCGCACTCGATTGGCAAGTGAGTTTCCAGTGCCGCGACGGCGGATGGGCAGCGTTCGACAAGGAAGTAACGAAGCACTGGCTCGAGGATATGCCGTTCGCGGATCACAATGCGATCCTCGACCCGACGTGCAGCGATCTGACCGCGCGGACGCTCGAGCTGTTCGGCTATATCGGGTTCGACGTGCAGCAGCCGTGCGTTCGCCGCGCGGTGCAGTACCTGATCGACACGCAGGACGACGACGGCTCGTGGTATGGCCGCTGGGGCGTCAATTATATCTACGGGACGTGGCAGGTGCTGCGCGGCTTGCGCGCGATCGGCGAAGAGATGACGCAGGATTGGATTCTGCGCGGGCGGGATTGGCTGGAGAGCTGCCAGAACGACGACGGCGGCTGGGGCGAAACGTGTGCAACCTATGAGGACGCAACCCTGAAGGGCAGGGGCGAGAGCACGGCATCGCAAACTGCCTGGGCTCTAATGGCCATCTGCGCCTGCGGTGACCTGGAGCGATCCAGCGTGCAGCGTGGACTCCGACATCTGCTCACGACGCAGAGAAGCGATGGCGCCTGGGACGAGCCGCAGATCACCGGCACGGGTTTCCCCCGCGTCTTCTATCTCAAGTACGACATGTATCGGCAGAACTTCCCGCTCCTGGCGCTGGCGACGTATGTGAACTACCGCAGCGGCCTTGGTCATCAGCCGAGCTTTTTCCGCTGCCGGTAGGTAGGGACGGCGCGCTGCGCCGTCCGCCGGCGTGGTCCTCGCACGCGACGCAGTACCACGTCATGAGCTCCCCACAC
>JBHENA010000139.1:0-422 GCA_046262275.1 Chthoniobacterales bacterium
GGTCAGTCATCCAGGCATTCACCAGGCCAAGCGAGGTTTGGTCGTTGCGGCCTTCGGCGGAGGTGGTGAGCACCGGGCGAATTCGCTCCATTTGACGATCGTAAGGTGTGGCGTTCACCGTTAGGAGGAGAGCGTCGGCCCAAACTGTGGCTGAGGAAAAGGCCAGGAGAGCTGGGAGGAGAAGGAGAGACTTTTTCATTGGGCTGGTTCTAGTAATTTTAGTTGCTATAACTTCTATAGCAGCCGCCATGCCACTTCCGGGGCCGCCGAAACAAGAAAAGTGATCCCCTCCGGCGCCTTGCCTGCGCATCCTTCTACGGCTCAAAACCGCGGGAACGGGCAAGCGACGCACCCATAGCCGCGCGAATCACTTGCGCGCCGCGCCGGCTCGGTAGAAGGCACAGCGCACCGGCGCCGTGCGC
>JBHENA010000139.1:432-6230 GCA_046262275.1 Chthoniobacterales bacterium
CGGCGGCACCATCGGTGATGCCGATCGAGAGAAGATCGAACGGCTCCTCGTCCGGGAGCATGGCTGCCTGCCAGTCTTCCTGACCCAAGAAGAGATAGCCGGGCACTACGAGGGTTTCTCCAACTCCAGCATCTGGCCGCTGCTCCACTACATGCCGAACTACATGCGCTATAATCCGGCCTGGTGGGATCAATATCGGAGCGTTAACCAGCGCTTTGCCCATAAGGTGCTCGAAACGGCGAACCCGGGGGACCTTGTCTGGGTGCACGACTACCAGCTCATGCTGCTGCCTGCCATGCTGCACGAGGCGATGCCGGAGCTGAAGATCGGCTTTTTCCTGCACACTCCGTTTCCTTCATACGAAACGTTTCGCTGCCATCCGAACCGGCGTGAGCTGGTCGCTGGAATTCTCGGCGCGGATCTCATCGGCTTTCACACGTTCGGTTACATGCGCCACTTCCGCAGCACGGTGCTGCGGCTGCTCGGGCTGGAATCCGAGATTACGCGCATCCGCAAAGAAGACGGACACGTCAGCGCAATGGGCGTGTTCCCGATCGGGATCAACGCGCGCAAATTCGAAGAGACACTCGACTCACCGAAATTCGCGCAGCGGCGCGATGAATTCCTCCTCGCGAATGCCGGTAAGCGCGTCGTCTTGTCAGTTGAGCGGATGGATTACACAAAAGGAATCCTGCACCGGCTCGATGCAATCGAGCATTTCCTCTCGCACCTTGCCGAAGAGGAACGCGATTCCATCAAGTTCATCTTCGTCAGCGTGCCCTCTCGCGAGCAAGTGGAGGAGTACCAGCAGCTTCGCGCCGAAACAGAGGCACGGGTGGGGCGCATCAACGGCCACTACGCCACCCTCAACAGCAGCCCCATTCGTTTCATCCACGGCTCCGTCGATTTCAGCGATCTGTGCGCTCTCTACGCCACTGCGGACGTTGCCATGGTCACGCCCCTGATCGATGGGATGAACCTGGTCGCGAAGGAATATATCGCCTGCCAGCGCGAGCATGATGGCGTCCTGATTTTGAGTGAATTCGCCGGAGCCGCCGAGGAACTGGCGAACGCCGTGCTGGTAAATCCCTACGACACCCGCACCGTGGCTGAGAAGCTGGCCGAAGCCCTCGCCATGTCTGTTGAGGAGAAACGCGCTTCCAATCAACCGATGCGCGAGCGCGTCATGAAGTTCGATGCGCACCATTGGGCGCGCTCGTTCATCCAGCAGCTCGGGACCAGCGAGCCCTCCGCGGCTGCGACCTGGGAAGAGATTGAAGTTGCCTCCGAGCAGCTGCAAACCGCGCTGGCCGCCGGCAAACGGGTCGCGCTTTTTCTCGATTACGACGGGACCCTGCGCGAGATCGAGCGGGAACCGCGCGCCGCCAGGCCGACGCCGGAAATTCACGCGCTGCTCAGTCAACTGCTCGCATACAAAACTGTAGGGCTTTTTCTCGTCAGCGGCCGCAGCCACCAGGATTTGGAGCTGTTTTTTCCCGAGCCGGATTTTGCCTGCGTGGCGGAACACGGTGCCACCATCCGGCGCCCTGGTCGGCGCGACTGGGAAGAATGGGACCGGGACGTGAGTTATGGGTGGAAGGACGAAATTCGCGAGCTTTTACGCCTTTATGAGCAGTCCACGCCCGGAAGCTGGGTGGAGGAGAAGCGCACCTCACTCGTGTGGCATCATCGAAAGACGGATCCAGAATTTGGGACCTGGAAGGCAAATCAACTTGCGCACGAGCTCGGCACAATGCTGGCGAACGAGCCGGTTAAGATTCGGCAGGGCCGCAAGATTGTGGAGGTCACTTCCGCGGAAGTTTCAAAAGCGGTCGCGATCCGCCGCCTCCTTCACGAGAGGGAATATCACCTGGTCCTTTGCGCGGGCGACGATCAGACCGACGAGAGCATGTTCGAGATCGAGGCACCGCACTTCATCTCGATCAAGGTCGGTCCGGAGCCATCGCGCGCAAGATACCGGCTGCGCGATCCAGCCGCCTTCCGGGAATTTCTCCGCGAAATTGCTTCTAAAGGAGCAGCAGCTCACTACCAGCAGTCATCCTGAGCCGCGCAGACGGCGAAGGACCTCCCAAAGGGTGCAGAACCGCGAACCTGATCCGTGTGATCTCAACTACGATGTGAGATCCTTCGGCGCGCTTCGCCAGCCTCAGGATGACATGCGTTGCGTTTGGATCTGAATCGCCGAATCGACGCCGGCTCTACTGTTTTCCCACAGAAGCGATCGCAGCCGCCATCTGCGCCGTCCGGTAAGCATGCGCGAGGTTGCCGGCATTATGCGCAAACCCGACGCGACCCTGCCGATCGAGCACGATGCAGCCCGCTTCGCCTCCCACGCGGCGCGCCATCACGGCAATGGCTTCGTCCGCGGCCTGATCCGCATCCGCGCCGTGCAGCATGGAATTGATGATCCGATGGGCCAGCGCCATCCGCATGATCGATTCCCCGTCCCCGGTTAACGAGCAGCCGCCCGCCGCATTGTCTGCGTAAAGACCGAGACCGATCAGCGGCGAGTCGCCGATGCGTCCTTTTGGTTTGTGCATCAAGCCGCCCGTGGAAGTTCCCGCGGCGAAGTTGCCGTGCGAATCGAGCGCGACGCACCCCACGGTGCCGGAGCCGCGCTTCCTGCGGTGTGCGCGCCACTCCAGCACCTGTTCCTCATGAATCATTTCTTCCGGCCGGCACAGCTCCGCATTCTGCTCGAGCGCGAATCGGCGCGCTCCTTCACCGCTGAGCAGAACGGTGTCCGTTTCGAGCAACCGCCGTGCGACAGAAATCGGATGTCGCACACCCTGTATTGCCGCGACCGCGCCAGCACGGAGTGCTGCCCCATCCATGATCGCGGCATCCATCTCCGCCTCGCCATCGGCGTTTAACATCGAACCAAACCCGGCGTTGAAGGTGGGATCGTCCTCCAGAATGCGGATCGCTGCTTCCACTGCTTCGAGCGAAGACGCTCCGCGCTGCAAGAGCGCGGCAGCTGCGTCCACCGCTCGCAGGCAGCCGATTTTGTGCGGCTCCACGTTTTCGTGCGCGATCGTGTGCGCACCGCCGTGAATTATGATCGCCCATTTCATCGGAAGATCGGCAGCTTCACGTAAAGGCTACTCTGCTGCAAAACTTCTGTAGCGTCTGGGAACTGCACTCGCTCCCGCTCTGGCTTATGCAGCAGTTCGCACTCTGCAGGTAAACTCGCCAATCGCTCACCTGATCGCATCCATGCTCAAGCGTCTGCTGATCGCCACGATACTACTGGCAGGTGGGGGGGATCGGATGCTCGCTCGGCGGGGCCGCGGCGTTGCTCGCCAGCCCGCCGCTCAAGGTGGACTCGATCGTGTTGGAAGCAGTTTACCCGACGATCAAGCGAGCGACGGACAATCGCTTAAAGAAATACCTCGGGCCCCTTGGGAAACTCATATCGCCAGTGCTCTTCGCGCAGATGCGGCTGCGCCTCGGGATTTCAGCCGCACAAGTGAGCCCGATTGACCATGTCGCTGACGTGAACTGCCCCCTTTTGATCATGAATGGCGAGCATGATCGGAACACCACTGCAGAAGACGCACGCGAGCTGTTCCATCAGGCGAAATCCCCGAAAGAACTTTGGCTCGTGAGCGGCGCTGGGCATGTGGATCTCCACCGCGCCGCGACGGCCGAATACGAAAAGCCGTGCTCGCATTCTTTAGCAATATGCCGAGGCCTGGATCAACCTCGACGCACGTTGGAAAATAGTTGCCGGTTTACCCGGAGCGCGACAACTGCTTCCCTCTCCCATGTCTGCAAAGCGTCGCTGGCGTGTCGCCCTCGTCGTCGTGCCGCTATACTTCGTGGTGGTCTCCTTCGGCAATCTCGCAGATCGCCTGATTCTCTTTCCGACCACTTTCCCAATCGATGCCCGCGGGGCGGAGAGCACCTTCCTTCCGTTCGAACAGGGTCGGCTCGAAATTTGCACCGCGCAGTCGCAGCTCGCACGGCAGAGGGAATGCGTGGATGCCTATGTGCTGCGCTTCTATGGCAACGCTGATCGCGCGGAGCGCTGGGTGGCCGCGGAAGCCGACGCGTGGGACCGCCGGGCAGTCGAAGTTTGGGGAGTGAATTATCCCGGCTACGGAGGCAGCACCGGGCCGGCGCGTCTGGCGCGGATCGGTCCGGCCGCACTGGCAGCTTTCGATGCGCTTAAGGCCAAGGCGGAGAACAGACCGATCGTGGTTTTCGGCGCAAGCATCGGCACAACCGCGGCGTTGCACGTCACCGCGAAACGCCCAGTGGCGGGCGCGGTTCTGCACAATCCTCCGGCGCTGCGGCAGATGATTCTGCGCCAGTTCGGCTGGTGGAATCTTTGGCTGCTGGCAGGTCCTGTCGCGCTCCAGTTGCCGGCAGAATTGGACAACGTGGCCAATGCGCGGCTCTCACGCGGACCCGCGATTTTCATGCTCGCGGAAAAGGATGAGATCGTGGCGCCGAGATTCCAACGTCTCGTGGTGGACGCCTATGCGGGAGAAAAGCGCATCATCATGCTCGCGGGGGCGGACCATAACTCCCCCGTGGAAGGTGCGGCCATCGCCGATTTGCATCGCGCACTCGAATGGCTTCTCCCGCGGTCGGAACAATGATCGATTCTCTTGTCGCCTACTTCGGTTTCCTCTTCGCGTCAGCCGGGCTGCTGTCGCTGGTTCGGCCTTTGCGCTTCCTCGGAATTCGAAGCCGGAAAGCCGCAGGCGCTTCGGTTCTCAGCGGGCTAGTGGTCGCGGCAGCGGCGCTGGCCTGGCCGATTCGCAGCAAAGAAGCGCCGGCTCGGGTGAGCAGACTCGATGAATGGATGCCCGTCTGGCACTTCGGCGAACGCCATACAATTCAGATCGCCGCTTCGCCGGACGACGTGTTCGCCGCGATTCGCGCTGTCCGTGCCGACGAGATCTTTCTCTTTCGCACGTTGATCGCGATTCGCCGTTGCGGCAGGTCCGGACCGGCCGAGACCCTGAATGCTCCGGAACAACAGCCGCTCCTGGACGTGGCCACGCAAACCACATTCATCCCTCTGGCGGATGAAGCCCCGCGTGAACTCGTTCTCGGCACGATCGTTGCCGCTCCGCGAAAAACCGGCGCAGCTCCGGAGCTGTCGCCGGAACTATTTCGAAGCGCCCTTCCCGCAGGCGTGGCGCTCGCCACCATGAACTTTCTTGTCACGCCACGCGCAGGCGGCGAGTTAACGCTCTCGACGGAGACGCGCGTCTTCGCGAATGACAGCTCAACCGCCCGGCGCTTCGCCGTCTATTGGCGGGTGATCCACCCAGGAAGCGACATTATCCGGCGATCCTGGCTCCGCGCGATTCGGCGCCGCGCGGAAGCGCAAAGCAAAACGACAGTCGGATAGTCTCGCAGAGATCGTTTGCGTTAAGGTGCTGCCGGCTTGGGCGCGGTGACGCTTTCGCTCATCGTTTTGAGGATGCGGCCGAGATCGCTGTTGGTCGAGATGACCGCGGTGGTGTCTTTCTCGAAGGCGGCTTTCGCGACGCCGAGGCTGCGCTGGAACAGATACAGATCCTGCGCCTGCGGTGAACTGAAAGCCGCTGTGTAAATGCGCGCGGCTTCGGCATCCGCTTCGCCTTCGATCCGCAGCGCGTTCTTGTTTGCGGTCGACGTGATCGACGCCACCTCGCTCTCCTTCTGACCATTGATGTTGGCCGCTTCGCCTTTTCCCTCGGACCGGAACCGCGCCGCGATCTGGTGACGCTCGCTCGACATGCGATCGTTGATTTTGGCCGCGACCGCAGGGTTGTACT
>JBHENA010000139.1:6240-6905 GCA_046262275.1 Chthoniobacterales bacterium
ACCGGGCCCGTACATGCTGTTCGTCAACCGCAAGACCGACAAGGGCCCCGTGCCCTCGCGCGCCCGCTCGGTGATTTGTTTCTCGATCTGGCCGCGACCGATCGCGATGTCCGGAATGGCGCTGGGCAGAATCGTGCCGGTCTGTTCCAGCTCGTGATCGCGCAACGGCTGGCGTCCTTTGGTCACACGGATGATTTCCACCAGGTCATGTGTGGCGACTGCGGTGCGCGTTTCGCTGATCAGAATGTCGTCCAGGCGGGAGAGCGCGCTCCGTTCGTCGTTCAGACGGTTGTAGTAGAGAAGCGGATCGCTGATGCGCCAGCGCGCGAAGGAATCAACAATGATGTAAAGCTTGTCCTTCGTGGGGCATTCGGTCGGCGGGCCGTCCCACGCTAGAATGCGATTGTCGAACCGATGGATCTTGTCGATGAACGGCACCGTCACCTTCAGGCCGGGAGTCTTTTCGGTGCGAACGGCCTTGCCGAAACGCGTGATGATCACGGTTTCGTATTGATGAACGATGAAGAGCAGCGCGCCCCATTTCAGCGCGGTTAAGAGCACCAACACGCCAATAACCGACATGACGCGGCTCTGCAGGAGGCGGATCGGCGCTGGCGGTGTGTAGGAGTTTGGTTGCGCCGCCATATCAGCGAGATGTTTTCGGC
>JBHENA010000140.1:0-6438 GCA_046262275.1 Chthoniobacterales bacterium
CTTCGATGCTATGCTAAGGCGTGGGACTTGATGGATTCTGACGAAAAACGAAACATCGTGGGCAGCGACACCCCAGCGTGGCTCGGCGCGCTAAACCGCGTCATCATTGATTCCGCGCTGGACTGCATCATCACGATGGACGCTCGTGGCCGGGTGGTAGAATTCAATCCCGCGGCCGAGCGGGTGTTTGGTTACAGCCGGAAAGAGGCCGTCGGCCAAGAACTGGCGGAACTCATTATTCCCGCTCCGCTCCGGGAACGGCACCGCCAGGGCCTCCAGCATTATCTTCAAACAGGCGAAGGTCCTGTGCTCGGGCGTCGAATCGAGATTGTCGGTATCCGGAAAGACGGCTCGGAAATTTTTGTGGAGCTGGCGATCACTGCCTTCCGCGTCGGCGAGGACCCGGTTTTCACAGCGTATCTCCGGGATATTACGGAGCGGAAACGCATGGACGACGCCAGCCGCCGCCTGGCCGCAATCGTCACCTCGTCCGACGACGCGATCGTGAGCAAGGATCTCGACGGGCGCATCACCAGTTGGAACGAAGCAGCGGAACGCCTCTTCGGTTACAGGGCCGAAGAAATCATCGGGCAATCGGTCACCGTGCTTATGGCGCCGGACCGTTATGATGAAGAAGCGAGAATTCTGGCACGCATCCGGCGCGGCGAGGGGCTCGAGCACTACGAGACCGTGCGCCGCCGAAAGGACGGCACGCTGTTCGATATTTCGCTGACGATCTCGCCAATCAAAGGCGAAAACGGGCGCGTCATCGGCGCCTCAAAGATCGGCCGCGACATTACCGAGCGTGTGCAGGGTCAGAAGCGCCGCGCTGCGGAATACAAGGTGGCCAGCCTTCTCGCCGGCTCGTTGGCGCTCGACGAGGTGGGGCCGGGCATCATTCAGACGATTGCCGAGGGCGGCAACTGGGTTGCCGGTTCCATCTGGCTCTGCGAAGACGACTGCGAAACGCTGCGTTGTGCTACCACCTGGCACACTGGCAAACCGCATCTGGAAGAATTTGAGCAGGTCACACGCGCGACTACGCTGGCGACGCCCGCCGGTCTGCCTGGACGCGTGGTTACCTCGCACAAGGCAGCGTCGATCCGCGATGTCACACAAGACGACAACTTCCCTCGTGCCGCAGCTGCTGTTGAAGCGGGGCTGCGCGGCGCCTTCGCATTTCCGCTGCGCGCGCACGGAATGATCAAGGGAGTCCTCGAGTTGTTCAGCGTGGATGTCGCCGAACCAGACAAGGACCTCTTTGAGATGGCGGAATCCCTCGGCAATCAGATTGGCCTCTTCATCCATCGCCAGCAGATCCAGGCGGAGTTGCAGCGGCAGAAAGAAGCGGCCGAATCGGCAAACGCCGCCAAGGACCGTTTTCTGGCCACGTTGAGCCATGAGCTGCGCACCCCTCTCACGCCGGTTTTGATCTGGGCGGGCGGTATGCTGAAGCAGCCGGACGTGCCGGCCGAGATCGACGAAGGCTTGGAAATGGTGTGTCGCAACATCGAGCTGGAAGCGCGCCTGATCGACGATCTGCTCGACCTCACTCGAATCACACGCGGGAAGCTGAAACTGCAGTTGCGAAATGCCGATGCCCACGAGCTGCTTCGCCACGCGATTGGGATCATCCGGAACGAGATTGACGAGCGTAAATTGACGCTCGACCTGCGGCTCGAAGCGCAACGTTATACGGTGGCAGCCGATACCTCCCGCCTGCAGCAGGTCTTCTGGAATGTGCTCCGCAATGCCGCCAAGTTCTCGATGGACAACGGCGTCATCACGGTGCGCAGTTTCAATCCCGCCCCCAGGCGACTCGCGCTTGAGATCAGCGACACCGGGGTCGGGATCGAACCCGAGGCACTCGACAGAATTTTCGACGCCTTCGAGCAGGTTGGTCCGCGCCGCGAAGGCCTCGGCCTAGGCCTCGCGATCAGTAAGGCGGTGATCGAGACGCACGGGGGGACGATCCGGGCTTCCAGCGCCGGGGTGGGTTGCGGCGCTGCGTTCACGATCGAGCTCTCGACGGTAGAGCCATAGCGTTCGGCGCTCTTCGCTGTAGCCGCCTCGCTGTGTCGAGGTGCAAGGCGTCATACGAAAGGCGGGCGGAAAAACGGCGACACAGCGCCGTTGCTACAAGAGGAGACGGTCTGGAATCCCCGTTCGTCCCAGGCGAGCTTTGTTGTAGCGACGGCGCTCTGTCGCCGTGAACGCGGCTGCGAGCTAGTCACGCGCACCACGCCGACAGAGCGGCGTCGCTACATCTCTACCGCTTCGGGCGCGCCACCATGATACCGCTATGGCTTCCGTAGCGATAAAGGTAGCTCGTGAGGCGGGAGTCGATCACGACTTTGCCGTAATTCCGCGGAGCGGAGGCGTGCATGAAATGAAGCACACCATCGGCAGAGCGGTAGGCGAGACCGACATGGGAGGTTGCAAAGCCGCGCCGGCCATCGCGCGAGACGATGCCAATGATGTCGCCATTGCGCAGCTTCGGCTCGATCGCAGCCACGCGCTTCTTCGGGATCATCTGGAGCGGGCGGTTCGACACACGTGCTTCCATTTGACCGAGCGGCCTCAGGAGTGAGGGATTGTTTCTGAGGTAGCGGTAGCTCTTCCAGCCCACAGTCATCTCGCGGGCGGCGTGTCGCACGGTTACCCCGCCCAGGCTGCGCGTCAGATCATCCACCAATCCGCGGCGATCGTTATCTGCCAGCCAGTCCTCCAGGTAATGCAGGCGAGAGAGATATTCGCCCGTGCAACGACCCCCGCGATAACGATCCAGCTCGATGTAGTGCAGCAAGCGTGCGGACGTCCAGTTCTCCTGCGGCTCTTCGAGCATGCGGGCAAAGGAGAGGGCGATCTCGAAAAAGGTCCAGCAGTCCAGCCCGTTGAAATTAACCGAGGGCGCCTCGATGCGGTCGTCGATCTCCAGGGTGTAGTTCTTGTAGCGCGTGCCGACGAGGGAGCGCCCGACGGTTACCGTCCGTTCGCCTAACGGCAACGCGGGCCAGTTCTCGGCCCGCGCCTCGTTCACCAAGCGCTCAAACTTATCGCGGCCTTTAAAGACGGTGGAGAATGGCAGCGATTCCGCCCGCCCCACTGCGGAGAGCAGAAAAAAGAAGACCGTACTGAAGATCAGTTTTCGCATGCGCGCCGAATATCCCGCTAAACTTGAAGCGCGCAACGTGCCATGCGCCGGGCGAATTCGAATGCGAGCGGAACTATCGCGCCCTAACGTTTCGCATGGAGGAGTTGTTCAAAGTCGAGGAAGAGGAGGTGAAGGCGGTGAAGCCGCCCACGGCCGCTTCTCCCCTGGCGGCCCGGATGCGCCCGCGTTCGCTGGCTGAATTTGTCGGCCAGCAGCACATCCTCGCGCCCGGAAAACTACTTCGGCGCGCGATCGAGGCCGATCGGCTGCCATCAGTGATCCTTTCCGGCCCGCCCGGCACAGGAAAGACGACCCTTGGCCAGATCATCGCGGAGATGACGCGGGCAAAATTTGTGCGTTTGAGCGGCGTCGAAAGCAACGTCGCGGAGATGCGCAAAGTAGTGGCTGCGGCGGCCAATCGGCTACGCACCTCTGGACAAAAAACGATCCTCTTCGTCGACGAGATCCACCACTTCAACAAAGCGCAGCAGGACATTCTGTTGCCCGATGTGGAGAGCGGGAACCTGCGGCTGATCGGCGCCACGACTTACAACCCCTTCTTTTATGTAAACAGCGCCCTCGTCTCGCGCTCCCAGGTGTTCCAACTCGAGCCGCTCCGCGTCGAGCAACTCGAGGAGTTGATCGATCGCGCGCTCGCGGATGAAGAGCGTGGGCTCGGCAAATACAACGTCCGCATTGATCCGGAAGCGAAACGCCACCTTGCAAAAATCAGCGATGGTGATGCGCGCAAATGTCTGAACGCGCTGGAAATCGGCGTGCTCACAACCGCGCCTGAGGAGAGTGGCAGTATCCATTTCACAGTCGAGGTCGCCGAGCAAAGCATCCAGCAAAAGGCGATCGTTTATGATCGCGCGGGCGACGCGCACTACGACACGATCAGCGCCTTCATCAAAAGCATGCGCGCCTCCGATGAGAAGGGCGCAATCTACCGGCTCGCGAAAATGCTGCATGCCGGCGAAGACTTCCGCTTTATCGCGCGACGCATTGTCATCTTTGCGAGCGAAGATGTGGGGCTCGCCGATCCGGAAGCGTTGCCGCTCGCGATCGCTACCCAGCAGGCGGTCGAGTTTGTCGGGATGCCCGAGGCGCGGATTCCCCTCGCCCACGCCACCGCTTACATGTGCCGGGCACCGAAAAATCGCGAAGCCTATGAAGCGCTCGGCGCCGCCACCGAAGAAATCGAATCCGAGCGAACGGCGCGGGTTCCGGAGCGGCTTAAAAACAAACACTTCCCGGTCAATCCGGAGCGGTAGCACGCTGCATGGATGAGGAAGCAGCAACAGCGGCAGCCTTTCGCGCGGAGGAAGAACGCGTTGTCGCGAAGAGCGCTGCGTTTAAAAAAGAGCTTGGGCTGCGCGATCTGGTTCTGACGCAGATTGTTTTTGTCGTCGGCGGATCGTGGGTCGGGACCGCGGCAAAGCTCCAGTCTGCGCAAGCGGCGTACTGGCTGCTCGCGATTGCACTGTTTTATCTGCCACTGGCGGCCGTGGTCATTTACCTCAACCGCCTCATGCCGCTGGAAGGCGGTGTCTATCAGTGGGCAAAATTCGGCTTTAACGAATTCACCGGCTTCATCGTGGCTTGGAATCTTTGGCTCCTCGGCATCACCGTCATGGCCGGCACAGGCCTCGTCATTGCCACGAATCTCTCCTATGCGATCGGAACCGACGCAGCCTGGCTGCCCGGAAGTCGTGTCTTTGTCGGCGCGCTGAATGGCGCGCTCATCGCCGCGATGATTCTCATTACGATTCGCGGTTTGAGCCTGGGCAAATGGGTCCACAATGCGGGAGCAATCCTGCTGCTCGTGACTTACGGCGCGCTCATCGCACTGCCGTTCATCGCGCGCGCTGCCGGCAAGCTCCGCGAGTATCAGCCGATTGAATTCGTCTTACCGGCCGCATCGCTCTTCAGCCTCAACATCTTCAGCAAAATATCGGTCGGCGCGCTGAGCGGCTTCGAATACGTCGCTATTCTCGCGGGCGAAACGCGCGCGCCGGTCAGGAACATCGCGCGTTCCGTTATCATCGCGGCGCCGATCATCGCGCTCATGTTCATTCTCGGCACCAGCTCGGTCATGGCTTTCACGGGGTTTCAAGAGCTGGATCTGATCGGACCCGTGCCGCAGGCGTTGCGCGCGGGTGCGAACGCATTTGGTCTGGCCGGGACAACGGTCGCGTCACTCGCCATCCTGATGCTGGCCGGACGGTCCATCGCCGTCCTCAGCATTTACTTCACGGGCAACACCCGACTCCCTATGGTGGCGGGCTGGGATGCGATCTTGCCGGCGTGGTTCAGCCGACTGCAGCCGCGTTACAAAACGCCTATCAATTCCATTTTCTTCGTCGGAATTGTGACGCTGGTCTTCGCGATCGCCAGCCTGCTCGGCGTGGGGGCGCAGGAAGCTTTTCAATTAATCGATAGCGCTGCCGGAAATTTCTACGCGGTGGCTTATTTGGTTCTCTTCGCAATTCCGATTTGCGGATTGCGTCAGCTCCGACAGCGCGCGCCCATTTGGTTGCGAGCCATCGCGGTCGTCGGAATTCTCGTCGTGCTCCTCTCCGTCGTTTTTAGTGCCGTTCCGATCATTCCGGTGGAAAGCCGCGCCTGGTTCGCCTGGAAGATTATCGGCGTTACGCTGGCTGCGAATGTGTTTGGTGCGCTGATATTCGCAGCTGCGCACAAACGGCGGCGCTCGTGAGCACAGCGCAGAGCACTGCGCTCCTGAGAAGGCTGCATCCGCGGTTACGCCGCTGGTTCAAGAAAACCTACGGTGACTTCACGCATGCGCAGCTACTTTGCGTTCCGGCGATCCTGGCAAAGGAGTCCATTTTGCTCACTTCGCCGACCGGCAGCGGGAAGACGCTGGCCGGCTTCCTCGGCGTCTTCGATTTCCTTCTGCGCAAGCTCGATGCCGGGAGGCTGCAGCGCGCGGTGCAATGTATCTACGTCTCACCGCTGCGCGCGCTGACTTACGATATTAGCAAAAATCTGCGCGGACCGATCGTAGGCATGGGCCTGGAGAAGGAGCTGCATGTGCACGCGCGCACCGGGGACACAAAGACTTCAGACCGCACAAAATTTCGACGAAGTGGCGCGCATCTGCTTGTCACCACGCCCGAGAGCCTCGCGGTCATGCTCGCGCAGGCGGCCTACATTCGACACCTCCAGGAATGCCGGTTCGTCATCGTAGATGAGCTGCACTCTTTCGCCGGCAACAAGCGGGGCGTGGATCTTACTCTCTCGCTCGAACGATTGGAGAGACT
>JBHENA010000140.1:6448-6896 GCA_046262275.1 Chthoniobacterales bacterium
AGACTCGTGGGCGGCGGCATTTGCCGGGTCGGCTTATCTGCGACAGCCGCTCCGCTCGATGAACTCGCGCGATTTCTTTGCGGTCAGGGCCGCAAATGCCGAATCGCTGAAGCGCGCCTGGAAAAGAAATCCATCGTGGAGGTCTTCTCACCGATTCGACGCCACCCCTATCCTCCGGCCGGTTACACGGGCGTACGGCTGTATGCTGAGCTGGCGGAGTTGATTCGATCGCGGCAATCGGTGCTCGTCTTCACAAACGTGCGCTCAGCGGCCGAGCAACTGGGCTTAAAGCTGAAGGAATTGCTTCCCGATCTCGCAAGCCAGATCGAAACGCATCACGCTTCACTCGATCGGAGCGTGCGACTGGAAGTAGAGGACCGGCTCAAGAACGGCGAACTGCGAGCGGTCGTTTGCTCCACCAGCCTGGAATTAGGGATCGATATTGGGG
>JBHENA010000141.1:0-435 GCA_046262275.1 Chthoniobacterales bacterium
GTGCCGGTCGGCGCTGTGGTCGTGCAGGCTGGCCGAGTCATCGCGCGGGCGTATAACCAGGTCGAGTTGTTGAAGGACGCTACCGCGCATGCGGAGATGCTCGCGATCACGCAGGCAGAAGCGGCCCTGGGAGATTGGCGCCTGAATGAATGCGACCTTTACGTCACCAAAGAGCCCTGCGCCATGTGTGCCGGCGCCCTCGTGCACGTCCGGATGCGACGAGTGATTTTTGGTTGTGCGGATGAGCGAAGCGGCGCGGCCGGCGGAATAATGAACCTGCTCCAGATGCCGGGCTTAAATCATCACTGCCTGGTGACAAGCGGCGTGCTTGGCGAGGAATGCGCGGCCCTCCTGCAAGACTTTTTTCGCGCGCGCAGAAAAGTGAACGGCGGTGAAATCTAGCCCCGCGTCGTATCCGCAATCGCAAATCGAAAA
>JBHENA010000141.1:445-6866 GCA_046262275.1 Chthoniobacterales bacterium
ATTTCGGGTTTAGCCAGATCTCTGCGCCTTCGCGGGCTGCCTCCACTTCCAGTCCGCTTCCGCTTTCCACGACCAGCATCCGAGCCGATTGCAGCATCTCGTCGATCATCTCGTCGTCGTGACTCGGATCGTGGTGAAACAGGATCAGCTTTTTCGCTTTCGCCTCGAGGGCGATCGAGACGACGCGACTGAGCGAGCCGTGCCCCCAGCCGATATGGCGCTGGTATTCCTCGTCGGTGTACTGCGTATCGAGGATCAGCACGTCCACATTCGCGATGAACTCGACGAATTTGGCGCGCTCGGCCTTGGCAAAAGCCTTGGCGTCCGAAACGCTGGTTTGATCGCGATCGGCGATGTGCAGCTTCAGCAGCTCATATGGTTCGTTATCCGGGAAAAAGGCGATCGAGCCGACGCTGGTGAAAAGGCGGTAGCCGGCGCAGATGCCGGGGTGATTCGCGAACCTCGATTGCACCCGCACTTTGCCGATTGAGAACTCCATCTCCTTCAATTCCTCAATTGCGATGTGGCTCGGCAGATCGCGCAGGCTGACTGGAAAGAAGGGCGTCTCCATTTGACCTGCAAGAATGGCGGCCAGACCGGCCCGCGCGCCTTCGTAGCCGAGCACGCGGATCTGGTTTTTCGGGCTGTAAGCGGGGAGGAAAAAGGGCAGCCCCTGGATGTGATCCCAGTGGGTGTGAGTCAGCAAAAGCGAAAGCTTGACCGAACGTTCGCCAAACTCCTTCTCCAGCTCCGCGCCCAGGGTGCGAATACCCGAGCCGGCGTCCAGCACGATGATCTCGCCGTCAGCGCGCACTTCCACGCAACTGGTGTTGCCACCATAACGCACCGTCGTGGGACCGGGCACAGGGATGGAGCCGCGCACCCCCCACAATTTGATGCGAGTGGCAGGCGTGTGAAACGCAGCACCATCGTGTCGCGCCGACACCTGGCGAGGAGCCGTGGGCAGGATTCTCTCGATCGTGGAGGAAAGGACCTCCCAGGAAATGGGTTTCACGAGATACTCGTCCGCTCCGGCCTCCACCGCACTGGCGCGGTCGACGCCGTAGTCGCGTCCAGAGATGACAATGATCTTGGCCGGCTGCAGTTGCTGCCGGATCGCGCGGCAGACCTGAAAACCGTTCGCTTTCGGCATGAGAAGGTCGCAAAGGATCACCTCCGGCCGGTGTTTGAGCGCCAGCTCGATGCCTACTTCGCCATCGCCCGCTTCCAGAACCGTCCATTCATCCCGCGCAAACAGCTCGCTCGTAGCGCGACGCGCTTCTTCATCATCCTCAATTAGGAGCACGGTGGGCATGGCTAGTTAGCGGCAGGTTGTCAGGTTGTGTTTCACATTCAAGGCGCTTTTGCCGCGCGTTCGCGGTCAGCGCGAGCTTCGCTGGCGAGAGCACGCCCGCCGCTCGGCTGCTCGACTTTCGGCGTAAGAGCTGCTACGACAATTCCATACCATGGCGCGGGTCGTGTTACTTTCGGCCACTCCTGAGGACGACCACACGCCGGAACACCTGGCTCCTCTGCGCGATTTACAGAGCAGGGCCGAATGCGACTCCTTCCGGATTCATTCCGTGACAGAAGATGCAGAAGCCGCGGACATAATTCTGTTTGTCGAATCCTACGGAGCGGGATGGCATTTCGAGCGCGTGCGGCGGCATCCCTTCACACGGCGCTACCGGGAGAAATGTTTCATTTTTTGCGCGAATCCTTTTGTCATTCCTTTCCTGCCGGGCATTTACACTTCGATCAACCAGCGCTGGGCGTCGCGCCGCACAATCTCCGGATTTTATCTCGGCCTGCCGAAGAACGAGTTCACGACTTTCACACCCCCGACCGCGGATTTGCCGTATCTGTTTAGCTTCATGGGCTCGATCCAGAACGCTCCGGTGCGGCGCCAAATTTCAAGCCTCTTCCATCCTCGGAGTTTCTTTCAGGATACTTCCTCAGACTTTGCTCGTGTCCTGCATCGGAGGATGGATGCGAGAGAGCGGCGCGATTACTACCGCCGTTACGCCGAGATGACGAAGGCGAGCAAGTTCGTCCTTTGCCCACGCGGCCTGAGCGTCTCCAGCATCAGGTTGTTCGAGACAATGCGGATGGGCCGCGCGCCCGTAATTTTATCCGATGGGTGGGTGCCGCCGCCCGCTCCCTCGTGGGAGAAATTCGCGATCCGGGTGCCGGAAAAGGATTGCGCGCAAATCCCCAGAATCCTGGAGGAGCGGGAGCCAGATGCAGTCCGGATGGGAGAACTGGCGCGCGAGGAATGGATGCAATGGTTTTCGGAAGAAGCCGCGTTCCATCGCGTGGTGGAATGGTGCCTGATGATTCTGGAACGGCGGAAGATTAGCGAACGGCTGGCTCGCTGGCCGGTTTACCTGCAATACTTGCGCCCC
This sequence comes from Chthoniobacterales bacterium, assembly GCA_046262275.1. Lineage (GTDB taxonomy): Bacteria > Verrucomicrobiota > Verrucomicrobiia > Chthoniobacterales > UBA10450 > JACCTI01. The sequence continues at coordinate 2,851 of JBHENA010000141.1, forward strand.
TTTCATTTCCGGCGCGTAGTGGGGGGGAACCTTCGCGCCGTGCGGCGTGCCGTAACTCCATCAGCCAACCACCATCTCGCGGGACGGAAGCCCGAGCTGCAGCGGCAGGGTGCGCGGCCTTAGGCGCTCTTTCGCTTCGCGAGCAACCGCGCGACCGTTTTCTCAATCTCCGCGATAGAAACAGGTTTCCTCAAATAGGCGTCGCCGCACCGGGCGAGTGCCGCCTGGTGATCTGCGTCATCACCGTATGCAGAGTAGTAGAGAATCGGAATGGCGGGATGCGATCGCCGCAGGTTTTCACACAACTCCACGCCGGTCCCGTCCGGCAGGCGCACGTCTAGGATGTAGAGATCGAAGCTGATCTCGCGCACCATTTCCAGAGCCTCCGCCACGCTCCCGGCGGTCAACACACCATAACCGCATTCAGCCAATAAGGCGGCCATCATCAGGCGCGTGTCCTGATGATCGTCGACGTGAAGAATACGAGCTTTAGTTTGAGCAGCCGGCACGGGAGGAAACGTTTTGCGCAGAGTGTAACAGGGCTGGCTGAATTGGCGATCACTTCTCGCTGCGGATTTCGTCGCAAAAAAGAGACGCAGCCTTGGTCCCCAGCGGCGCGCGATTGACTGCAAAGCTGGCAGCCCTACTCTCACGCCATTGAAAGACCCGGTTCAGAAAACCGAGCGGATTTACTTCAGGCTTGTTGCCGGCATCCTCGGGGGGGCCCTCTTACTTGCACTGCTCGGCTGGGGTGCTCTGCACGTCTTTCATAAGTGGCAGGAACGCCACCTCGTCCGCCGCGCGGCCGGTTACCTCAGCGGCGGCGACTTAAAAATTGCAGCGCTCAGCGCGCGTCGCGCGTTCCAGCTCAACCCGGAGAACCCGGATGCCGCGCGCATGCTCGCGCAGATCGCCGAGCGAGCTGCGGACGGCTCGGAGCTGAGCTGGCGGCGGAAGGTCTTTGAACTGGAGCCGGACTCCACGGACGATGCGCTCGCCCTGGTTCGTTCGGCCATGCGGGCAAACGACCTGGCGACGGCGGAAAAGACGCTCCAGGCTGTGACCGCGTCGGGCCGGAAAACGCCCGCATATCACGCCGCTTTGGGCCGGCTGGCGGAGATCCGAAACAAGCCTGACGAGGCCGAAGTCCATTGGGCGAAAGCGGCCGAGCTGGCACCGGATGAAACAGCCTACAAGTTGCAGCTCGCGCTTCTGCAGCTCCGCTCCGTAGAGGAAGTGAAGCGGAATTCCGCTCGCGCGCTGCTGGAGCGCCTGCGCGGCGAATCGAAGCATCGAGCGGCTGCGACGCGCGCTCTGATCATCGATGGTGCATCGCGCCGCGAAGATCCGCAGCGCTTACGCACCCTCGCGGAAGAGCTGCAGAATTATCCCGAAGCCGCCTTCACGGATCGGCTTCTCTATGCCGAAATCCTGCGCCAACTACGCGATCCCGCTTACGGCGAATACCTGACCGCGCTGGAAAAGGACGCGCCCTCGAGCCCGGCGAATCTGGCAAGTCTTCTTTCCTGGCTAAGCACCGGCGGGAACATGGCGGAAGCAATTCGGTTCGCTGAGACGCTGGACGCTGAGTTGCTGGCGAAATGGCCGGTTCCGCTCGCAGTAGCAGAAGCCTACGCCAGGAGCAGCGATTGGGCTGGTCTGCAGCGCGTCCTGGCGGCGAGTGACTGGGGTGGGTTTGAATTTCTCCGCCATGCGTATATCGCGCGCGCGCTGCGCGGCGAGGGAAAACAGTTGGAGGCGGAGCAAGCATGGGCGCGAGCGCAGAAAGAGGCCTCCGGTCAGCCGCAAGGCCTTCTCCTCCTCGCACGCACTGTCTCGGCCTGGGACTGGCAGAAGGAGACGGTCGATTTGCTTTGGAGTCTCAGCAAAGCGCCCGACACGCGGATGGAGGCGCTTCAATTGTTGTATCAGCATTATGCGAAGAGCGGCGATACGCCGGGGCTATACCGGGTGCTCGTGCACAGTGCCGAGATCGCTCCTGAAGACGTTATGGTGCAAAACAATCTCGCCCAGATTTCACTGCTCTTGGATGCGGAATCCGAGCGAGCGCGGAAGATCGCCGCCGACTTGGTGCGAAAGGAGCCGTCAAATGCCGCCTACGTTTCGACCTACGCATTTTCCCTCTATACGGACGGGGACATCGAAGGCGCCAAAGAAGCGCTGGAGCGTCTGAGCGAAGAACAATTGCAGATGCCGTCAATCGCCGCCTACTACGGAATCATTCTGGCCGCCGCTGGGGAAAAAGAGAAGGCGCGCAGCTATCTCGAACGTGCCACGCAGGCATTCCTGCTGCCGGAAGAAAAAGCTCTGATCGCGAAGGCAGAGAACGCCTCGCGCTAACCGAAAGCAAAACGGCCGTCCATCCGGACAGCCGCCTTGGCAAAATCAAGTTTGGCTGGTTGAACTACGCTGCTCCAATCTGCGGAGCGTTGCGACGGCGCAGGAAGCTGGTGCCGGCTACCGCCGCGAGCAACGCAACAATCGGCAGCAATGCCCCAACCTCGGGGATGGGAGCAATGTCGGCGGCGAAGGCCACGGGCAACATGTCACCCGCGACCGAGCCAATGGAGATGAACTGGAAGGTTCCAAAGGAGGGGATCGAGACAAATTGGTTGTCGAACGCCAGACCTGTGAAAACGCCGCTGATCGCGGTCCCAAGCGTGCCCTGCACGTTCGAGCCGAAAAGCTGGAAACTCTCGCCCGCTTGCAGGCTGCCGACCTTAATCTGGCCGTTAACAAAACCCTGCGAGAGAATTGAGCTCAGATCGAGCTGGATGTAATTCGTCGGAGTGCCGCCGGAGGTCTGAAGCTCGTTGTTTAAAGTACCGACCAATCCGAGCCCGCGTTCGATCGCGCCGTCGATATCCGTCACATTTTTGTAATACAACTGGTGCGGTGTATTCGGCGTGCTCCCATCGTTATCGTAGCCACGCGCGGTGATTTGGAATCCACCCGACGTGAACACCTGCGAGGTTGATCCGGTGGGTGCGTTCTGGTTGCTGGGGTTGAAATCCCAGACGACTGCAGCGCCGGCTGAGGAGGCGGCGAGCGCGGAAGCGCAGCAAAGATTGCGGAAGAGCGTTCCCCAGCGGCGATTCAAAGTGTTTGTTTTCATACGACGATCCCTGTTTCTCCGGCGGTAACCTCCCGCCGTTTCTGAGCGCGTTTTCGCAATTTCACGTGGCGGGGTCAACAACAATTTCGCCCCCACAGGAAGATTGGTGGGTTGCGGATTGCGCCGCGAGGGCTGTGCTGAAGACGCGAGCTAGAGCAGACTGGATCCGAACGCGCCCGGCGTGCCCCGCTTCCAGCGCAGCTCCGGGTGCAGATTGATTTCTTCCGGCGGCACTTCGAAGCCGACCGACCGCAGCAGATAGGAAACGCCTTCGCGGCTTTCCATCGTCTCCTTTAAACTGCGCGCGAACAGCTCGACGTATTCCTTGTAGGATTCGAGCGCCAGTTTCCCTTCCGCGAAATGCTCCGCCAGCGCTTCGTCGTGATAGTCGATCAATTCGAACAGCGCCCGGCGCAGTTTCACGCGCATTTCGGGATCGACCACCACCTTGAACGGCGTCGCGGCGGGGTCGGGAAGGCCCGGCTGCCTTTTTGCCAATGCGGTTAGAAAAAAATCGGGATGATCAGAATGGCCACAATGTTGACCACCTTGATCATCGGATTGATCGCCGGGCCGGCAGTGTCCTTGTAGGGGTCGCCCACGGTATCGCCGGTCACGGAGGCAGCGTGCGCGAAAGAACCTTTGCCGCCGAGGTTACCTTCTTCGATGTATTTCTTCGCATTATCCCAGGCGCCGCCGCTGGAAGTCATCGCAATCGCAACAAACAGCCCCGTCACAATCGTGCCCACGAGCAGCCCGCCGAGCACAACCGGGCCGAGAGGTCTGATGACCGCGACCGCGATGACAAAGGCGATCGGAAGCAAGGCGGGGATGATCATTTCGCGCAGCGCGGCTTTCGTCACAATGTCCACGCAGGTGC
>JBHENA010000142.1:0-6831 GCA_046262275.1 Chthoniobacterales bacterium
CGCGCGAGCGCCGATGAACTCCACCATCGTGCGCGCGACCGCGCAAAGTCCGCTGCCTACAGCGAACACGACAATCCCGACGAGATACGTGCGTCGGCGTCCCCATCGATCCGACCCCGGTCCCCAGATCGGCATCGATACCGCAGCGGCCAGCATGTAGGCCGCAAACGTCCACGCGTATAAATGCGCACCGCCGAGCTCAGGCAACGCCACCGGGATCACCGTGCTGACGATCGTGTTATCGAGACCAGCCAGGATGATCGTGAACAACACGCCGAGCAACACCAGCACGCCGCTCTGTCCGGAGGATTCCTGCGATCGCATCGCTCATATTGCGCGTGCCGCGACGCACTGCAAAAAGCTGATCTTGTCGCCTTTCGAAAGCCCTTCGACCTAAGATGTCGCTATGGCAATTTTCACCCTGCGCCAAGGCGACGTGGTCGCCAGACTTTCCCAACTCGACTACCGACCGAATGAAGGGTTTCAGGAAGCGAACACCTGGTACGTGGCTGAAGCGTCGATCTCAGCCGACTCCGACACGAAGCTCACAAATGGTCCCGCCACGATCGAACATCGGGGCAGCGTATTTTCGATCACCGTAACCGTACTCGAATGCGAAGTGCCGCGCGACGAGGACGAAGAAGACCCGGAATGGCCCGATCCGGCCTGCATGATCGAAATCGGTTACGCCGAAGGATTGCTGAAACTAGCGCAACCCTTCGCCTGCTTTAGCCGCAAAGACGCACCGCAGAGCGCGTGGTCACCGGTATTCGTGCCTGTCCTTCTCACCGCGGGATGAGCGCGATCCCAGAGGCCATACCACCGCCGCGGTGCCGCTTTGTTGTTCGATGCCGCGTGTTGCTATGAGTGACTCACGCAGGGCTAGGGATTGTCAAGATTGCACACTGACCCCCAATTCCTCAATTCCCGGAGAGACCACAGAGCCGCGGCGGGCCGGAAAACGGGCCGATACGTTTCGCTAATCGCGAGCGCCGATATTGGTCACAATCCTGCCGAGGTCCACCAAGACGGAATTCTCGTATTTGTCTTCCTCGTCCGGCGGGATTGGCCCGCCATTTAGTGCCGTGAGCTGAGAATGGCTCACTGCGACATAGACCGATCCAGACTTGTGGGGGAACACCCGCTTCCCATAAAGCCAGGCGACTACCGGAAACTCCTCCGTCGGAACGACATCGTGCCAGGTTTCGGCCCCCGGAGCGTCTCTTACCTGAATGCGCGTGAACGGGCTCCGGCCCTTGACATTCTTCAGGCGGTACGCCCACCATTCGGCGCGCGGAAGCACGAAGCCGTGTGGCTGGAGTTCGATGCTATTGTCAGGCGAATTCTCGATCTGAAACCGGATATCACCGTTGGACAAGACGTCGCCGACCTGACACCACCAATAGTTGTCGCCCGCGAGATAAAGCCCATGGTGGTACTCCCCGCGCAGCACGAGCCTGCCGGTTTTCGTGTTCCAGCTCAGCGTCCGAAAGTAGCCGCTGTCCGTATAGTCCTCGACGCCACCGGCTCCGGTGCGCAGAATCGTGAGGATCTCCGGCGAGGCTACTTGAGCCAAGGCGGGAGGAGCGATCGAGATTAGCGCGAGAACAGCGAGTCCGAGAAAGTTCTTAAGAATGAATCGGGTCTTCGTCCTCATATCGCAGCATCGTGCGACGGTAGTGCAGGCATAGTCAAGCACGAAGCTGCCGGTCGCGAGATTGCCTTGTTCGAAAGCTTGGAAAATCCTGGGTAGAGCGTCGGGTGCGATCCCCATGCCGGTATCAGTCACACGGACGATCAGCTCGCCATCGGCGTTGCTCGTCACCACGCGGACCTCGCCGGCGGACGGCGTAAATTTGACGCCGTTTTTGATGATGTTCCAGAACACCTGCTGGAGCCGCGCGGCATCGCCGTCGACGTGGTAATCGCGTGCGTTCTTCTCGAAGGTGATCCCGACGCGCTTGCTGGTGCCTTCGCTACGGACGATCTCCTCGGTTTGGCTCAGCAAGTTGTGGATGTCGACGGACCCACGGACGAGCGAGAGCTTGCCGTGTTTGATTCGCGAGAGATCGGAGATCGTCGATGAGGCGCGCCTCGAGCTCGGCGTTGCGGCGTATGATGCCCGCCTGCTCGCGCACCTCCGCTGGCATCGCCGGATCCAGCTCCATGGCCGTCGACATCATCAGCACGGGGCTAAGCGGCGTGCGTAGCTCATGGCTGAGCGCGCCAAGGTCAAGGATTGGGGGTCAGTGTGCAAATATTGACAGGTGACATGCGGTTCTTATCCATCGGCGGATGGCGCGGAGCATTCGCATCGAATATCCAGGGGCGTTCTATCACGTCATGGCGCGGGGGAATTGCCGGCAGGCGATTTTCAAAGACGAAGAGGATCGGCTCCGGTTTGTGCAAACCTTCGGCGAGGCATGCGCGATGACGGGATGGCGGGTGCATGGCTGGGTGCTGCTCAGTAATCATTATCATCTGATGCTCGAGACGCCGGAGGCCAATCTGGTCGCTGGGATGCAGTGGTTGCAGAATACGCTTACGCGCCGCTTCAACGTGCGGCATCGGGCCTGGGGCCGGGTCTTTGGAGATCGCTACAAGGCGGTGCTGGTGGAAGGGGGGCAACGCTTCCCCTACGAAACGCTGATGGATTACATCCACCTCAACCCGGTGCGGGCGCGGCTGGTGCGCGTGGCGAAGGGGGAAGAATGCATTTTGGATTATCGCTGGAGCAGTCTGACGATGGGCTATGCCGTGCCGCCGCGGAAACGAGCGCCCTGGCTGGCCGCGACCGGGGGACGGGAGGTGTTTGGGTTTGCGGACACGACGGCCGGCCGGCGGCGGATGGTGGAGCGTCTGGAGCGACGCGCGTCCGAAGAAGGAAACGCCCATGCCGGGGTGATGCCGGTCGGCGCGGAGGCGGATGGGCGCACCAGCCATTTGCGGCGGGGCTGGTACTGGGGCCGCCAGAGTTTTGCTGAAAAAATCCTGAAACTGGCTGAGAAGAGGCTCGGCCGCACCAAATCGCGGGCTTTTCGCTGGGTTGCGGTGCGGCGGGCGCACGGACTGGAACGGGCGGAGCGGTGGCTGGCGGCGGCGCGGTTAAACGAGTCGGACGCAGGGTCAGCGAGTCGGAAGCAGGGTCAGAGCTTACTGTCGACACTTAGCTGCGCTGCTACTTAGCTGACTTCTTTGGTTTCGCGTTCTTCACCGCGGACTTCCTGGCGCTCTTTTTTTGCGCTCCCGCTCGCGAACCCTCCTTGCTCGCGAAGAATTTCGGAGTTCGGAGTTTCCCTTGCCCAGGAGCGCCCTCGCCGCCCGGTAATTCGCCATGTGCTCCTCCACGGACACGCGCGCGACGGTGCGGCCGACCACGTCGAGGGCCAGGTGCTCCAACGACTTGAAGCGGACGCAACCTTTACCCATGTCGAGCTTCTTGCCGCTCTTCTTGTATTGATTCGCTCGTCTCCCGACTCGCTCACCGCTACCTCGCGGCTTTTCCGTCGATGTTGCTCGTTCCCACTTGCTCCATTCACTGATAAACCAATCTCTGAGAGTGGGATGACCGTAGAAGGACATGAAATGCAGCACCATGCCCGACTTCTGCGAGGCGAGCGCCACCAACGGCAGCGGCACTTTGGGGTTCTCGCCGTAGCCCGCTGGATACACCGACAGCGGGACGTACCAGCCGATCATCCCGAACTGAATACCCTCCTCATATCCGTCCGGCAGGTTCTCATTGATCACCTTGCGCACGGCGCTGAGCGCGGCGCGGCGATCCGCCGGGAGTGCGGCGAGGTATTCGACCACGGTGAAAGCTGCCATGTTGGCGACAATACCCGCTGAACTCTGCGGCGGACAAGCAGCACCTCGGATCAAAATCGGCGGCATCGAGGCGCGAGTCCGGGACGGACTGCCATTACGTTGGTGGTAGACATCAAGTCAGCGTCGACACGTGCGGATGATTGATCGGTGCGCCGCGTGAAGATTCGACGTGTGCGCAGCACGACATGCACCTAATCTCTATTGCCGCTATGAGTTCAGCTGCCATCGCGATGCACGTGCGCAGTCGAGTGAGGTTGCCCGCGCTGATTGGCGCCGTTCTTCTTACCGCTGGCTGCGGCACGAAGGAGGAGACGCCGCCGGTGCGCATTGTTGCGCTCGATCGCTCGTTCGAAGCCCCACAGGGGATCGCGGCTGGCCTCCGCCACATCATCTTCGAGAACCGCGGCTCGGAGATTCACGAGGCGATGTTCGTCAAGCTGCCGCCAGGCATGACGGCCGAGAGCTACCTCGCGGCGGTGAAGAGCGGTGCGTTGTTTCCGGAGGGCGCGATCGATTACTCCGGTCCGGGACTGACCTCGCCGGGCGAATCGGTTGAGCTATGGCTGAAGCTCGATCCCGGCGACTACACGCTCATCTGTTGGAACTCGGGCCACGCGAAGACAACGCGGACCCACCATCTCCGGGTCGAGGAAGTAGGCGCGAAACCCAAGCGGCCGCCCAAGGAAGATGTGGTGCTGAAGCTGATTGATTATCGCTTCGAGCTCGAAGGGACTTTGCGGCCCGGCTTGCGAACGGTCCGCATCGAGACACCTGGACCCGCGATGCACGAGGTCGACTTCTTCCGTCTGCACGACGGCCGTACCGCCGACGACGTGAGGCGCTGGCGCAAAGAGCGGGGCGAGACGCCCGTGCCCGGGGTGGCGCTCGGCGGCGCGCTCGACAGTCACGACATCAGCCGCGTCGTGTGGCTGCGGCGAGTGTTCGCGCCGGGTCGTTACGTGCTTCTCTGCCAAATGCCTGTCACTAACACCGACCTCAAGCATGATGACATGGGCATGGTGCGGGAGATCGAAGTGCGGGACTGAGGCCAGTTTCGCACCAGCCAAAACGTTGTTGCGCGCGGAAGTCTGCTGATCCGTGATTATCTGCTAGATCAGGCTAACTCCGAAGCGATCGCGAGCGTGGTCGCAACGTGCTGCAGAATCATCCCGCGCGGCGACGAGAGCCGTCCGCTCACCGATGCCAGTCCGGCTCGGACTTTACATCCGCTCACCGGCACGACCTAACCCCCTCGGCCTGCATCCCGTGACGGTGCGTGGGATTCGCGGCGCAGACGTAAAGATGAAGGGTCGAACGAGGCGACGTCACCACGCGCTGATCGTTGGCGGTAGCACGATAACATCCCCGCGCCGCCGGCCGCTCCTGATCGAATTTGCTGTCACGGGTCTTTATTACGAGCCCTTCGACGTATATTCTTGACTCGAAAGGTACTCTCACGGTCTGCTGTGACAGTGAGGAATGCGCTTTTCCTTATGTGCCTGGCATACTTTGCGTCGCCGGCGCGCGCAGCGCTCGACGATTGCGAGTCAGCAGATCACTCGAACGTGAGGGGTGCGCTGGATTGTGCCGATTATCTATGGCGCAAAGGCGATTTCCACGGCGCGTGCAGTGTGTTTCATACAGCGCATACGAAATTCGTCGTGAGGCAGAACATCAACACCGTTCCACTGGAAGATGTGGAGAGATTCTTTTTTGACGGTGGAGATAAATTTCTCACCTTTGCAGGCAACTCTAAGGCGGGGTCCGAAGCCAGAATCTCGGCCGCAGCAAGGGCGGAAATATTTTTCACCGCTTACATCAACTGGTACTCAAGCTTAACTGCCGACCAGATCGATAAGCTTCCTGACGACGGGAGGATCCGCAGCGTTATGCGACATTTTGGTAATGCACTGGTTGCGCAGAACCGTCGCAACGATGTCCATAACCAGTACTTGAACACGTTCGGCAGGGCGGCTCAGTTCGGTCCTGATGCGATCGGCTTGTGGGAGGACGTGCTGAAGCAGATCTACGGAGCGCCAGGCGCGGACAGCTCAGCGGATGTGAAGGAAGTCTGGCGCGAGTTCGGCGAATTTATCATCGACTGGGCGAATGTTCCCGGTATGTTAAAAGACGCACCTCGGGAACGATTCGTGAAGCGCGGGAAACGCATCATTGAAAGCTGCTCGTAGGTCCAAATGCAGGCAGGGATACTCAGCCAAAGACTAGGGTTGCATTGGTTTTTCGGACAGTGAATGAGGGACCAATTCCTTTGGTTTAGTTGTTTAGTTGCGATTCAAAGTTGAGCGGACTGCGGTAGGCAAGACTGGAGTGCAGGCGGGTGCGGTTATAAAAGGTCTCGATGTAGTTAAAGATCGCGCTGCGTGCTTCCTCGAAGGTGGCGAATCGCTGGTGGTAGACGACTTCGTATTTGAGGCTGCTCCAGAAGGACTCGATGAAGGCGTTATCGTAGCAATTGCCTTTGCGGCTCATGGACGCGACCAGCCTGTGCTGGGCGAGGAGCTGCCGGTAAGCGGTGCTGGCAAACTGCATCCCGCGATCGGAATGGACGATGAGTGCGCCAGTGGGGCGGCGTTGGAGCAGCGCCATGCGTAGGGCGGCGATGACAAGGCGGGCATCGAGGATCTGGTGCATGGCCCAACCGATCACGCGCCGGGTGTAGATGTCCAAGACCGCGACGAGGTAGAGCCAGCCCTGGCCGGTGAGGATGCAAGTCGCATCGGTGACCCAGACGCGATCGGGGTGGTGCACGGTGAGATTTTGCAGGCGATTAGGCGCGATCGCACCACCGTGGCGGCTGTCGGTCGTGCGGGGCCGGTACTTGGAGCGTTGCCGGGCGAAGATGCGCTCCTGGCGCATGAGTCGAGCGATGCGGTTGCGGCGGCCGGGGCAGCCCAGGGCCTGAGCCAACCGCGGACTGCCATAGGTCTGACGACTGCGCGCAAACTCCTGCCGAATGCGTGCACGTAAATGCATGTTCTCGAT
>JBHENA010000143.1:0-6828 GCA_046262275.1 Chthoniobacterales bacterium
GAGTTACCTGGAGCCGACAACGCTGAAGGACGAAAACGGCCGTGTGGTCATGAGCGGCATCCACACCTACGGCGAGACCGTTCATCTCTTTATCGAGCGGGGAGATTACAACGGCATCTTCATGCCGGGTTATCGCAAGTGGGAATCCAATTACAATCCGCCGGAAACGGGTTTGCTTTATGTGGATCACTGCGTCGGGAATGTCGGGTGGAACCAGATGAATCCCTGGGTCAAGTTTTACGAGGATGTGATGGGCTTCCGCAACATCCTCACTTTCGACGACAAGGACATTTCGACCGAATACTCCGCGCTCATGAGCAAGGTGCAGGACTTCCTGGTGTCCGGTCTCGGCCCGATGGGCTGAGGTTCATGAACGCCCGACCCGTATGGTGAGGCGAATGTGTTGACCGATTTGCAGAAGCGCGGGGTCGAGTTCCTGAAAATCCCGACTACCTACTACGAGACATTGCCGGAGCGTGTCGGTAAGATTGACGAAGACCTCGAGCCGCTCAGCCGTCTCGGCATTCTGGTGGATCGCGACGACGAAGGATATCTGCTCCAGATCTTCAGCAAACCGGTGGAAGATCGGCCGACGCTCTTCTTCGAAATCATCCAGCGCAAAGGCGCGAAAAGTTTCGGCAAAGGAAATTTCAAAGCGCTCTTCGAGGCGCTCGAGAAAGAGCAGGAGGCGCGCGGCAATCTGTGACCACCATTGTCATCCTGAGCGAAGTCGAAGGATCTCTTTCTATTTCACCGTCTCGTTTCGCTCGCGAATAGTGAGAGATGTTTCGACTACGCTCAACATGACATTTAGAGGAGAATAGACATGCCCCATTATCAGCGACTCGGCCAAATCCCGAGAAAACATCACATCTGGTTCCACCGCAACGGTGCGCCCACCTACAAGAACGAGGGAATCGCCTACGAGCACGTCATCACGACGGAAGGCTTCAACGAGGCCTACTCAATCATGTATCACCTGCGGCCGCCGACCCGCGTCCGCGACGTCAAGCTGATCAAGTGCGAAGAGCTGAAGAAGGTGACCGACGCCCCGCTGCGCCATCATCATCTCAAATCCGCGCATGTGCCGCGCCAGGGCGATCTCTACACCGGGCGCATCCCGATGCTCTTCAATCAAGACATGATCGCCTACCGGCAGAAACCGGAGAAAACCTACGGTGAATTTGAGTACTACCGGAACGGCGGCGCGGACGAGATCATCTTCGTTTTCAAGGGTGGGGGAACACTCGAGAGCCCGTTCGGCAAGCTGCGTTATCGCGCGGAAGATTACATCGTGATTCCACGCGGGATCACCTACCGGCTCGTACCCGATAACGTGCAGGAGGAAGATTATCTCATCATGGAATCGGTTGGCCCGGTCCGTATTCCGCGTCGATACCTCAACGGTGACGGACAGATCCGCATGGGCTCCCCCTACTCGGAGCGCGATTTCCACGGTCCCTCCGAGCTGCTCACGACCGACAAAGAGGAGGACGTGGAAGTGCTCGTGAAGGATGGACCGCGCTGGACACGGGTGGTTCACGCACATCATCCATTCGACGTTGTCGGCTGGGATGGCTTCGTTTACCCGTTCACCTTTAACGCGCAGGACTTCGAGCCGATCACCGGCACGGTTCATCAGCCCCCGCCGATTCATCAGACGTTTGAGATTCGCGGCTACGTGGTCTGCACCTTTGCGCCCCGGATGCTCGATTACCATCCCGAGGCGGTGAAGATCCCATGGGTGCACGATAACGTCGAAGCCGACGAAGTGCTCTTCTATGTGCGCGGCAACTTTGGTTCGCGCAAAGGCATCGAAGCCGGCTCCATCACGCTCCACCCCCGCGGCATCCCGCACGGCCCACATCCGGGCACGATCATGGCCAGCAAAAACGCTACGCGAACGGAGGAGCTCGCGGTCATGTTCGACACCCAGCACACGCTAGAATTAACCGAACAGGCCGTTGCGCTGGACGACGAGAAGTATCCGCTAAGCTGGCTGGATTGATTTTGCAGAACAACGAGACCGAGCTGCAAGCAGCCGAACGCCGGATGCGAAACATCCCGCGTTGTGGGTCGGCCAAGCTCTCCAGCATGGAGCAGTCCTTTCGCGAGCTGCTGGAGTCGGTGGGGGAAGACCCGAACCGGCAGGGTTTGCTGAGGACACCTCATCGCGCGGCAAAGGCACTCGAATTCCTAACGAACGGTTACCGGCAGGACCTGGAGCAGATCGTCAACCAGGCGATCTTCGATTCGGATGCGAGCGAGATCATCCTCGTGAAGGACATCGAGCTCTACTCGATATGCGAGCATCATCTGTTGCCGTTCATCGGCAAAGCGCATGTTGCTTACATTCCGAATGGCAAAGTGATCGGCCTCTCAAAAGTTGCGCGCATCGTCGATGTCTTCGCGCGTCGTCTCCAGATCCAGGAGCAGCTCACAACGCAGATCGCGGACGCCTTGATGCACGCGCTCCACCCGGCCGGCGTTGCGGTCGTCATCGAGGCGAAGCATCTCTGCATGATGATGCGGGGCGTGGAGAAGCAGAACTCCGTCATGACCACGTCCTGTCTGCTCGGCTCCTTTAAGGAAGACGCCCGCACGCGCTCCGAGTTCCTCTCGCTGCTCAAGCGGTGAGCGCGAGCGCCAATTTCAAGGAGGGGGCGCCCTCCAGGCCGCCCGCGCGGCGGACTAGAGGCCGCCGCTCCTTGTTCTCATGCTCCTGACGGTCAGCAAGCGGGTCGAGTTTTCTGCTTCGCGCCGGCTATTCGACCGGAGACTCAGCGAAGCGGAAAACCTTGTCCGCTTTGGCGATGAGAGCGCCGCCCGCTTCGGCACGGGGCGCAACTACGTCGCCTGCTTCGTCTTCTCGGGCACCGTCGATCCCGCTACCGGGATGCTGATGAACATCAGCGAAATTAAACACCGCGTGAACGGCGTCCTTGAGGAAAGTTTCGATCACAAATTCCTGAACGAAGACAATCCCGCTTTTGCTGATCTCGTCCCAACTGCAGAGAATGTCGCGCGACAGCTTTTCCTCGATGCTCAGCCGCTCTTTAAAGATGCCGCAGCGCAGCTCGTGGCCTGTCATTTATGCGAAGCGGACGATCGCAGCGCGACGATTTACGCGACCGGCGTTTGCGACGCTAACTACTGGTTCGAGTTTTCCGCCGCGCGCCAGACGATGTCGCCCCATCTCACTGCTGCGGAAAACGCGCAGCTTTTTGGGGTCGCCGCTTCACCCTGGGGGCACGGCCATCACTACCGCGCTCGACTCACCTTTGCCGCCGGCGGCGACTCAGCCGCGCCGTTTGCTCGCGACGTGTGCGAGGCGATCACCATGTTGCGGGACGAGCTTGATCACAAGAACCTGAATCACGAAGTGCCCGGTCTGCGCGAGCTGCCAATCACGACCGAGAGTTTGTCGCGCTACATCTACGAAAAGGTGAATGCGCGTCTTTCACTGGAGCGCGTTCGCCTGCATGAGCGCAGCGATTTCTTCGCCGAGTTCTGGCAAGGCGGACGCCATTTCCTTGGCATGCGCAAAGGCTTCAGCGCCGCGCATCGGCTTCATGCTCCGACTCTCTCCGCCGGTCGAAACCTGGAGCTCTTCGGGAGATGCAACAATCCGCGCGGGCACGGCCACCGCTATCTGGCGGAAGCGACGATTGGCGGCCCCTACGACGAACGAACCGGCACGCTCTGCTCGTTCTCCTCGCTGGAACAGGCGCTCACAGGCGCGCTCCATCCCTGGCAGGATAAACATCTCGACCTCGAAACCGAGGAATTTCGCGACCGTCCATCAACCGGCGAAAACATCGTCGCAGCGCTTTGGCTCCGCCTCGAGTCTCGGCTCGACCAGCCGCTCGAGCGTTTGCGCCTTTGGGAAACCGCGAACAACCGTTTCACCTTGCGGCGCAGCAAAGAAGCCTAGTTTCCGCTAGCGATGAAGCGTTACCTCATTACCGGCGCGAGTCGCGGGATCGGGCGCGCCATCGCACAAAAGCTCGCCAGCAAAGAAACGGTGCTTCTCTTGCACGGTCGCAACCGTGACGCGCTGGAGGAGACCTGCCGTGCCGCCGAAGCAATGGGCTGCTCCGCGCACCCGCTGGTCTTCGACCTCGCTTACCCGGAGCAAATCGCTGCCATGGTCGAAATGATCGGTGCCGAACCGCTCGATGCGCTCATCAACAACGCCGGGATCGCGGTGGTAAAGCCGCTCGAGCAAATCTCGCTCGAGGAATGGCAGAGGATGTTCGCGATCAATGTCACCGCCCCTTTTCTGCTAACGAAAGCCTGCGCGACGAAAATGCAGGCCGGCAGCAGCATTGTGAATGTGCTCTCCATCGCCGCAAAGTCCGGCTTCCCAAACTGGAGCAGCTATTGCATGAGCAAGTTCGCGCTCGAAGGCTTCTCCCAATCCGTGCGCGAAGAGCTGCGTCCGCGCGGCATCCGCGTCATCAACGTTTATCCCGCGGCCACGAATACCGACATCTGGAACGGGGTGGAAGGCGATTGGCCGCGCGAGAAAATGATGCTCCCGACCGAGATTGGCGACGCCGTCACGTTCGCCCTCTCCCGTCCGCCCGAAGTCGCGCTCGAAAATATCGACCTGCTGAACCTGACCGGCCGCCTCTAACCACCGTGGAGGATACCAGATTGGCCCCGGGCGCGCCGTCGCAGCGGCTATTCTGCGCGTTTTGCAGCGCGGTAGACAACTCCTGATCGTCCAGCACCGGCACGATCTCCAAATCCATCAGGTCTCCCCACATGTAGGCAAATTCGAGAAGCTTCTTCGGGCGTTCTGTCTCCAGAGATCGAATCCGCCGCTTAAATCAGCACGGGTCCACCTGCCGAGCAGCTTCAATCCGGCCGGCGGCAATCCACCGGCCTTTTGAAAACGCGCGATTCCTTTGGCCCGCATTTCCATATCCGGAGTCCAATCGTGAACCTGGGTCTATCCAAAGCGGCTGCATCACCTCGCTAGAACCTATTTTCGCCCTGAGGCTTTCGCGTCGTGCGCCGGGCGAACGCGCGCGTTCTCTTTGCCTGTCTCGGTACGATAGCGGTACTCTTTGTCTGTCACCGAGATCAGCGTGTCGCGAGTCACCAGTCCTACGGGAATAATGCGGGGACGATTGGACCGTGTGATTTCCTCTATCAGAGTTCCGCCTTCGACGCGCCATTTACCCTTCATTTTGACCACGACGTCGCCACGCGCCGTCGCGACTGTAGCGTGCGTGGAAAATGTTCCATCTGGTCTGAAGCTGAAGCTGCCACCTTTAATCAGTCGCTCGCTTGCTATCGTCCACTTCCCAAGAAGCCGGCGGGTTGCCTCCGCGTCGGGCGGTGGTGCACCGAGAAGCGAAGCAGCACAAAGGAGAGCGATGACGCAAGACGTAGACGGCACGCTTGCTCGGAGTCTGCGCTGAGCGAGTAAAGCGATTCGAACGGGCTGTATCGCCGGGTTAGATCTAATTCTCACGAGGAATCTTTGCGTCCGGAATTCGCTTGAGTGTGTAAACACCGCTCGGAAGTACCAGACCTTCAGGCCGAAACGGTCCGTCTTGTGATAGCGTGCGAAACTTCAACGTCCGTGAAGTAAGCTCAATGATCTCTTGCACGACGGTAGAGTCCTCCGACGCGCCCCGAAAGCGCACGTCTCGATTAGTCCGCCATTCTTGATACGCCATCTCCGATGTGTGTTTTGGCCGCCCAGCAACTGGTAGTCTTGCGGATCCATCATCCAAGGCCCATCCGCGAAGTAGCGCGTGTCGTGGCGAGCACCACGCCACGATCCGCTGAGCCGCTGTAACAATACTGCGTCTTCAGGCAAGCTTCCGGCGACCGCCGCCAGGGCCACCCCGAAAAACACCAAACAGGCCCGCATACGTCTAACCAGACAAAAGAACGGAGCCCGCGGGAAGCGGTGCGACGTAGACGGGGAAGCCCGAGAGGGTGTTCTTCACGGGAGTGAAAACATCAACAGCGACCGCGAGACCACTGCAACTTGCCACGCAGCCAAAGCGTGGATGGCAAACACGCCAAACGTCAGTCGCACCGTTGCTCGCTCTTTTGTAGACAAAGTCAAAATTCGAGCCTGCCCTGAGCGAAGTCGAATGGGCTGCATCGCCTGGCTACGCATTTTCGTCCCGGTTGCGCGGGAAAGCGTCGCGCGTCGGATCAAGTTGGACCCATGGAAGTTTGTCTTCAGTCCATATTGCCACTTGTGGCGGAAAGGATTTCGGATCATCAAGCGAGGCGACTGTTATGTCGATCCACTCAGAGCTTGCGTTATCCCGGACAAACAAATGCGTTCCGCAACAGCTCGCAAAGAAGCGTAGGCTGCCTGCATGCGGCACCTGGCGTAACTCGCCCGACAGGAGTTCTACCGCGTCACTGGGAAAGGAGCACCACGTCACATAAGGAGCGGCGCTCGCGCGTCGGCAATCCTCACAATGGCAGTCGCTCCCTTGCTTTCCAGTGCCGTGAAGACGATATCGAACGCCTCCACATAAGCATCCGCCTTCAACGCTCGTCGTCATAGGCCTAACGAGACACGAGATCAGGGACTCCGAAAGCTTTCGGAGTTCGCTGCAGCGCATGGTCAGGCCGGGCTTTACGTAGGTAAAGCCGTTCTTCGCGCTCAGCCTCCTCGTACCAGCCTGCGGCCACATAGAAGCTGTAGGCACGCGTACTACGGTCGGTGGATGTCCACAGCCACGCGCTTGAATGACCCGCCGCCCACAGCAGCGCCTCCGTGCGAGCGAGCAACTCGCGCCCGAGGCCCCGACGCTCGTAGGCGGGCAGCACCGCTAGGACCCAAAG
>JBHENA010000144.1:0-6236 GCA_046262275.1 Chthoniobacterales bacterium
CTCCGCGGTCGGCAGCACCAAAGGCTCGCTCCTCCAGGTAAACCTGACCGCAAACACCGATCTCCACACAGCGGAGGATTTCAAGAAACTCGTGGTGCGAGAAGAGAAAGGGACGCTCGTCAGGCTGGGCGATATCGCCGACGTCGTCCTGGGCGCGGAAGATTACAACACCGAAGTCCGCTTCTCTGGCCAGAAGGCGGTCTTCATGGGCATCTGGGTTTTGCCGAACGCCAACTCGGTCGACGTGATCAAGCGCGTGCGCGCCGAGATGGAGCAGATCAAGAAAGAATTGCCGACAGGAATGAGCGGCGAAATCGCCTACGACGCGACGGCTTACATCAACGACGCCATTCACGAGGTCGTGAACACTTTGATCGATACCCTGCTCATCGTGATGTTGGTGATCTTCCTTTTTTTGGGCTCCATCCGTTCCGTGATCGTGCCGGTGGTGGCGATTCCAATATCGCTCATTGGCGCGCTTTTTCTGATGCAGGCCTTCGGCTTCACGCTGAATCTGCTCACGCTGCTCGCGATCGTCCTGTCGGTTGGGTTGGTGGTGGACGACGCCATCGTGGTGGTGGAGAACGTCGAGCGGCACATGCGCGAAGGGATGACCCGCACGAGCGCGGCTTTGCAAGGGGCACGCGAATTGGTCGGGCCGATCATCGCGATGACGATCACGCTCGCGGCGGTCTACACTCCGATCGCCTTGCAAGGTGGCTTAACCGGCGCGCTCTTCCGCGAGTTTGCGCTCACGCTAGCCGGCGCGGTTTTCATTTCCGGCGTAGTCGCGCTCACCCTGTCGCCGATGATGTCGGCAAATCTGCTGCGCGCCGGCCATGCCGAAAAAGGCTTTAGCGGAGTCGTCAATCGCACCTTCGATCGGTTTCGCGACTGGTATGGAAACCATCTCGATCGGACTCTCGCGGCTCGACCAGCGGTTTACGCGGTCTGGGCTGGCCTGGCGATGATTGCCGCTCTCATGTTCTACCTCTTGCCGATGATGGGGTCGAAAGAGCTCGCGCCCACGGAGGATCAAGGCGTCATCTTCGGCATCGCAACGGCGCCTGCCAACGCGACGATTGACGACACCATTCGCTATGCCGACGCGGCCAACAAAATTTTCATGGGCATTCCGGACACGCGTTTCACGTTCCAACTCACATTTCCCGATAGCGGCTTCGGCGGCATGGTTTTGAAACCGTGGGGCACGCGGAAAACGCCGACGAAGCAGTACTTGCCCCAGGTGCTGGGACAACTCGGCGGCATTCCAGGGATTCAGATGTTCGCTACCATGCCTTCGCCTTTACCGGGCAGTGATAGCTTCCCCGTGAGTTTTGTCATCGCGTCCACAGCCGACCCGGAGCGGATCCTCGAGTTTGCGAAAGAGATTCAGGCGAAGGCTATGCAAGCCGGTGTGTTCCGATTCGCCGACATCGACACAAAGATCGACCAGCCCCAGGCGGAGATCGTCTTCGACCATGACAAGGTCGCCTCGCTCGGTCTCGACATGCAGCAAGTCGGCGCTGATGTCTCAGCCAGCATCGGCGGTAATTTCGTCAATCGCTTCAACATTGCCGGCCGCAGTTACAAGGTCATCCCGCAGGTCAAACGCACAGACCGCCTGAACCCCGAGCAGCTCGAAAACATTTACGTGACCGGGCCGGACGATAAACTGGTGCCACTGAGCACGGTTGCCTCGATTCGACCCAAAACCGTCGCGCGCTCCCTCAACCGCATGCAACAGCTCAACGCCGTCACGATCAGCGGCGTGCCAACGCGGTCGCTCGACAGCGCTTTGAAATTCCTCGAGGACGAAGCGCGCAAGATCCTGCCGAAAGGGTACGTCCTGGATTACACCGGTGAATCGCGCCAGTTGCGGGTGGAAGGCGACAAATTCACCGCCGCCTTCTCCCTGGCGGTCGTTTTGATCTTTTTGGTCCTGGCCGCGCAGTTCAACAGCTTCCGCGATCCATTCATCATTCTGCTCGGCTCGGTGCCGCTCGCCCTTTTCGGCGCGGTCATTTTCATGTTCCTGAAGATCCCGAATCCGAACATGGCGTTCTGGACCGACAAATGGACGACATCGTTCAACATCTATTCTCAGGTCGGTCTGGTCACGCTCGTCGGCTTGATCTCGAAGAATGGTATCCTGATCGTGCAGTTCGCGAACGAGCTGCAACGACAGGGTTTGGATAAACTCGCCGCGGTCGCGCAGGCAGCCCGGATTCGTTTGCGCCCCGTGATGATGACCAGCGTCGCGACTGTGGCGGGTCATTTTCCTCTGACGCTTGTCAGCGGTCCCGGCGCGGCCGCACGAAACTCAATTGGTCTGGTGCTGGTTGGCGGGATGACGATCGGCACAATCTTTACATTGTTCATTATCCCGTCGCTCTATGTGCTGATCGCGAAAGATCACCACACCGAGCATGCCGGGCCGGATCTGGACGGCGACAATCTCGGCGACGCGCACGCGCTGCCCGAGTTCGCGATGGCTGCCGAGGGCAACCGCCGCTGGCGGGACGGTAACGGAGCTTAAAAGCCGCGCGATATCGCGCGAGCAGATCTATTTCCGCGGCCGCTGGCCCGGCTTTGAGATTTCCTCTTCCGTCTTCGCGATTGCCACCGCGTGCTTGCTCGGTTTGCCCCCGGCGCCGAACCGGTTGGCATAGACCTGCGTGAACTCCGCGCCGAAAAGCAAAATCTGCGACGAGTAGTAAATCCAGAGCAGCAGGGTCACGAGCGAGCTGGCTGCGCCATAAGCGGATCCCGCCGCGCCGCTTCCGAGATAGAGTCCGAGCGCCCATTTCCCAACGAGGAACAAGACCGCGGTCATCGCAGCGCCGACGACAACGTCACGCCAGCGGACCTCCACGTCTGGCAGGTACTTGAACATTCCCGCAAAGAGCAGCACCACGAGACAGAGATCGACCGTCATGTAAATTGTGAACCCAAGAGCGGCTCCGCCCGGAAGCGTCGCCTCGAGATAATGACTGAAGCTTTTCAGCACCGCCTCGATGGTCAGCGAAACGAGGAGCAAAAAGCAGATGCCGGCCACCATCGCGAAGGATAGAAATCGCACGCGAATGTAATCCCAGATCGCCGCGCCTGGCTTTGCCTTCACACCCCAGATGGTATTGAGTGCGTCCTGCAACTGGCCGAACACGCCGCTTGCGCCAAAGAGGGCCAGCGCAATGCCAATGACGGACGCCCAGAAACCTGCCGAGGGCGTGGCCGCCGTCTTCGCGATGTCCTGCACCACCTGCACGCCGCTCGGGTCCATGATGGAACGCATCTGTTCGGTGATTCTCTCCCATGCGCCATTTGGGTCGTTCCGGAAGATCACGCCGACAATCGCGAGCAGAACGAGGATAAGCGGCGCGAGCGAAAACACCGTGTAGTAGGCTAAAGCCGCGCCGAGTTGCGGCGCCTTGTCCTCCAGCCATTCGTTGAACGTGATCGTGAAAAGGCCCCATAGATTTCCAGGGCTCAAAGTGCTCAGAAATGATTGTTCGGGTTTGCCCATCTACGGGGTTAATCGCGGCGCAAGGCTTCAGAGGATGGAGTGCAGACGAAGTGCGGGTGAATGCAGTCAGAGCACGCAGGACGCACGTTTAGTAGCGGATGGAATGGATTCAACATCTGCAATGGCCTGCAATGGCGGCAACGCTCCTCTCCGCGTGGCTGGTCGCCGCACAATCGAAAGCGCGGCGTCAGTGGGGCTTCTGGATTTTTCTCCTCAGCAACGCGCTCTGGGCCGCCTGGGGCTGGCACGATCACGCCTACGCGCTGATTGCGCTCCAGATCGGGCTCGCCTTTCTCAACATTCGCGGCGTCGCTAAAAACGAGACGGGCTAAGGCGCTTTGCTCCTGTGCGCGTTTGCCGGTCGAAAGGCTGCTGCTTACCCTGAAGAGGTGATCCCGCGGCCATCGATTGGTGTTCAGATTCTCGCTCTCGCAGGCTTGGCCGCCCCGCTTCCCGCAGCCAGCTTTTACGTGGTGCCGAACGGTTCGAACTCAAACCCAGGAACCGCGGCGGCACCGTGGAAAACCATCCAACACGCCGCTGATCGATTGCAGCCGGGCGATACCGTCTTTGTCCGCGCTGGAATTTATCCCGGGCCTGTCACCGTGAATGTCTCCGGCTCCGCGGCAGGTGGGCCGGTCACGTTCAGTAATTTCGCCGGTGAAACTCCGATCATTGATGGGAAAGGCTTTGCTCCGCCCGCGGCAAACACTGCGCTTTTTTTGATCGAGAACCAAAGCCATGTCGTCATTAAAGGATTCAAGCTGCGCAACTACTCCAGCGTCAGGAGAGACCGCGTTCCGGCTGGCATTTTCGTCATCGGCCGAAGCCATCACGTCGAGCTGCGCGACAACAACATCTCGCGTATCAAAAACACCCATGCGCGCGGCAACGCTTTCGGAATCGCGATTTACGGCACCTCCGCGGAACGAGCGATCACAAACCTCGTGATCGACGGGAACGAAGTCCATCACCTCCAGACCGGCAACAGCGAATCCGTCGCGATCAACGGCAACGTGAAGAATTTCGCGGTGACCAATAACCGCGTGCACGACAACAACAATATTGGGATCGACTTTATCGGCTTCGAAGGCACCTGCCCGGTCGCCGCGCTCGATCAGGCCCGCGACGGCGTCTGCCGCGGAAATGTGGTTTGGAACATCAGCAGCCGCGACAATCCGGCCTATGGCGGAGTATTGGCTGCCGGTGGGATTTACTGCGATGGCGCTGCACGCATCCTGATCGAGCGGAACATCTCACACCACAATGATCTGGGCGTGGAACTGGCGAGCGAACACGGCGGGAAGCAAACCAGTGAAATCACGTTGCGCGACAACTTGATCCACCAGAACCGCATCACCGGGCTCGCGCTGGGCGGCTACGACGCGATGCGCGGCGAAACAATAAACTGCTCCATCTCGAACAACACATTCTACAGGAACGACACTCGCGAGAGCGGGAGCGGTGAGATCCTGCTGCAGTTTTATGTGAAAGAGAATCGCTTCACCCAGAACATCGTCTGCGCCGGAAGACAGAACCTGCTCGTGGGCAATCCCGCCCTTTCAAATTCCGGGAACCTTTTCGATTACAACCTGTATTTCGCGCCCGCCGGTCCGGGGCAGAGCCAGTGGCAATGGCGGAAAAAATACAAGCGCGGCTTTGCCAACTGGAAAATGGCTACCGGTCAGGACGCGCACTCCATTTTCGCCGCGCCAAAGTTCCAGGACCCGGCGACCGCTGATTTTCATCTACAGCCCTCATCGCCCGCGATTGACGCCGGTGATCCCGCCTTTTCGCCCAGTCCCGGCGAGCTCGACATCGACGCCGCCTCGCGCCTCACCGGCTCGCGCGTCGATATCGGGGCGGATGAAGTCGCGCCTTAGGAAACGGAAAACAGCGGATGTTCGTCCATGGCTAAAATTCTCCCTCCGATTCGCCGCTATTCTCTCACGAACTTGCCGAACAACGTGCCACGGCCGTTCACCCGCACCCGGCATACATCGCCGGCGCGTACCTCCGGCGCCGCGGCGCCCACGATGTCCGTCTCGAAAGTGATATCATTCGGGCGGTTCTCGGAGAAGTTCAGACGCCGGCGAAAGATTTCCGTGCCGTCGCGCAGGAGGCGCAGGATCACGACCTCGTCTGCGTAGCCGTTGCCCGGCGTGATGCCGACGCGATCAAAGTCGGCCTTAGCGATCTCCACCTCAGCCGTAAAACGATCATTGGCCGTGCCCTGTGCACCGTCCAGCCGGGCTTTCCCGCTCGCATCCACATTGATAATCGGGTTCAGCTCCGCCTCGAAACGGACATTGGTCACCGCAATCCGCTCAGCCTCGAACGCAGCTGCGCGAAAGTGTACGACGAGAGCGCTGAAGCGGCGCCGATTAGGATGCTAGCAACGATAGTTTTCATTGGTTCATCCGTCGCAAAGTTTGTCAGCACAGCAACCGCTTTTTCCGTTCGCCTAGTAACGCTTTTGTCACTTTAGCCCCGAGAGCGCATTGACTTGGATTGCAAATCGCCCCTCGCAAATCGACATTCGAAAATCCTGACCCGTCCCCGTAGTTCAACGGATAGAACAAGGGTTTCCTAACGCGAAACTGCAGGATTCTCGTGAATACGCCCGCGTCGTCAGCAGCAATCAAAACCTCTCATTCAACCTTTTACGACTGGTTACCCTTTATCAGGAATAATCTTTCAATCTGCCGTT
>JBHENA010000144.1:6246-6727 GCA_046262275.1 Chthoniobacterales bacterium
CTCTGGGCCGCGGCTGTCCTTTAACTCCGGCAAGCTCGCCGCTTCGCGGACGTGAGATCCCCGGTCGCGGCGGCCCAGGCCCGCGACTTTCAACATCAAGGCACAGCGGATGAACTAAACCGGCCCTCGAAATGCGCCCCCGGGGCAGTGCTCAGTTTCCATCTTACGTCGCCGAAACCGGTCGCGTTGCTGAAGGCTCCGGTCGCCTCGGGAGCAATGACGACGCCGCGGAATCGCCGGAACGACTGGCCGCTCTCCGCGGGCAGCAAAAGCCCGATGAGGATTCCAGTAATAGAGTTGCCGGCGGGGTCCTGAAAGTAAAAATCTCCGCCGTGAATCTGTCTGTCCTCGCTGCGCGGCTCTAATGCGCTGAAAAATTTCGCGTTTTTGAAGGTCATCAGCACGTCCGAGGGCATGGCAACAGGACGCACGCTGCCGTCTCCGAAAGCATTGTGCTGGACAGCCGGCAGCAGCGCGCTTG
>JBHENA010000145.1:0-6532 GCA_046262275.1 Chthoniobacterales bacterium
AAGGAATTCGCCCGTGACGCGGCCGAGTTCATCGTGCAACAGGCGCGTCTTGCGCTTGCGGAACGCGGCGAGTTCCGCATTGCGCTTTCCGGCGGCCGGACGCCGCGTCCGGTTTACGAGGAGCTTGCCCGCCCGGAGCACGCTCTCCCGTGGGAGCGGGTTTTCGTCACCTTCAGCGACGAACGGTGCGTGCCACCAGATCACCCGGAGAGTAACTTCCGGATGGCGCGAGAATCGCTCTTGAATCCAGCGGCAGTTCCGGACCGTTCCGTCGCTCGATTGCGCGGCGAGATCGATCCGCATCTCGCCGCTCAGGAATATGAAGATCAACTGGACGGATTGGCTGCACAAAAAGGGGAGATGATCTACCGGCACGACCTGATTTTGCTCGGCCTGGGTGACGACGGGCACACAGCGTCGTTGTTTCCCGGGACGGCCGCGCTCGAGGAAACGGCGCGTCGAGTGGTCGCGAACTTCGTGCCTAAGCTGGATGCATGGCGGCTCACGTTTACTTACCCGCTCCTGAGACAAGCGCGCCGCATTTGCTTTCTCGCCAGTGGAAGCAAACCGCAGGAGTTGATCGCGAGCGTGATCGCGGGCGCTCCGAAATACCCAGCCTCTCGCATCGAAACCACTGCCGGCCAGATCACGTGGATCATCGCAGAAGCATGAAAGGCGGAACCATTATCGTCACTGGCTCGGCTGGCTTGATCGGCTCCGAGACGGTGAAGCACTTTGCAAAGGACACTTCGCGCATCGTCGGCCTCGATAACGACATGCGCAGCCGGTTCTTCGGCGCGGAAGCTTCCACGCGTTCTACGCGTGACCATCTGCTCGAGACGATCGGGAACTACGAGCATCACGACACCGACATTCGCGATGTAGCGGCTGTGCGCGCCCTGTTTCAAAAGCACCGGCGCGACATTAAGGCGGTCGTGCACACCGCGGCGCAGCCATCGCACGATTGGGCTGCGCGCGATCCGCAGATGGATTTCACCGTCAACGCGAACGGCACGCTCAACCTGCTCGAAGCGGCGCGCGAGTTTTGCCCTGAAGCGCCGTTTGTTTTCACCTCGACGAACAAGGTCTACGGCGACAGCCCAAATCGGCTTCCCTTGCGGGAGCTGCATCTGCGGTGGGAGATCGCGCCGGGGCATGAGTACGAGCCCGGTATCTCTGAAACGATGAGCATCGATTATACGAAGCACTCGCTCTTCGGCGCCTCCAAAGTCGCGGCCGACGTGCTGGTGCAGGAATACGGGCGCTATTTCGGAATGCCGACTGTTTGTTTTCGCGGCGGTTGTCTCACCGGTCCGGCCCACGCGGGCACGGAACTGCACGGCTTTTTATCTTACCTGATGAAGTGCACCGTCGCCGGCCGACCGTACCGCGTCTTCGGATACGGCGGCAAGCAGGTGCGCGATAACATTCATAGCTTCGATCTGGTGGAGGCGTTCGCTGCGTTCATCGCCGCGCCTCGCGTCGCCGAAGTTTACAACCTGGGCGGCAGCCGACACAGCAACTGCTCGATCCTCGAAGCGATCAAACTGTGCGAGGAAATCAGCGGGCGGCAGCTCACCTGGAGCTACGAGGAGAACAACCGCATCGGCGACCACATCTGGTGGATCAGCGATGTGCGCCGTTTTCAGGAGCATTATCCCCCGTGGAAGTTCCGCTACGGCTTGCGCGAAATCCTGGAGGAGATCCACCAAGCGGTCGTCGCCACTGAGGTCGCGGCCTGACGGGCGCGCGTCCAAGCTGTCATCCCGAGTCGCGAAGACGGCGAGGGATCTCGCATGCCAGTTGCGACCACCGGAGCGTAATTTGCGTGACTATAGCATCAACGGGAGATCCTTCGGCGCGCTTTGCCGCCTCAGGATGACGGCTTCTTTCGTGCGCGGCTAGTATTCTTCCCCTTCGTCGTTAGTGCCTGGGGCGACGCGATCCGGAATTGCGTAGACGTGAAACATAACGCCGAACCAGTAGATGGGAATCAGCCCCAGACCGAAACCAGCGGTGGCGGTGGCAGCCAGTCCCCCTAGCAAAACCGCGAAGCCAGCGCCGACAACAAGGAAGAGTCCCATAAGCCGGTATCCCTTGTAAACGTGACCGAGCCCTGGAATCACGCTCAGCATTACCGCAACTGCGTCACTCGCTTTACCCTCTGCGGTTTCGAGTTTGCCCTGCGCGTCGGGCGCACGAGTTTGGGGTTCCGTTTGAGCAGAAGGGGCGTCCGTGTATTCCAAGATGGATCCTCTCTCGATTGTGAAAACGGTCGGTCCGCATCACCGTCCCAAGACCTGAAGAATTCGTCAAGAAAACTCAACGGAGCTGCACGGCAGTATCCCCGCGCAGGTCCATTGCCGCGCAAACTGACGCCATGATATTCTGCGCAGGTGCGGCTCGAGTTGGAAAATTGCACCGTGCGCTCGTGGCGTCTCGAGGACGCGCGGGCCCTGGTAAAAGGTGCAAATAATCGGAACGTCTGGCTTTGTTTGCGGGATCGGATGCCGCATCCCTACACGCTGGGCGATGCCGGGGAGTATTTGCGCCGGGCGACGACAGCGGAGCCGCCAGAATCCTTCTGCATTGAAGTGAATAAAACGGTGGCGGGGGCGATCGGCCTGCACAGGAAAACCGACGTGCACCGGCGCACGGCTGAGCTCGGCTATTGGCTGGCGGAACCGTTTTGGGGCCGCGGCATCGGGACTGCGGTAGTGCGGGCTTTCGTCGCGCACAGCTTCGAAACCCTGCCGCTCGATCGTATTTTCGCGGAGGTTTACGCGAACAACCCGGCATCCGCGCGTGTGCTGGAGAAAGCCGATTTTCAATTCGAAGGCCGCTTGCGCAAGAACGTGATCAAAGCTGGCCAGGTTCTTGATTCACTTCTTTATGCCAGGCTGCGCGCGCTGGAGGAAATCGCGCCAGGCGCGCACTCGCTTGGGAAAGCGATCGAGCAGTTGCGTTCCGCAGGAAAATAGTGGCCGAATGGCAGTCGTTCGCTACAACAGTGGCGTGGCAGAGCTGGCTGAGATCGTTCGCTACACCGATGGTTACCTGAACATCGAGCAGTGTGATGATTGGGAAAACGCCTGCAACGGCTTGCAGGTGGAGAATTCTGGCAAAGTCCGGAGGATCGGCGCGGCGGTCGACGCCTCCACACGTACGTTCGCGATCGCGGCCCTGCGTGGAGTCGATCTCCTGCTCGTTCATCATGGCCTTTTCTGGCCCGGGCTTCAGCCCATCACCGGGGCCTTTCGGCGGCAGATCGCATCTCTCCTCGAGCACGACATCGCGGTTTACAGCGTGCACCTGCCGCTGGACCTCCATCCGGACGTGGGCAACAACGCGCAGCTCGCGCGCGCCCTCGGGCTCACCGAAGTTGAGCCGTTCTTCGAGGCCAAAGGACAGCTTATCGGTTTGCGGGCGAGAATGCAGATATTCCCAAACGAACTGGCGCGGAAGCTGGAGGAGTCGTTAGGCTCGCCTGTGAGACTTTTCCCCAGCGGACCGCCAACTACCGAAACGATCGGGCTCATCACCGGCGGCGCGGGCGCTGAGATTTACGCCGTCGCCGATGAAGGGGTCGATACCTTCATCACGGGGGAAGCGCCGCATTGGGCGGCGATCGCCGCGCAGGAACTGGGGATCAACCTGTTGTTAGGCGGCCATTATGCCACGGAAACCTCCGGCGTAAAAGCGCTCGCCGCCCACTTATCGGAGCGGTTCAACCTCCCGTGGGAATTTTTGGATGCGCCGACGGGTCTTTAGCTGAATGGAATCATTTTCTACCTGTCTCTTTCTGCTTCTCGCGGCGGTGGTAGTGGTTCCGATCCTTTTGTCGGCCACGCAGGCCCGGAAGCTTCGAAGTCTCGCCGCCACAGTGCAGAAATTGAGCGAGCGCATCGCGATGCTGGAAGCCGGGCGGAGCGCACCTGTTACACCGTCCACTGCGCCAGCGACAGCTGCAGCGCCCGAACCTGTTCGGTCACCGTCCGGCGCGATGCTCCCACCGCCGCTACCGGTGAGAGCGTCATCGGCAGCGACTGCCGTGGCGCCGGCTGCTGCGGCCATTCCTCCGCGTCCGGTTACAGCGCCGACGCCTCCACCTCCTCCTCGCGTGCCAGAGCCTCGCGCGGCGATCGATTGGGAGGCCTTTATGGGGGTGAAACTTTTCGCCTGGCTCGGCGGTTTTGTGCTCTTCCTCGGGGTGGTCTTTCTCGTGCAGTATTCCTTCGCGAATAACCTGATCACGCCCGTGATGCGCGTACTGATGGGCGCGGTGATCGGTCTTGGGCTGGTCGCAGCCGGATGGTTCACCGCGCGGCGAAACTATCGTGTTCCCGGCCAAAGCTTGTGCGCGACCGGTGTCCTGGTGCTCTACGCCGACATCTTTGGCGCGCACGCATTCTACGGACTGATCTCGCTCGCGCCCGCCTTTGCCCTCATGTCCGCGGTCACGATCGCCGCGTTCATTCTCGCGGTCAGTTTGGATGCGCAGGTCATCGTTGTGCTCGGTCTGGCCGGCGGATTTTTGACGCCGCCATTGCTAACGAGCGGGCCGGATAATCCGGGACTGCTCTTTGGTTATGTCGCCTTGCTCAACCTTGGCATTGCCGCTGTGGCGCTGCGCAAACGTTGGGATTATCTTCTGGCCCTCGCCGCGATCGGCACCGTGCTGACGGAACTGGCGTGGGTGCCAGCCTACGATGCGCACAGGGCTGCGGTGGGTTTCCCGATCTTCCTCGGGCTTGAAGCGCAGTTCCTCGCCTTTGCGTTTTTGCGCCAAAAAATGCAGCCGGCGGAGAAATGGTCTAGCGGCGCTGCGGTTGCTGTCGGATTCGCGGCGCTCGCGTTTGGCTTCTGGCTGCTGAGCTACGCGGAGCTGGCGGGGCGGCCGGGCTTCATCTTCGGCTTTGTTTTCCTGGCCGACATCGGGTTACTCGCGCTCGCAATGCAGCGGCCGAATCCGGCCAGGATTGCCGCGCCGGCCGGCGCGGCGGTTTTCGTCATCCTCGGAGCATGGACTACCTGGCAACTGAAGCATCACCTCCTCTGGTGGGCTCTGGGCGCTTACCTCCTCTTCGCGCTCGTTCATGCCGGGTTTTCCGTCTGGCCAAAACGCCCGAGCGCCAAATCAGCCGAGCAGAATTGGAATGGCTACGTGCCCCTGCTCGCCCTGGCGCTTTTGTTTTGGTGCGTCTGGCAGGGCGAAGCCTCGTTTGCTGTCTGGGTTTGCGTCTTCTTGATCGATATCGTCGCGATCGCACTGGCTGTGAGTTCCGCGTCCCTGGTGGCGCTGGTGATCGCGCTGGTCATGACCATTTTCACGGCGGGATTGTGGATCCTAACTGCGCCGCCCCTCGAGGAGAGCGTGCTCGGTATTCTGCTGATCGTCGGCGGCTTCGGCGTTTTCTTTTCTACCGCCTCCACCTTCGTGACGCGCAAGCTCGGCACGGGCGAGAGCGACAATCGCCGAAATGTTCCGGCGCTCGCGGCTGCCATGCCGTTCGTGCTTCTGCTGATGCTCATCGCGAAGCTGCCGATCGGCGCGCCGACCGCGGTGTTCGCTGTCGCATTGTTGCTCTCGATCGTGCTGCTCGGCCTCGGCATCGTCTCACGCACGAGCTGGATCGCGGCGGTGGCGCTGGCGTTTACCTGGGCGGTGGAGCGGGAATGGCAAACGCTTCATTTCGCAAACAGCTATGCGCTGCTGGCTCTCGGCTGGTACGCCTTGTTCTTCCTCCTCTTCGCGGCTTACCCGTTCTTTGCCACGGAAGAACAGAGACCGCTTCCGTGGGCGATCGGCGCGATTTCCGGCGTGCTGCATTTCTGGCTCATCTACGAACTGATCGCGTCCGCTTATCCGAACCTGCGGAACGGTTTGCTCCCAGCGGTGTTCGTTCTGCCCTACGCCTTCGGCGTCTTTTATCTTCTGCGGAAGCGCGGCATCGCGCCCGCTTCCGGCGACGCGCGTCTCGCCTGGCAGGGTGGCGCCGCGCTCTTGTTCGTTAGTCTTGTCTTCCCGGTGCAGTTCGATCGCGAGTGGATCACGCTGGGGTGGGCGGTTGAAGGGCTTGCCCTCCTGCTGCTGTATCGCTTCCTCCCGCACCATGGCCTGCGTCTGGTCGGCGCGGGCCTGCTCTGTCTGGCATTCGTGTGGCTCGCGTTCAACCCGGCCGTGCTCAGCTATCACCCGCGCTCGGCGTCTCGGATTTGGAATTGGTATCTCTATGCCTATGGAGTGACCAGTGCTTGCCTGTTCGCCGGCGCGCGAGCCGTGCACGACTACCGCAAGACGCTCATCGAGCGGGTCGTGCCGCGATTACTCTACACGCTCGCGACTCTCCTCACCTTCCTGCTCCTCAACATCGAAATCGCCGACTTTTACTTGGTCGGCCCGACGCTCACGTTTTCGTTTTCAGAGAACTTCGCGCGCGACATGACTTACTCGATTGCATGGGCCCTTTTCGCTTTCGCGCTTCTTCTTGTCGGGATGAAGAAGAACCTGCGCTGGGTGCGGTACGCCGGC
>JBHENA010000146.1:0-6530 GCA_046262275.1 Chthoniobacterales bacterium
CTTTAAGGTAGCGCAAGCTTCCAGCTTGCGGCCTTCAATACCATGCAAGCTGGAAGCTTGCGCTACGTCCCGGACCTGCCTCGGGGGCCGAATCCGCGAACTGACAATCAACATAACACTACCGCGCGGGTCAGTCGTGATCGTGGATTGCCAGTTGGGCGGTGTTGTAGCGGCGACGGCTCGTCGACGCCACGACTTGTCCGAGCTTTTCCGTTAAACTGTGGCGCCGCGTTCGCCCGTAGCAGCCATGATCAAACGAAACCAGAGACCTTCGCTTATCCGCCGGATGGTACTTGTGGCGACGCTGCTGTTATTTTTTTGTGCGCTTTTCGTGCTTGTGAGCGCGCCGACCGCGTGGTTGTGGGTCGTCGCGATTTTGATTAGTGAGTGGGGGCATTACGCTGCGCTTGCGGCTCTGCTTCTGGCGGCCCTCAGCTGGCGAACCGCGCGCGCCAACGCTCTTCTTGCGATTGTTACCGCGGGCTTGTGTTTGTCGCCAGCCATTCGGGCGGCATGGATTGCTCGATCGCTCCCGGCGCGTCTCACCGCGGCGTTTGGCGAGCAATCGCTCATTCCAAAACGCGGACCGTTAAAGCTGCTCGATCTTTTGCACGGCCTTCGCCTGCCGGAGGTGACAGTCACCGAAGTTGTTTATGCGATGAACGGACGGAAGCCGCTCGAGCTGGATCTGTATCAGGCAAAAAATGGAGTCGCCCCGCAGCCGCTCATAATTGTTATCCACGGAGGAGGATGGCGGAGTGGAAGTAAAAAACAGCTCGCCGCGCTGCCGCGCTACCTTGCGCGTAGAAGTTATGCGGTCGCGGCGATCAATTACCGGCACGCCCCCGGCTGGCCTTTCCCGGCGGCAGTCGAGGACACCTTTCGCGCGATCGACTTCCTGAAAGCCAACGCAGTGGAGTACCGCCTGGACCCGGCGCGCGTCGCAATCATCGGCCGCTCAGCTGGCGGGCAGATCGCGCTCTCCGCGGCTTATGCAAAGAGAGAGCCGGCGTTGCGTGGAGTGGTCGCTTTCTATGCGCCAACTGATCTTGTGCTCGGCTATCAAAAGCCGAGCCGCCGCTGGGTGTTCGATTCGAAAAAGGCGCTCGAAAATTATCTCCGCGGCTCGCCGGCCGAGAATCCCGAAGCCTATGCGGCAGCTTCTCCAATAAACTTCGTGGACGAAGGGACTCCGCCGACTTTGCTCATTCACGGCGCGCTGGATCCGATCGTCTGGCCCCTCCACAGCGAACTGCTTGTCGCGCGATTGAAAGCGGAGAACCGGCCGCATTTTTATCTTCAGCTTCCCTGGGCCACGCATGGCTGCGAGGCAAACCTGAGCGGGCCGAGCGGCCAGCTAAGTCTTTACGCAATCGAGCGCTTCCTTGCCTTCGCGTTTTCCCATCCGCAACCTGGAGCGCCGGCGCCGGCGCGGCCATGAGGGACACGGTTACCGTTGTCAGGTGGGGCACACTCGTGCCAAGGCACTGCGCAACGCCGCCCGTGAGATCGGTTTGCCGACCACCAGATCCACTCCCTCACCGGGCTCTGGCTCGGATTCACTGTCGACAAACCCGGTGAGCAGAATCACCGGCACGTCAGGCTTCAGCGCTTTCAGCTCGGCCGCCAGTTCGTAGCCGTTCATCTCGGCCATGATCTGATCGGTGATGACAAGATCGAAGGCGCCGCCGTGAAATTTCTCCAGCGCTTCTTCTCCGGTAGCGGCAGCCTCAGCAGTGTGCAGATCGTTCTCCAAATAGTCGCAGAGGAGCTGACGGAGAATGGGTTGATCGTCGACCACGAGGACGTGCAGCGTGCGCTCGATTGTTTCTTCCGCCGCTGAAACTTCCCTCGCGCTTTGCGATTGCGCGGTGGGGAAACGAAACGCAAACGAGGTTCCCAGCCCAAGCGTGCTTTCGAGCGCGATTGTGCCGCCATGGCGCTGGACGATGCCGAAGACCATCGCCAGCCCCAGTCCGGTGCCGCTTTCGCCCTTGGTGGTGAAAAATGGTTCGAGGCAGCGGGTGCGCACTTCCTCGGTCATTCCAGTGCCGGTGTCGCTAATCTGGAGCAGGACGGCACCGTCCTCCGCGCGCGTGGCGAACGTGATCGTGCCGCCATCGGGCATGGCGTCAACCGCATTAAAGATGAGGTTCGTCAGCACTTCGCGGATTTCGCCGCTGCTGCCGGCGATCGTTGGGATTTCGCGCAGATCGGTCTCAATCAGGACCTCGCGGCCGGCTGCTATCGACTGAACCTGCCAGCGCGGCGCGGTGAGTGTGATTGCTTGCTCGACGAGCGTGTTGAGATTGATGGGCAGGCGGCGCTCGTCCGTTTCGCTTGGGCGGTAGAACTCGGCCAGACGATGCACGATCTGGGAAGCGTCTTCCGCGGCTGTGAGGATGTTGGTTAGCGGCGGGGTGGCGGCTTCTTTCGTCAGACCGTGCTCGGCCTCATGCAGAAGCAATTCGCTAAACCCCACAATCGCGCAGAGTGAATTATTAAAATCATGTGCGATCCCGCCGGCCATCGCACCGAGAGCGGCGAGACGTTCCTGCTGGATGACTTGTTTTTGGGTTCCCTTCAGCTCTTCCAGCGCCCGCTCTAGCTCCCCGGTGCGGAGGCGCACGCTTTCTTCGAGGGCGGCGTTTTGCTCCTGGATCTGGAGGTGGGCGCTGCGCGCTTGCAGCAGATTGCCAATGCGCAAGAGAACCTCGAGATGCTCGAACGGCTTCGTCAGGAAATCGGTCGCGCCCGCTCTCAGCGCCCGCTCCTTGGTTTGCTGCGTGACATCCGCGGTCAAGACCACGACGGGCAGGTAGTCGTCGCTTCCGATCAGCTCTCTGATTTGCCCGATCACGGCGGCGCCATCGACGTGCGGCATCACCCAATCAGTCAGAACCAGATCGGGCTGAAACTCCTGAAAAATGCGCTCAACCTCGCGCGAGTCGGTTGTGCTCCGAACGTTCTGGAACCGGGCGCGTTCGAGAATCCGCTCCAGAAGCCGCACGTTCGGCATTTCATCGTCGATGATCAGAATGCGAGCGCTTTGCAACGCCGGGTCTGAGTCGACTCCCGGAATCGGCGGGAGCGAGGCAGCGGTCGGAAGATTACTCGTCGGCATTGCTCCGGTCGCGTTCGTCACGCGCGCAGCATACTCCACCGAGCCGGCGGGTGCCATCAGGCTGCCACTTCCAAAGCGGTGGAGCTGGAAGGAATCAATTCCGCGATCGTGCGGCGCAGCTCCGATTGCGACATTGGTTTGTGCAGCAAAGCGTCGATTCCCGCGGGCTTTTCGCCATCAGCCAGGGCGGGATCACTGAAGCCGGTGAGGAGGATGACACGCTGGGCGGGATTCATTTCCTTGATCAGGCGAGCGAGCTGCACACCGCTCATGGCGGGCATCGCCTGGTCGGTGATTACCAGGTCGAATGCGTCGGTTTTGAACTGACGCAGCGCTTCCGCCGGCCGGTTGAGCGCGAGGACGTCGTGCCCATCGGCCTGCAAATATTTGGTAACGACGTCGCGTGCGATCGGTTCATCGTCCACCACCAGGATGCGGAGCCGCCGGAGCGCGGGCCTCTCCTCGCCGGCTTCGCTCTCGAAAGTGCGAATTTGGCTCGGGAATGTGATGCGGAAAGTAGTGCCGCGATCCGGGGCGCTCTCGATCGCGAGTTCGCCCTCGTGCCGTTTGATGATTCCGAACACCATCGCTAATCCGAGTCCGGTGCCGATGTCTCCTTTAGTCGAGAAAAACGGCTCCAGGCACCGAAGCCGCACTTCTTCGTTCATCCCCGTCCCGGTATCGATCACTTCCAAAACGACCTTGTCATCGGTGCGCCGGGTTCGGAGCGTGATCGTGCCGCCGCGCGGCATCGCATCGGTGGCGTTGAAAATCAGATTGGTCAAAGTCTCGCGCAGCTCGGCCGCGTTTCCGGCAATAGGAGGAATTTTCTCCAGTTCGAGGTTGATCTCGATCGTGCGACCATCGGCCAGCGCCTGATCACGCCATTTGGGCTGCGTCAGCAGGACTCCCTGCTCGATAAGGTCGTTGAGTGCGATGGAATCAAAGACATCGATGATTTCCTTCGGCCGGTAAAACTCCCGCAGCCGGCCGACCACGTGCGCAGCGTCGCGGCCGGCGGTGTTCATGGTTTTGAGGTAATCGGTCACGACCGCCTTATCGTTGAGCGAGTCGGGGTCCTGCAGGAGCAAATCGCTGTAGCCGACCACCGACATGAGCGCGTTGTTGAAATCGTGCACGATGCCGCCCGCCATTTCACCGAAAGCGCGCAGCCGCTCCTGCTGGAGCATGGTGTGTTGCGCTTCCTTCAATTCCTGGAGGGCGGCGGAGAGATCGGCCGTTCTCTCCGCCACTTTCTCTTCCAGCAACTGCTTCTGGTTCTCCCCAGCCAGGTGGAGAAAGCGGGTCTGCAAAAGATTGCGGATGCGCATGAAAATCTCGGATGCGTCGAAAGGCTTGTGCAGGAAATCGGTGGCCCCGGCGGCGAGTGCCTTCCGTTTGGTGGTGGGCGCGACATCCGCGGTAACGACAAGAATCGGCAGATAAGTTTCGGGCGAAATGACGGTTTCGAGCTGCTGCATTACCTGGAATCCATCCAAATGCGGCATCATCAGATCGAGCACGATGAGGTCAGGTTGGAACTCCTGCGTCAGCGCGACGACTTCGCGGGAATCGGTCGTGCTGCGGATGTTGGCATAGCCGATCCGTTCCAGCATGTTGCTCAGGAGGGCGACGTTACCCACATTGTCGTCCACGATCAGGATGCGCGCCGTTTTTAGCCTGACTTCGTTCATGGCGGGGCGCGCGCTGGAGCTGTCTTGGCTTACCCGGAAACGGCGGCCGGACCGCTGAGCAGAGCCTCGAGGCTGCGGATGAGGGCGCTCGGCTCCACCGGCTTCGCGAGATAATTCTCGCCCCCGCGCGAAACCATGGAGCCCCCGGCTTCCGCCTGGGAAATCAGTGAAGTGAAGAAAACGATCGGGGTGCTTTTAAGCGCGGCATCCTGGCGGATCAGATGAGCGACATCGCCTCCATCCAGACCCGGCATGTCCACATCGAGCAGAATGACGTCTGGCTTGAACGCGGCGGCGGTGGCAAAGGCGTTGTGGGAACGGTTTTCCACCTTCACTTCGTAAAGGCGGGTCTTTTCCAACATGATGCTGACGAGGCGCGAGAGGTTGGCGTCATCATCCACGACGAGAATTCGGCTTTTGTTCATGCGTAAAGGCTGCGGGTTGCGCGGTGCTCCGGATTTCCGGCCGCTTTCATCCTGTGTGCTCAAGAGAGCGGCCGCCATGCGGGGCCGACGGCGAAAACCGTGCATTTCGGGGTAGGGCTTCTATGTAGTCCGCAGTCCCCGCACCGCTTTGGAAACGGAACCTCGCGAAAAGAGAAGCAGTTACGCTTCTACGATCTTGTTCCGGATCGCGTAACGCACCAGGTCGGCGAAGGACTCAAGGCGCAGCTTGCGCATGACGGTGGCGCGATGGGTTTCCACCGTCTTGATGCTGATGCCGAGCAAGGCCGCGACTGCTTTGTTGCTTTTCCCTTCCGCGAGCAGTTGCACGATTTCGCGCTCGCGCGGAGTCATCCCTTCGCTCTTGTCTGTGCCGGGGCCGGTCGTGCCGTGAAGGTAACGCGCGAAGACGACCTCGGAAATGTGAGTCGTGAAATAATGCTTGTGCTGCCCGAGCGCGCGGATCGCGGCCACCAGATGCGCGCTCATGTCGCTCTTCAGGATATAGCTGCGCGCGCCCGCTTCGAAGATGGCGTGGATCATTTGCTCGCTCTCTTCGCCGGTGAAAATGAGCAATTCGGTTTGGGGCGACACCTTTCTGATCTGGCGTGTCGCCTCCAGGCCATTCAGCTCCGGCATTCCCAGATCAATGATCGCAAGATCGGGCTGTAGTTCTTCGGCCAGCGCCACCGCGGCGCGACCGTTGGCAGCTTCGCCGCAGACTTCCCATGTCGGCTCCTTCTCGACCAGACGACGCACGCCCTGCCGCACGATCTCGTGATCGTCGGCGATAAGAATCCGCAGTTTCCTGTCCCTCATCTGTCGCTCACGTGCGGTGATCGTCTCACCCATAGCTGCTGGTCGCCCGTATTTCGCGTTCAATATACAAACTAACCCTCGGAGCGAACGGCATGTTCGTAGCTTCACAGGGATGAATGTTCGAAGGGAGGTTGCAGGAGCGGAACGGCGCCGGCTGCACAGAAGGCAGACACTGGCATGGCCGGACAAAGAGCCGGCCAGGGAGCGCGAGCTGGTCTGCGGCGCTCAGCGGCAGCATCGCTCTCCTCGTGCTAACCGGCTGGACGTTGGACGTGGAATTCCTGAAGCGAATTGCGCCCGGTCTGGTGGCGATGAACCCGATGACAGCGGTGGCGTTCTCGCTCGCAGCCCTTTCGCTCGGCCTCTTTGCGCGCACCAATTCGAGCGCGTCGGACTCCCGCAGTTTCCGACCGGGTCAGGGCCTGGCAGCTCTCGTTGCACTGATCGGCG
>JBHENA010000147.1:0-294 GCA_046262275.1 Chthoniobacterales bacterium
GGTAAAGATTAACCCGGCCGACATGCAGCTCCCAGATTTTCGCTACCACCTCGCGGTCCAGGATGCGCAACGAGATGAGCAGCCGCGCGTCGTTCCGGCGCACTTCGCGAATCGGCAGATGATGAAAGTTTTGATTCAGGCTCACCGCCTCCTGAACCCCATCCTTGTCGATCTGCTGCTTGAAATACCCATGCCGGTAAAGCAGCCCGATTGCGACGAAGTTCAGGTCCAGATCGCTGGCCGATTTGCAATGATCGCCCGAAAGAATCCCGAGGCCGCCGGAGTAATTCGGGA
>JBHENA010000147.1:394-6320 GCA_046262275.1 Chthoniobacterales bacterium
CCTCGTCCGCCGCAACCTCGACCAGTCTCGCCTGACGCGAAAGCTGGAGCATCCTGACGGGATTATGATTGGTGCGGTTCCAGAGTTCCGGGTCGAGATGGCGAAAGAGACGGCGGGCGGAAGGCTCCCACGTCCACCAGAGATTGAAGGAAAGCTCGCGCAGCGGCTCCAGCGCCGGCGGCAGCTTCGGAATGACGTTGTAGGTATGATACGTCGGCATGGCAGCGGGCGGCAGCTAAAAAGGAAGCCGGGATTGTGTCAGGAAAATGAGTAGCAGCAAGCGTTCCGTCGAGGGGCCCTGTAGCCGCGTCGCTGTGTCGACGCGCACGAGCGGCTATCAGAGAACGGCGACGCAGCGCCGTTGCTACAGCGTCATGGGCCGCTTTGGGGCAACAAGCAGCCCGAGCACAAAGCCGGTCGTCAATCCGCCGAGATGCGCCGCCATGCTGACCTGCGGCGTCACGAGATCAAAGGTGATTTGCACAAGGACGATGAGAGCGATGCTGCGCAGGGTTCGGCGCGAATGCGGCAGATGATGCTGCCGAAGAAGCGAGCCCGCCCAGAGCCCCACGATTCCCATCACCGCTCCTGACGCACCGACGAACTGGTCCGCGGAAAACCATCCCATTCGCCAGAGTACGGCAACCTGCACGCAGGAGCCGATCCCGGCAATCAGATACCCCGCAGCGAAGCGAACCCAGCCGATCGCGCTTTCCAAAGTCGGACCGAAGAACTGCAGCGCGAAAATGTTCACGAAAAAGTGGAGCGGCCCGTAGTGCAGAAAAAGCGCTGCGAGCAGCCGCCAATACTCGCCGCCGACGAGAACCGCGTATGGCTCGAGCGCGCCGAGACGATGCAGCGTGCTGTAATTTGTGGAGCCTCCGAGCGTGCTCTCCGCGAGGAACATCGCCGTATTCAGCAGGATCAAGATCGCGACCGCAGGCGTGAGGCGCGGCCGGGGTTGCCCGAAAAGCGTTGGGCTGGAGGGAACGATTTCCGGCTGATGTCCCCGCGCGCGCGCTGCTTCGATCAGGCCGACGATCCGCTCGTGCTCGCGCAGATTCCGGCCGGGATGGCAAAAACGCAGCGCACTTAGGATTCGCCGCGCGGCGAAAAAGTGGCCGCGCTGCGCCAGTTGAAGGGCTTTGTGCAAACCCGCTGCGGGAAGGTGGAGCAAAACGATCCATGCACCAGCTCCGATGAATCCGGCATAGCCGCGCGCGAAGAGCCAGGCGATCCCCGTCACCAGCAACACCGCGACGGTCGCGCCGCGCCAAACCGGATCCGCGCCGCCGCGCCACGCGCGCACGAGCAGGAGCGCGGATGAGATTGATGCGATGAAAAGCAGGATGTGGTTCAGATCGAGCATCGTTCCGTCGATATTCGCACGTTCGCGGACAGCGTCTTTCCGAAACCCGCGTCGGACTGTAAATCATCGCTTCACGCGCGAGCAGCTTCTTGCGAAAATGGCGCATGCGTCTCACGATCACGAACTATCTCGATGTCATTTCCTCCTGGTGCTTCTGGGCCGAGCCGGCCTGGGCGGAGCTGAAGAAACGCTACGCCGGGCGCGTGGAGTTCAATTGGAGGATTGCGCTCATGGATGAATCGGGGATGCCGAAGAGCCGCGCACAGCTCGAATGGTTTTATCGGCGCAGCAGCATGCTCATGCGTTCGCCCTTCACACTGAACGCCGATTGGTTTGAACCGGGCGTCCCGGAATACCTCGCGCCCAATGCAGTCGCCGAGGCAGCACGAAGCTTCGGGATCAACGATGATAGTGTACGTCTCGCGCTTGCGACTGCCGGGCTGCGCGAAGGAAGTCGCACCGGGCAGTGGGAGATCGCGGCTACGATCGGTGCAGCGACTGCCGGCGTGGACAAAACAAAGCTGCTCAAGAGAGCGCGATCTCCCCAGATCGAGCAGCGCATCCGGGCGACCACGGCAGAATTCCACGCTCTCCAAGTGACACAACGCCCAACCTTCCTGATTCACAGCGAGATCGGAGACCGCGCTGTGTTCTCGGGCTTTGCCAGAATCGAGCCGCTCGTTGCAGCTATCGACTCGATGTTGGAAGACATCGCCTTCTACGAATCACATGCGTCGCATTTCGGACAACCGCCAGCGGCCTAGCGCCAGCCGCCGGGTTTGAAATTTCAGCGACGGGACTTTATTGTTGGAAGGTGAATCCGGAAGAAATCCGTCGGCTGCTGAGGGCGACACCTTTTGTGCCCTTTCGTGTGCATACCAGTGACGGAAAAAAGCTGGAAATAAAGCATCAAGAAATGGCGTTGCTTTCACGAGCCATATTGTACGTCGGCCGTCCGGTAGCTGATCCAACCGAGGACTTTCCGGAGCAGGTGGACTCTGTCTCAATGCTGCACGTGGTTCGGCTGGAGCCGCTGGTTGCAGCTTGAAGGGTGCGTCTCCCGAGCCGCCGCCACGGCTTAGTCGCTTGCCTAACGGACTGACGATTTGTAGCGTGAGCTGTGAATCCGGTGGAAATCAAAAAGATGCTGAATGCGCGGCCTTTTGTTCCGTTTCGAGTCCACACGAGCGACGGAAAGCACTTGGATATCAAGCACCCGGAGCTTGCTTTTCTTTCGCGTATTTCGCTGCACGTCGGTGAAGGCGTCACGGATCCGACCACAGAAATTCCACCGCGCACCACCATGGTTTCGCCGCTGCACGTCGTGCGGCTGGAGCCGCTCGTCGCCGCCTGAAGATTATCTTGCCAGCGCACGATTGTTGCTCTCAACTTCCGGCAACCAGCGCAAAGCGCCGGTTCGTAGTCGTAGTGATCGCAGCTGCGACGGTGAGGAGTGTTTCGGAATGGTCACCGCCAGGCCGGAAAGTGCGATGAAGAAGATTTACGGCGAGGCGGTTCACTCCCCATCTCGCTGGTCTGGAGCTTGATCTAAACTGCAACCACAAATTCGTGTAAACGGCCGGATTCGCGCTCGCGAAGTCCGGGTCATCATGGGCGCCTCGGGCGAACAGCTCGGGATAATGAAATTGTCCGATGCGCTCCGCAAAGCGCAGAGTCTCGGACTCGATCTTGTGGAAGTGGCGCCGACGGCGAATCCGCCGGTCTGCAAAATCGTCGATTTTGGCAAGTTCCGTTACGACATCGCCAAGCAGGAGAAGGACAAGAAAGGCTCAGGCACCAAGCTCAAGGAGATCAAATTTCGGGTTAACATCGACGAACACGACTACCTGACCAAGCTGCGCCATGGCG
Organism: Chthoniobacterales bacterium; assembly: GCA_046262275.1. GTDB lineage: Bacteria > Verrucomicrobiota > Verrucomicrobiia > Chthoniobacterales > UBA10450 > JACCTI01. The sequence goes on from JBHENA010000147.1 coordinate 3,633, forward strand.
AAGCTTTCCTGGACAAGGGGAACAAGGTGCGCGTGCAACTGCAATTCCGCGGCCGCGAGATGGCGCACCAGGAAATCGGGATGCAATTGATGCACAAGGTGCGCGACGATCTTAACGGCATGTCGCAAGTCGAGATGGAGCCGAAGGCGGCCGGCCGCAACATCACCATGACGCTTTCGCCGTTGCCCGCATCGCGCCGCAAGCGCCGGTTCTCGGTCGTGGCAGACGATGCTGCAGCAGAGAAGACGGAGAACGGCGCCGGCTCCGAGGGTTGAGCCAGTGGAAGAACACTCTTCCTTTTCGCGCCGCCTGTTCGGCCCTAACCGGCAGGAACCGTTGCTTCGCTGACTGTCGCTGTCTCCCGCGCGACTTCCGGCGCAGCTTGAGGCGGGGGCACATCAGGGACGACTTCGTTGAGCCGCGCGATGCTGAGGGCGCGGCCCGTCTCCTCATCAATCCCGATAACCGCGCCACATAATCGGACGGGCCCTTTCGCGACCGGAAATGATGCCGGCAGATTCGAGATAAAGCGGTTCACAATCGGGTCGATCGCACGGCCGAGGATCGAATCAGATGGCCCGCACATTCCGGCATCGCACAGGAACGCTGTGCCGCCGGGAAAAATTTGTTCATCGGCCGTTTGCACATGGGTGTGCGTGCCGATCACCGCGGAGACGCGCCCGTCGAGGAAGCGCCCCAGCGCGATCTTCTCGCTGGTCGTTTCTCCGTGGGCATCGACGAAGATGATCGGCGTCTCCGCGCGTCCGGTTAACCGCCAGATCGATCGCCTCGAAGGGATTCTCCAGGATCGGTTGCATAAACGTGCGCGCCTGCACGCTGATCACACCCACTTTGCCTTTGGCAGTCTCCAGCACGATCGAACCGCTCCCCGGCGCGCCGGTGGGGTAGTTTGTCGGCCGCAGCAGACGCGGCTCCGTGTCGATGAAAGGGATGATTTCCTTTTGATCCCAGATATGATCGCCCGTCGTAATGACAGAGACGCCCGCGCGCAGCAGATCGATCGAAATCTTTGGAGTAATTCCACGACCGCCGGCCGTGTTCTCACCATTCACAATAATAAAGTCGACGGCGTGCCGCTGCTTCAATCCGGCCAGTTGCGCGATCACCGCGCTGCGCCCAGGCTCGCCCACGATGTCGCCCAGGAACAGAATCGTCAGCATGCCGCGAACATCGTGGTAAATAGAGCGAAATCCAGATTGTCATCATGCACCTGCGCAACGCAACGAAACGCGTAGGCTTCGTCGCCTTCGGCGTGTTCCTGCTGGCGAGCGCGAGCCGCGCTGCGGAGAACCTCAGCCCACTCGGCAAATCACCCGACTGGCCGGCACTGGAGCGTTTTCAGGAGACGATCACGCGCGACGAGTTTTCGCGTCTGCTCGAGCGCGTCTATTGCACCCGCGGTGTGAGCGATTCGCTCATCCGGGTGGATGCCGAAAGCGCCCAGTTTCTTATCGACAAAGACGAACAGCGATGGTTCACGCTTCGCTTCGCCAAGGACGAAAGCTCCGCTCAGCTGCCCGCTCACCGCTGGAAAACGGCACGGTCACTTCGGCCTGCTTCGCAGGGCCGCGAGCTCGCCGGGCTGAAGATCGCGCTCGATCCCGGCCACATCGGCGGCACCTGAGCGCAGATGGAGGAACGCTGGTTCCAGGTCGGCAACAGCGATCCAATCCAGGAAGGCGACATGACGCTGCGGGTGGCGAAAATTCTCGCGCCCAGGCTGGAAAAGCTCGGCGCCACGGTTTCTCTGGTGCGGAACAAAGCCGAGCCCTCGACCTCGAAACGACCCGCAGATCTAAAGGAAGTCTCGAAGAAGATATTGTTGCGCGTGGGCGACCCTGAGCCGCGGGAGGATTTCGCCGGACCGGCCGATCCGCGGAAAGAGCACAGCGTCCGCTGGCAGAACGAACTTCTCTTTTACCGGAACAGTGAAATTCGACAGCGCGCCGCGCGCGTGAACAGCGAGCTGAAGCCGGATGTGGTGCTCTGCCTGCACTTCAACGCGGAAGCCTGGGATGATCCGCGCAAACCCACTCTCGTGGATCGAAATCATCTGCATGTTCTCGTCAACGGCTCTTATCTCCCGCCGGAGCTCGAGTTCGATGACGTTCGTTTTGAAATGCTGCAACGCTTGCTCAGCCGGACGCATGAGGAGGAATTGCCGCTCGCCGAAAAAGTCGCGGAGACGATGGCGCGCCGTACGCGTTTGCCGCCCTACGAATACACGACCGATAATGTGACCAAACTCGGCACCACCGGCTACGTTTACGCGCGCAACTTGATCGCGACCAGACTCTACGAAGCCCCGGTGATTTATTGCGAACCGTATGTGATGAACAGCGATGATGTTTTCTGGCGCGTGCAGGAAGGCGACTACGAAGGCCTGCGCAACGTTAACGGCACCAATCGCCCGAGCATTTATCGCGAGTACGCCGCCGGCGTAGTGGACGGTCTCGTCGAGTACTATCGCGCGGCTCGAAAGTAGTCGTGAGACCTTTTTGTAGGGCGTCTGTGTCAGACGCCGTTTAGGAGCACACGGGTCGGTGGCGTTTCACAGAAACGCCCTACAAAACGTCAATCGCCCGCGCAATGTCGTTCCTCGTAACTTCCTGCGAGAGCTGTGCCGTTCCCAACCCGGAGGTCACCACGAACCGCACGGCGCCATCC
>JBHENA010000148.1:0-5570 GCA_046262275.1 Chthoniobacterales bacterium
CCATGGCATCGAGCGTCTTTAGCACCATCAGGTCAAGGGTGCCCTGCAGAATATCCGATTTGTCTTCGGGCATCCCGTTGTTCCTGTGGGTTGCTTAGAGAAGCTTACACAGTGTCCTGTGGGATGTAAAGAGAAGAAATGGATTACCACGCGAACGCTGCACACGCATGAGGGGACGTCGGCCGGGTCACGTCAGTCGGCAGCTCGGAAGATCTCGCTCAGAACCATGGCATTCCTGTCTGCATGTGCGCGACCGGCTAAAGCCGCTTGTCGGAGACCCTCGATTTGCCGCAGGAAGGCGCGGATGAGGTTCCAACTGGCGAAAGTTAGGGTCACCACCCTTCGCTCAGGCTTGCCACGGGACCGTGAGCTTCGGGTGGCAAGCCACGCGAAGGGTGGTGTCCACCGCAGCGGCGGAGCCGCGAAGGTGGACCGCTCAATGGCAGATCCTGCCCCGCTTCCTATAAACCCGCTGATCAGGATCTGCGCCGTGCTCAGCCTCAAACAGAACACAGCCCCCAGATTTCTGAGACATTCATCAGGTCGACTATTTGCACGCCCGCGGGTATGGCCCTGGCGCGGAGGTTCGTGTACGTCCTGCAAAGCGTCTGCGACGCCACCCGGTTTACACCGGGCTGACGTCGAACGTCCGACAGCGTCTTGCGGAGCACAACGCCGGCCATTCCCGCCACACCGCCAACGGACGCCCGTGGAAGGTGATCGTGGTCGTCGCGTTCCTTAACGAGCGCCGGGCGATCGAGTTCGAGAAGTACCTCAAATCTGTATCCGGGTGCGCGTTCGCGGTACGTCACTTCAGGTGATGAGCGCACCACGTGGCATCGACGCGCGCGTGCTCCACGCGCTCGGCACGCTCCACGCGGTTCGGTTCCTTCCCAGGCACCTGAACGGACTGAGCCGCTCCGACGCCGGTTCAACGTCGGTGAGAATGCGGCGCCGCCCTGGGTACATCACTTGGCAGTGTTCTGAACGTAATCGAATAGCGCAGGGTGGTCACTGCAGGAATGTGGTTCTCATAGCCATTCCTCGATTCTCCTGTCACGCCGATCGCCGCTCCAGCGTGATCTCGTGAGTGGAGGTCCGGTGAACAGGTCAAGTGTGTCACCGCAGCGGTTTGGGAAGTCCACGATGAAGTTGGCGTACCCTGACATGCGGTCCTCTCTTATGAGAAACGATCGGTCAATCGCTAACTCGTCTGAACGCCGGCGGGGGGCTTACGCCGCGACAATCCCTGCAAGCATGATGCACCATCACTTCGGTGGAGCCGCAGCTGTGGGCAGCAGTTGGAGGACCTCGTGCGCATTCGCCCGCCGGCGCATCTCGGCGACGTCGGCTTCCATGCGCTTCAGCAGTAACTGAAAGCGGGCTTCGTTCCACGTTTGCGAACATCGGGTCCCATGCCAGCACCCGGAAACCTCGCCAGCCTGCTTCGTAACCTCGCTGCATCCAATCCAGCGCAGCGTCATTCTCGCTCCGCAGAGCATGGATTGCCGCCATCTCAAGGGGAACTCGGGGAGATTGATTCCCTTCCGCCATTGCCTTGCCAGCGAGTCTCTGAGCCTCGTCCAGTAATTGCTTCGCACGGCTCGCGTCGCCGCGTCCTGCACGCAAGGCCGCGTAACGCACGCGAGGCGAGTGCGTGACAAGCCACCAATTGGCCATGATGTCTGGACAAGCACGGAAAGACAGTTCGGCACGCGCCTCCGCGTCCCGAGCCGCCAGCAGGGCTGTCAATTCGGCGAGGAGACTCAGTGACTCCTCGTTCTGGGGATCGCTCTCCACCAGCTTCCGGGCGAGTGCTTCAGCCTCACGATCGTTTCCCCGCTGATACGCCAGCATCGCCTGTACGATCTTGATCCGGGCTGAACCAGGGAAACGCTGTTCCGCTTTACCCAACCACTGTTCGGCTACGGCGGACTCGCCGAGGTCGACGAGAGGGAGACCCACGTGGTAGGAGGCAAAGTCCCGGTTCGGTATCAGCCGGAATCCACGGCTGGCCCACACCAACGCCTCGTCGTACCGGCCGATTTCTCCATCCAAAAGCGAGAGGTTGTGCATGGCCCCGGCGTGACTGGGATTGAGCTCCATCGCGCGCAGAAACGAGAGTCTAGCGTTTGCAACCTGTCCCTTCTGGCTGTATACGGACGCCAGTACGAAGTGTCCGTCAGAGAGTGTGGGGTCAAGAGTGATCGCTTTGCGCGCCAGCTCAATGGCGAGGTCGAGGTTCTTCGCGTCGTCGTAGGTGCTCAGAAAGTGCGTGCGATAGGCCATCCGCGCCTGGCCAACCGCGAACTTTGGATCCAACTCGAGGGCCTGCCGCAGCATCTGAATGCTTGCAGGTTCGGCTCGCGCTCGCTGATCGGGAGCTGCTGTGACTTGAGATAGAGCTCGTACGCGGCAAGATTGTCCGTCGGCCGCTTCTCGACCCGTCGCTGCTCTTCAGGGGACAGCGTCGCCTGCAACGCGTCGGCGATCCGGAGCGCCACGTCACTCTGCACCGCAAAGACGTCTTGAAGGCCCCGGTCATCTGCTCGGCCCAGATCGACGTAGCTGTGAGTTGCGGCTCGGTCTGAAAACATTCTAGAAGATGCCCAGAAGGTCATCAACCTTCATGCGCCCTCACGGCACGGCGATAAATTCGGGCATGATGGCGTAAATGGCTGAATCGAATTTCCGGCAACGCGTGCGCCGCAGCGGAGGGCTGACGCTGCGGGAAGACGGCGGTATCGCGGCGGCAACCGTTGCGATCGCGCTCGTGTCGCTCGATCGGCAGACCGCGAGCGAGAAGGCGATTGATGCGGTTGCGTTCGGGCTCGGTGCGGCCGTTCTCTGGCAGCTCGTGCGATGGGCCGCCGGCTTCCTGTTCACTGTGCCCGCCGAGATGCACCGCGAAGCGCTCGCAGAGCGCGATGTCGCGTTGGCGCGAGTCGCGGAACTGGAGGCGCGAAAACCCGTCACTCGCGCGGAGTGGATGGAGATGGCAAACGAATTCAAGACGGTGCCGGATCTCGCGGTGCGCGCTGATTGGAGCAGCACGAGCGTTGGTGAATCGTGGCGGATCTGCGGCGCAATGCCCGTCGCAAATCGCCAAACGGAAGCGCTCTGCAACCGCGCGGGAATGATGCTACTCGCTTCCCCGCGAATCGCCGCAAGTTTTTCCGAGAACGTTTAGCTCTTCGGAACCTCGGCCTTGAAGCCGGTTTTTTCCGAGATCGTTTTCGCGATCGCCTCGGGCGAGGTTTTCGCCGGATCGTAGGTGATCTCGGCGGTGCCTTTCGGCTGACTCACCTTCGCCGCTTTCACGCCGTCGATCTTTTTGGCTTCCTTCTCGACGCGATCAGCGCACGCGCTGCACGCCATTTTCTCAACCTTCAGCACGCAGACCTTGCCCGCTGCTTTGTCATCCTGTACCGCGGTTGCGGTGCCAGTGCCGAAGATGCTCAACAGTCCCATGATCGCGATCACCTTTTGCATTTTCAAAACCCTCGGCTGATCCCGAATTGGAAGATTGCACGCGAGTCGAGCTGCTTATTTGCGAGAGAGCGATAGATCGGCAACTTCACTTCGGCCTGCACATTCACGCCCTTGCCGACGAGCACGCCAACACCCGGTGTCAGATAAAGCCAATTGCCGCCGCCGACCAATACCGGCGTGCCGCGAAACACGTCCTGCTGACGATGCAGCCAGCTCACGCGGCCGAAAACGCCTATCTTCCGAACGCGTGTGTAGCGCGCCGTCCCGGCGCTGATCTCCATCGAGGCGCCCGTGCGGAGCCCATCGCGGTTTTCGTATAGGGGCGTTCGTGCCGCTACGCTCACGAACCGCGTCCACGGATCGCTGCCCCAATTCAGATTGAGCCCGAAGATCGGATCAATAGTGCCGGAGCCCCGCTGCAAGCGCGACATCGGCACGAGGTTGCCTGCCTCTAATTCAGGGCGAAACCGCGGTTGCTCCGTCCTGCCTGTTGGGAGAGACACGCCGAAGTTCAGCAGTGGTGTCCAGCGTTTCACCGGCCGCAGCCGATACCAACCGAGCACGGACGTATCGCCAATGCCGCTGAAGTTTTCGCGGAAATTTGAAGCGCCGATCACCGCCGTGCGCGTCACGTCTGGGATGCTGGCCGCCGCCTGCACGCCGAATCGGTCCGTGATCCCCATGTCGAGCGTCACCAGAGGCACGAGAATGCGCGTGCGCTCGGATATCGGGTTCTCGACTTCCGATGAGCCGTCGAACGCGCGATCACGATCCTCTGCAACAAGCCACGCCCCAACCTTGAAGCGCCCGCCTGCGACACCTTCCGTTAACACCCCTCGCCAACCTGGGAGGTAGGGATTTGCGCAGCCGCTTCAAGTCATCTGCGCCGATGCCGGGCTCGGCACGAGCCACACGGCACCCAGCGCCATCGCACAGATAATCCGTTTGAACATCAGAACACTCCGGCAGCGAACGCGAACGCAACCGCGGCGCCGCACACTGCGAGAAGCCGATTAAACCATCCGCCTTCGCGACGGAAGTTGATCCACAGCGACACACCCATCAGCACGGCACTCGCGCCGAGCAATGGGCCGCGATACGCCGCGAGACTGACGCCCGTAACCGAAAGCGCCGCTGGCAGCACACAGCAGGGCCGGGTGAGGAAGCCCGAGACGGCGCCGAGGGCGGCGCTCTGTAGCAGGCTGTTCATCGTTTACGCCGAGCCCGAGGTGGTAGCACTTCCTCGGCGCTCGTCTCCGGCTCTGCATCGGTGATGAACTGGCAGAGCCCGCCGCACGTCACGGCTGTTTTTTGTTCGGTCCACTTCGCAAGATCCGCGGCGAGCTGTTCACGAAACCGGGCGAGCTGCGCGATCCGCTCTTCGACCGCGGCGAGATGGCGCCGTGCGAGATCGAGCACGTGCGCGCACGGCGTGCGCCCGGATCGGCTCAACTTCAAGATTTCGCCGATCTCTTCGAGGGAGAACCCGAGCGCTTGCGCCTTGCGGATGAATTGCAGCTCTTCGACGGTGTTTTCGGTGTAGCGGCGGTAGCCTGTGGCAGAACGCGCCGGCCGCGTCAACAGGCCGATGCTCTCGTAGTAGCGGATCGTTGGGGCGCTCAGCCCGGTGCGCTCGGCCACATCTCCGATCAGCAAGCTCGGCATACGCTATTAGAAACCCTCAAGTGGCCTTGAAGGTCAAGGGGTTGACTCTCACCCTGAGTGCAAGCCCTACGCTGCTCGTGTAGCCGGATTGGGCCGGCGCTCTGAAAGGAGACGAGAGATGAAGAACCGGATTCTGGGGATCGCGGCGCTGCTCGTGGCGTTCTTCGCAACGACGGCAACAACGGTTGCGGCAAGTGGCGGGTGCTGCCCGCTCTGCAAGTAAAGGGAGCGAGTTGTGGACGGGCGCTCCGATCAGAGCGCCCGTCTCAATAGAGCTTTCCGCCCTGTTTCTTCGCACGCGCGGCGAGCGACTCCGTTCTACATGCCGGCAAGCGCGTGCCGAGTGGCGGTTTTGGGTTGCTGATTGATTCGATCCGTTCGGCCAGCGTTTTCTCGGCCGAGTGGATCATGCC
>JBHENA010000148.1:5580-6280 GCA_046262275.1 Chthoniobacterales bacterium
ATTTTTTTCCTCAAGTTCTCTCACCCGTCGTTCGAGATCGGCGATCCGCTGTTCGGCGGTTTTGCTCAGGATGGCTGCCCCCTTCCGCCAGTTCTCCGCCATGATCTCACCGAGCGCCGCGTCACGAAGCGCGGCCGGGTGCCGCTGATCCGCGCACGCCCTTACCGCTTTTCTCTTCGAGCCGGCGGAGCAGTTCGTTGAAGTCATCCTTGCAATCAGTATGGCCCTTTGACCATTTGTTTCAAGAGCTTATGAATCTGATCGAGCTGCATCTGAAGCTGCGCGAATCGCGTTAGCTGCACGTCGAGCTGTTTGCGCATCTCGCTGAATTGGTCTTCAACAAGGGCGAGGATATCTGCTCGGCTCGGGGGCGGGCCTGCCGGGCCGCGCTCGCCCCGTTCTCCGCGCGCTCCGTGTTCGCCTCGTTTGCCTTTTGGTCCGCGTGCGCCCGTCTTTGATGCCATCAGCGGATTCTATCGCTGGGGGGAGCGGCGATCGACCCCAGCGACGGCCGTGGTACTGTTGAGGCTGCCCGCGTCAACAACCGTCATTGAAGAAAGGGGCGCGAAATGGCGTCCCGATCCGAAGCAGATCACATTCTCCGCGAGCACGCCATAGTCCAAGATCGGACGGGGGAGCCTGAACGGGAAGACGCTGAGCAGAAGCCCCCGAGCATCAACGCGACCACACCGAGCGGCTC
>JBHENA010000149.1:0-413 GCA_046262275.1 Chthoniobacterales bacterium
GCGTCCACCAGCGGACATAGCGTTCGTTCATGGGCAGCGAGATATTTCGTGGGAAGCTGAGGGTTAAGTCGAGAAATCTCGACTGCTGTTTGCTTTTGAGTACCGCGCGAACTGCAAAACATCCGTTGCGGATGGACAAGGCGTATACCCTCGTTCATAGGCTCAGCCCATGCCCCAGCACACCCTGACTGGAAACATCCAGAGACATCCCGATTTTGCCTCCAAACTCCTCGGGAACAGCCGCGATGTGCTGGTCTATCTTCCGCCTGGTTACCGCCGGGCGCGCACGCGGCGTTTTCCGGTGCTGTATCTTCACGATGGCCAGAACGTGTTCGACAGCGCCACCTCGTTCGCCGGGGTGGAGTGGGGCGCCGACGAAACTGCGCAGCGGCTCGTGGGCGAGAAGTTAATCG
>JBHENA010000149.1:423-6256 GCA_046262275.1 Chthoniobacterales bacterium
CCTCTCATCATCGTAGCGGTTGCGAACACGGGGGAAAATCGCATCCATGAGTACGCGCCAACGCGGGGCCGGATCGAAGAAGGAAAGCGCAAGCGCAGTAAAGGGCTCCTGCGGCACTACGGCCGTTTCCTGGTCAACGAGCTGAAGCCTTTTATTGACGCGCGGTATCGCACCCTGAGGGGGCCGGCATACACCGGGGTCGGCGGGTCGTCACTAGGCGGTCTTGCGACGATCGTGCTGGGTCTGTGGTTCCCGAATGTCTTCCAGCGCCTCGCGGTTATGTCGCCTTCAATCTGGTGGGACGATTGCGTTCTCTACAAAATGGTCGACCAGCTGGAGGAAGAGACGAGGCCAGCGCTCAAGATCTGGCTTGATACCGGCACCAATGAGCCAGGCTGGGAGCGCGCGCGGGTTCTGCGGGATCGATTAGTAGAGAAAGGCTGGCGTTTGCACGACGACCTGCACTACTTCGAAGCGCAGGGTGCCGGCCACAGCGAAGGCGCATGGGCCCATCGGCTGGATGCGGTTCTGCGCTTTCTTTATCCGCCGCCGCCCCCGCCGCTCAGCGGCCTTCGCCGTCGCCGCCTCCAGCCAGCCATCATCCGTCGGCGAGCTGTTCTCGTTTAGTGCCGCAAGAAAGAAACCTCGGGATGACAGAGTAAACCGAAGTGAGCTGATGATACGTCGCTACGCGGGCTCTGCGCCTTCAGCGAAGTTGCCCAGGTTTCGGAATTTTTCGTAGCGCTTCTTCAACAGCTCATCAATCGACAACGCAGTGACAGCCTCGAGATTCCGGCGCAGCGCGCTGCCCAAATGCGCGGCGGCGAGATCGTGATCGCGGTGTGCGCCGCCTTCCGGCTCCGCCACTACTTCGTCCACCACGCCGAGACGCATCAGATCGTCGGCTGTTAGCTTAAGCGCTTCCGCGGCTTCGGCGGCGTGGCGGCGGTCTTTCCAGAGAATCGCGGAACACGCTTCCGGACTGATCACGGAATAATAGGCATTCTCCAGAATCAGGACGCGATCGGCGACGCCGATCCCGAGCGCGCCGCCGGAGCCTCCCTCACCAATCACAACCGCGACGATCGGCACGCGCAGGTTCATCATTTCGCGCAGGTTCACCGCGATCGCCTCCGCGATGTGGCGTTCCTCTGAGCCGATGCCCGGATAAGCTCCGGGCGTATCGATCAACGCCACGACGGGCAGCCCGAACTTTTCTCCGAGGCGCATGATCCGCAGCGCTTTCCGGTAACCCTCCGGATAGGCGCAGCCGAAATTCCGCTTCACGTTTTCCTTCGTGTTGCGTCCCTTTTGTTGCGTAATCAGGACGCAGCGATGCTCGCCGATTTTCGCAAGGCCACATGGCATGGCCTTGTCGTCGCCAAACACGCGGTCGCCATGTAGCTCGATCCAATCGCTAAAGCAGCGTGAGATGTAATCCAACGCGAACGGCCGTTGCACATGACGCGCGATCTGCACCCGCTGCCAGGCCGTCAGGTTATCGTAAATGTCTCGCCGCGTTTCACGGATTTTAGATTCCATCGACTCCACTTCGGTCTCGAAGTCGAGCTCATGTTCGTCGGAATGGTTCTTCAGGTCCTGCAGCCGGCGTTGCAGCTCCAGAATCGGCTTTTCGAAATCGAGCGGCTGAATCTCCATTAATTTAGGCTCGATCACAGGAACGCCAGATGAGTCAACATCCTAGTCTGTAATGGTGACAGCGGTCTTGCTGTTGACAAGGCCGCTCAGCTCTTCCACGTCCGAGGGCGCCAGACCAAACCCAGTCGGCGGCGGCGGAACGCCTCCCGGTTGGGCACTGGCGGAGCTCGGTTCCGCATAAATCACATAACCCGGGCTGTTCAGGCGAATCCAGCGCGTGCTGCCGATGTATTCCTTTGTCCCGAACCCGACCCGCTTGCCATCACGCCAGGCCATCGTCTCTGCCACGCGTGTCGTGATTCGCGCCGGTGACTTGGGCGGGAGTTTTACGCTCCGGGCCCGGTAGCGCTTAAAAAACGCCCCCTTATCCAGGAGCACGATCACCTGGGCTTTCCGCTGGATGAAGAGCGAAAACTCGGGATGCGAAATGAGAAGGCGTTCTCCGATGCGAAGCATGGTGCCACTGAGATTATTCGTGCGCATGATCAGCTCCGGCGTCGACTTTGTTTTCGACGCCACCCGCGCCAGCACGTCGCCCGGTTTCACGATATATTCCTGCTTCTCGGGTGACGGATATTTCGAGAGAAGGATGTCCATGTTGACGTCTCCGAGCAGGTCCTTCGCTTCCTCGGTATGCAGACTGTTGGGATATTTCTGGAGGAATGCGGTCAGCGCTGCGCGCGCCTCGGCGAGCTTTCCTTCCTGCCGTAATTGCGCCGCGGCCTGAAACTCCGGCAGGCTGATGTCCGGCCGCTTTTCTTCGACGAAGTCGCCTCTCTGCTCCGCGCGGACCGCCAGCTCCGGCTTAATGATGATGTGGTAACCGAAGAATGCAGCGCTGCCGAAAATCACCACCGCGAGCAGGAACGCGAAAAGCCATTTCATGAGGCGCGGAGCGAAGATCAATTCTGGATCGCTTCTGCCCTGCGTGGTGGAGCGGCGCTCCACGACCGAACCGTGGCGATGCTCTTCCAGGCAGCCGACAAAGCCGCGCTAGGAAAAGGTTTCCCAGGCCTCGGGACGCGGCATCGGTTCACCGCCCTTCCCCCAGGTGAAGTGGCAATCCTGACAGTAAAATTCCTTTTCGAAAACTTTGAGCGCAAAAAGAATGCTCGCGATCGAAGGGGTGAGAAACTTGCGCGTCAGCTGGGGGTATTCGATTCGAGGCGACTGGCATTGCGGGCAACGGATGGCAGCGGCGCCGAGCTCCGGCTCGTTCGCCTCTAATTCCACCATCAGCTTGTGCGCGGCTTCGAAATCCTGCTCTTCCACCAGCACTTTCGCGTTCGCCTGCGGCTTCGACATGAAGACGGCCGCCTGCAAATGGCCTTCGTTGTGAATGTCGGCTTTCACGCCGGACTGCTGCAGGCGTTCCTTTAGCTGCCTGGCTTTGGCCGGTTCGTTGAAGGTAGCGATCGTAACCATAGAATCGATTTTCTGGCGCGGCGGCTCCCGCGTTCAGATCAAACATCAACAAGCGGCCGAGTGCAAGATTGTGAGAAGCCAGAGCGGCCGTTACTGCGGAGCAGGCGGAAACCAGTGATAGAGCATGAAGTAAACAACTACGCCGGTGACGGAAACATAAAGCCAGATCGGCATGGTCCACCGCGCGATCCGCGTGTGTTTTTCCCAGCGGCGGCGAAACACCGGGATAAGCGTGAGGACGACCAGGGGCAGGATCGTAAATGCCAGCAGCACATGCGTGATAAGAATGGTGAAATACACCGGGCGGATCATTCCCTCAGCGGTGAAACGCGTCGATCCGGCGTGTGCGTGATAGGTCAAGTAACCCGCCAGAAAAGCCGCGGAGGAAACAACGGCGGTGACCATGCATGCGACGTGGAGGCGCCATTGCCCGCGCCGAATAAAGTACCATCCGGCCGAAATGAAGACGGTGCTAAAGGCGTTCAACGAGGCGTTCATCGCCGGCAGATCCGCGATCGTCATTTCCGACATATAGGTCAGATGCGCCCTGTGTGACATACCGAGCAGAACTTGAAATTCTCCGCCCGTCCTACGACTGAGAAAAGATGCCTCCCAGTGTGATCGAATTGCCGCCCCGGCAAAAAATCGCCCGCTCCTTTTATCGCCGCTGGACCTGGCGCCGGCAATTGGCCGCGAGCGGGCTGCGGCTTTCGCTTCTGGCACTACTCGCCCTTCTCGCCTGGGGCGGTTGGTATCTCGCCAATAAGGGGTTTGGCCGCCAGTGGCGCACCACCGTCGTCGAGGAACTTCGCAAACGTGGCGTGGAGGCTTCCGTGCGCCGGCTTACGCTCGATCCTTTTCGCGGCCTGATTGCGCAGGACGTGCGCATCTATGAGTTCGCGAACCGGGACAAGCCGCTTGCGGTCATCAGTGAGGTCTCGCTCGACATCAACTATGCCGCCCTTCTGCATCGGCAACCGTTTCTGAACGCGCTCGACGTGCGCGATGCGGATGTGACTTTTCCCAGCCCGAACGGCGAACGCAATGCGCCCAAAGCGCAGTTAACGCAATTCCGTGCCCATGTTTATTTTCCACCAGAACAAATCGAGATCAGCCAGGCGGAAGGTTTTTTTTGCGGTATCCGAATTTCGGCCACTGGCCAATTGATCAAGCGTAGCGACTACCGGCCCGGGCGCGTGGTGACGGAGGAGGAATGGCGCGAGCGTTTCGAGCTGCTGCAGGGGCTCGCCGCGCAGCTCAGCCGCTTCACCTTCAACGGAGACGCGCCCTCGCTGCAGGTGAAATTCGCGGGCGACCTGTCCCAAATGGAAAACGCACACGTGGAAGCGACGTTGCAGGCGGAGCGGCTCCAGCGTGGCGAATACGGAATCAAAACTTTCCTCGCCGCGGCAGAATGGATCGATCAAAAGCTGAATGTTACGCGATTGGAATGGGAGGACCACGCCGGGAAATTCGCCGGGCGCGCGAGTTTTAATTCCACGACCAGGCAAGCTGAAATCAAGGCTCGCAGTTCGGTCGACGCCAAGGCGTTGCTCGACGCTTTTGGTTTCCCGCACCTGCTGGCGGATGCAGCCTTCGCCGCGCCCCCGGCGGTGGATCTTTCGGGCAGCGTGAACTTTTCGGAAGCAAGACCGCGGCTCAAGGCCATCGGTCACGTCGCGCTCGAGAGCTTCACCTACAAGACAGTCCCGCTGCTCGGTCTGACGACTGATTATTCATGGGACGGGGATCGCGCGATGTTGCGCGACCTCCGGGTGCGACACGCCACCGGCGAGCTAGCCGCGGATCTGCTCGATGCTCCCGGCGATTTTCGGCTCAAGCTGGGAAGCTCAATCAATCCCACGGCTCTGCGTGGCCTCGCTCCGGTTGGCCTGCGGCAGTTCCTCAGCGAATGGGAGTGGCCGCGTGCCCCGTCGATTCGCCTCGCGATCCGCGGCCCCGGTCGCGACCCGAAGACCTGGAGCGGCGAAGGAACGCTCGCGCTGCAGCGGACGCGCTTCCGCGGCGTCTGGATGAACAGCGCGGCCGCCGATGTCCGGCTCGACGGAGGAGCAGTCACCTTCCACAACCTCCGTGTTGTTCGCGACGAGGGAGTCGGCACGGGCGCGTTTACCTACGACTTCGCGAAACAACAGGTGCGCGTGCAGGACGTCCACACCAGCCTTCGTCCGGCGGAAGCAATCTACTGGATCGATCCAAAGCTCTTCAAGGTGGTCGCGCCTTACAAATTTCGTGCTCCGCCGAAGCTGACCGCAAATGGGGTCGTGCAACTGCACGGCGCCAAAGGGACCCATCTGGAGATCGGGATCGAGGCTCCGTCCGGCATGGATCACGTGTTTCTCGGCAAGAACCTTCCGTTCGATCGCGTGCGCGGGAAATTGCTCATCAGTGATGAACGGGTGCAACTGCTCGGGCTCGAAGGCGCCGTCTTCGATGGCGCGGTGCGCGGAACAGCCGACATCTCGGTCGCGAAAAATGATCCGCGTTACAGTGCAGCCGTCACAGTGGAAGGGGTGGATTTTCCCCGCTTGACCGATCTTTATTTCAAATACGAGACGGCACGCGGGCGGTTATCGGGCTCCTACGATTGGCACGGCCTGGGGGATGACGCCCGGACCATGCAGGGATCAGGAAAAGTGAAAGTGGCGAACGGAGACGTTTTTGCGATTCCGATTTTCGGCCCCCTTTCCGGGCTGGTCGCGGCAATCATCCCGGGCGCCGGTTACAG
>JBHENA010000150.1:0-6216 GCA_046262275.1 Chthoniobacterales bacterium
GCAGTGCGTTGACCGGATCGAGCGGCGGCCGGCGACTTCGTCCATTCATGTGGATGAGCGGGTCGGTCACAGTGAGCAACACAGGGAGACAATCGAAATAGGCGGCGGCGGAGTCGCCTTCGATGCCGCGGATGACTTCGAGCGATGGCTCGCGCATGACCGTGTCAATGCGATGCCCGAGCCACTCCGCGGTTGAGCCGAGCCGAACGGCCGAGCTGTCGTTAGGCCGGTCCCGCGCGGCCCGCAGCAGCGAGACACGCGAGCTGGCGATCTTTGCCGCGACGATATTGCGGGCAATCGCAGTGCAAGCCATCTCGTCATCGGCCACGCGGTATTGCGTGCGACGGAGCAGCACATTGCCCGAGGCGAAGCCAGTCGCGGCGGCGAGAAACTTCCCGTGCGGCGAACAGAAGGACAAAGTCACGCCGGCTTCAGCACAAGCCGCCATCAATTGAGCAGAGGCGCCAATGTCCCAGCCGAGACAAACAATCCCGTCGAGGTTATGGAGCGGAACACGCAGCTTCGACTGCCCTTCGTGCCGCACTTCCACGGCCTGTCCGTCTTTAAAGAGCCAGGCGCCTTCGAGCGTGACGAAGAGGGTGTTGAGATGCTGCATCATGGCGCGCTCATTTCATGGAGCTGTCGGGCGAACCAGGTCGCGGCGCCTTTGCGAAATCTGAGCGCATCCGGCAGACAAATATCAAGTAGCGAGCAGCTCTCACATTTCTTCTCCCGCTGCGCGATCGGCGTAACGCGCGACTCGATCAATGCGTGCAGACGCCGCGCCGCATCACCAGTCAGCTCCCGCAAGGCAGCATCGAAAGCGACATCGGTGCGGCGACGGCGCTTTCCATAGTAAAGCATCCCACGCACGACCGCCCGCCCGAGCATCTCTTCGAGGCAGAGCGCCTGGGCGCAAAGCTGCACCTCATCAGCCGCATGCACCTTAGGTTTGCCGCGTTTGTATTCCACCGGCAGGACTCCGCCGTCGGAGTGAAACTCGACCACATCGCACTGCCCGCTCAGACCCAGCTCGAACGAGCGCACTGGCATGCCGCGCGTGATGCGTACGCCGGGACGCGATTCATCCGGTCCTTCGTGCGTGCGCTCGTGAAGCAGATTGCCTTCGGACGTAAACTCGTTATCCGACCAGACCTGCTCGATGTGAATCAGCGCGCACTGCCGCTCGCAGAAAAGGAGATGCTGGAGCGCGGAGATGGGCAGGAGCTGCGCTTCGTCGCGCAGCACCCCGCGCCGCTCTGTCGTGTCCGCCGTCAGGTTAGGATGAAGCGCTCGGGATTTTTGCTCCGCAGCCGCGCCGCGGGCGAGTCGTGCTCTCGCATGTAGCGCTCACGCGTTGCGGCGAAATGACGCATCGCCTCAGCCCACGACATCTTCGAAGGCCAATGCTCCGCCTGCGGCGCCTCGAACACCGGCAGGTTGAGGTCGAGTGCGAGCGGATTACGTGTCATGGAACGCCTCGATCCGGCGGAGGGCATCTTCACCACCGTAGCGCAGAATCAATCCGCGGAAAGACTCCTCCCGAGGGTCGAGCCCGCAGATCCGCACGATCTGGCGAATGTCCTCCCAATCGACCTCTGGCTGGCTCCGAGTGCGGCTTGCCGCGGCGTGCAGCTTAAGGGCGACGAGGTATTCCGGCCGGGGAAGCAGGACAGGTGCCCCGGCGAGGTCTGCCTCTCGCGCGCCTTCCAGCAGTTTCTCCCACGTCTCCTGTTCGACAAACATCAGGTCGACGGGCGCGGCACTCGGCTCCGGCGGCTCGAACTGCGCAAACGCCGCGACGCCGTGGAAAAACTGGTAGCGAAGCTCGCGCATCAGATCGAGCCAGCGCGACCGGTCCGCCTCCGGCACCAGCAGGTCAAGATCGACAGTGTTGCGGATGTAACCCAGCAGGATGACGGCATTCCCTCCGATCAGCAGGCGCGGCAGCCCGCGTTCATCAGCAACGCGGAGAAGCGCGGTGACATCCTTTTCCACGGATCAGATACGACGAATCGCCGTGACCGATTGTGGAATGCTGGTCTGGTCTAGTGAAACGTCGTAATCGAAATACGAGCGCGGTGCATCGACGCCGTCCTTTTTGCTGACCTTGACCGCATCGAAGAGTTTGTGACTCGGTGCGTTGCCGAGCTGCGAGTCGTGTTGAAAGACGATCAGCTCACGCGCCGCCATCGATCCGGCGGGACGGGCGGAGGAGGCGTCGAACTGGAAGGAGTTGATCAGCGCTTCGAACAGCAGCTCGAGATCGTCATTGGTGAAGAATGTCTGCTCGGCGAGGAATGGATTAATGATCCCGTGGCAGCGATACAGCGCGTACGGAACGGTGAATTTGCGGCCCATCGTGCGGTTGTCGCCCGCCTGGTCTTTCGACTCCTTCTCCGTTTCAACTGCACAGCGCGTAATCGCGTGCTCGCTTGTTACGATCGGATCAATCGAACGCGCAAACGAGAGCTGGGCCGCGCCGCGCACCTGGCTGCAATTGTTTTCCTTCACCGACATCACGGCGCCGAACGTCCGCACATCGAAAAAGTTTTTGCACATCCAGTCGCGCGGCGATTCGGCTGTCTGCGTGACGGCGTCTTTCCGCTGGCGCGTGAGAACTGCTTTCTCCTGCACGTATATGCGATTGGGCGCCGCGTTCCCTTTTGTGAGCAGGACGTAATTGCGCACCTTCCGCTTGAGGCAGACGTCGGTGACGAGCCCGTGATTTGTCTCCGGGTCGAGACGCGGCAGGTTGCCGGCATCGGGGTCGCCATTTGGGTTTGCGTCGTGCGCGTCGAAGAGGAAAACGAAGTCGTAGCGGTTGTTCATGGCTGTGGCGGTGGGTTGTTGTCGTCGGACTGAGGTTTGGCTTTGGAGGTGAAGAAATCCTGCCGCTGATGGTAATAGCCGAGCGCGAACTGCGCCTGGCCTTCGAGGTTGAGGTGGCGCGGAAACTCCTCGATTGGATTGAGGATGTCTTGGACGAGACGTTCGCGATTCACTTTGCGACCGCCATCCAGCTTCGCCAGGTGGTGTTGGTAGGTGCGCAGTATTCGCGGGAAGACTGCGCCCGGGGTTGCCGACGCGGAGCTGTAAAAGCGCTCGCGGATCGTGGCGTTGATTCCGGGCAAGGCGTCTTCCTGCGTCTTTTCAAGTGTGGCGAAGAGCCGGCCAAGCCGGTAGGCGGGGTGTGGTTTTTGAGGATCGAGAGCCATGGCGATGGAGTGGTTGTGGTTACGGATGAGGAAGGCCTTGAGAATGCCGGCGCGGGTGGCGTTGATGCGGTGATCGGCGCGGATGCGGTTGATCACGGCGAGCGGCAGCGCCTGCGGATAAGCTGCGCCAGTGAGGATCGCGCGCGCGACGGCACCGCCGAGCAACGGGGCGATGTCTTTCGATTCGCGCGCTGTTTCGCGGAGTAGTTGCCAGATCGCAGGGAACGGCGGGTCTTTCGGACCGCGGACGATCTCCAGATCGGCAAAATGTCTGCCGACGTTCTCCAGCAACTCGCCAAGGATGGCGACGTACCAAAAACGGACGGCGAGACGCGCGGCATTTGGCGACAAACCGAGAATGTAAAAGCGCGTGCCCGGGTCGCCCAGCTCGGTCGGTTTCCCGCCATGCGCGATTTGGCTGAGCAGTGTATAAAGGCGATCGTCGATCTCCGAACGCGCCCCGTCAGATGAGTCCAGCGTCGGGTCGAGCAAGTAGGCGAAGATATCTTCCGCGGGCGTTGCTTTCTCGCTCCAGAAAACGGTGGTCGTATCGCCAATCGTCGCTCGCTGGCGGCTGCCGGCGCGCAGCAGGTGATTGAGCGCGGTGGCGTATTGAAATGCCGCCTGCTCTGAAACTGGTGCATTCAGGCTCTGCTCCTTGCCATAGGACGTGAAGGCATCGCAGTTGAAGGAGACGAGCTTGGCGCCGCCGGACTGCGCATCGCGTACACCTTTGATTGCGGGTTCGTGCGTGAGCGCGATCCGTCCTGTCCGTCCGGTGATGAGGCACATCACATCCTCCTGACCATCACCGGGCGTTTCGTTCAATTCCTCCTGCCAGAAGCGCAGGACCGCAGGGTGTTCGTGCACGTAATGCGTTTCGCTTGCGATCTGGAACACACCGAAGCCGGTCTTGAATTCCGCGAGGATCGGATACTCGGCCGCACGTTCAGGTTCCCATGTTTCCAGGAAGCGGCAGACCGCATCGAACTCCGCACACGCGATTCGCTGCCGAAGCGCGAGATGCTTCTCCCGAAATGCCTCGAAGCTTTTGCGCGTGCGCTCCGGCTTTGGATCATCCGGCTTGGAGCCGAGCATGTAGCCGGTGTTATCCCAAAGGAACCCGGGATTGATGCCGGAGCCGGAGGACTTTGCCTGACCGGGCACGACCAGCGGCCGATTCACAGCGCGGCTCCCATCGATGATCCGCAAATCGGCGAAATGATCGAGGCTTCCGTCCGGACTAAGCACGACCGCGAAAGCGATTTTCTGCTCGCTGAATCCGAACGGCGCGATGCCCGTAGCGCGATCGCTCGCGAGCCGCTCGTAGTAGCTGTTGAGAGCCTGGAGGATCATTACTTCAGCGATTCACGCGCGAGTTTTCGAAGCACGATCTCACGTCGATGATGCCGTCGATCATCTGCGCCCGATAAAAGATCGGCGTCATCGCGTTGGCGAAATCGATGTCATAGAGCATAAACCCGAGGTCCTGCTCGCCTTTCAATTCCGACTGCGGCACTTCGCCTTCAATCAGACTAAACTTCGCCGGAAATTCCCGGCAGCCGAGCACCGGCGCATGATGAAACTGACCGCTGCGCGCGCGGCGGTTGAACATGTCGAGATGCTTGCCTTCGCAGTCCTTCAGCGCCATCTCGGGCCCGGCCTTTTCCAGCCGGCGATCCAGCACCTCGAAATGCGCTTCGAAGACGTAATCCACGTCGCGTACCAAGAGGGAGGCGCGTTGCTGGCGGTAGTCTTCGATCGCGAGCGAGATCGGCTCGCCGGAATTCATGGCCGTGGTCACGCTGCGATACGGGATCTTTTGCGCCACCTCGTTGCGCCGGATGTTCGTGAAACGGATCGGCGCCAGGACGTGAATGCGGTCAATGACCCAGCGAATTTGCGGCTTCCAGTAGATCGCCTCGAGAATGCCCCGCGCCGCAGATGGCGTCGGCACATCGTAGGATACGCGTTCGGCTTTCATCTCCGGCCGCGAGAACAGCGCGAATTCACCCCAGACTCTGAGTTTTATTCCGTAGGCCATGTCACGCGACAATAAGGGTTTCGGGCGCCGAATAGAAAGCGTCGGGTTCGGTGATCACGCCGAGCTGCGGGTGGTAGAGGCGTTTGTCCACGAGCTCGTGCCAGCGGCCATCTTCGTCGACCGAGCAGATGTGGCCGGTGCGCAGCAGATCGGCGAACGTGTTGGGATGCAGTTGAACGCTGCGGCGCTGGGCGCGCCGGATCAATTCGCGTCCAGGAAACGGCGCAAACCGCAGTTGATCGAGCAGCCGCTCGTGCTCGTCGCCGTACGGCACGATGACGGACGGCATTTGCTCATCGATCATCCGGAACTTCTCCGCCGCGGTGCGAAAGCGGAAGCCGAGCAGGTCATTCCGCAGTTGGAACTCGGGCAGAATCTGCCGCGCGTCCCATTCGCTGCTGCGTTTCCAGTAAAGCTGCTCGAAGTAGGCGCGGATCGTTTCGGGCGCGGCGAGATCGTCCGCGCTGAGCAATGTACGGGCGGTGTCCGCCGTCTGCCGCAGATGACCGCGTGGGATCGGCTGCTCAGGTTCAAACACAAACACCTGCCCGGCGGCTAATCTGCCCTCGCGATTACAACGCCCAGCGGCCTGCGCAATTGAGTCCACCCCGGCAACAGCGCGGAACACCACCGGAAAATCGAGATTGACGCCCGCCTCGATCAATTGCGTGGAGACGACGCGGCACGGCTGCCCGGCGCTCAGGCGTTCGCGAACAGTGCGGATCGCGTCGGTGCGATGATCGGGACACATCTGTGCGCTGAGGTGGAACGCGCCTTCCGCTGATTCCACGCGCCGGAAAAGCTCCGCGGCGTGTCTTCTTGTATTCACAACCGTCAACGACGAGGCGTGCTGCGGAATCAGCTCCGCGAGCTCCGAGTCGGCTTTCTTTCCGATGACGCTGATCGTGGTGCGACGGAGTGCCGCGAAGAGCGCCGGCACGTCATCGATGATCT
>JBHENA010000151.1:0-6126 GCA_046262275.1 Chthoniobacterales bacterium
GGACACCATCGATGCGGAAGCGGACGCGGAATTTCTTCTCCAGTGGTTCGAGGTGAATGTCGCTGGCGCCCGAGCGTTGCGCTTCGATCAATAACATCGAAACGAGGCGGATGATTGGCGCGTCGGCTTCATCGCCGGAATCGAGCTGACCGCCCTCCGTGATTTCGAGGCCGAGATCGATGTCATCGCCCAGACGCTGCTGGAGGACGTCCGATGCTTCCTCGGCAGTTCCGTAGTATTTGATGAGCGCCTCGCGAATCTTTTCCGGGCTGGTGCAAACCAGCTCGATTTCGCGCTGGAGGAGGAAGCTGAGGCTGTCGATCGTGTCGATATCGAGCGGATCGCTCACCGCTACGGTGAGACCGCTCTCGCCCAGGGCAACGGGGATGACCTTGAAGCGGCGCGCGTCTTCCGCGCGGATTTGGTTGATCACCTCGGGTGGAATGACACGCGTGGAGGGATCGATCCAGTCCATGTGTGCCTGTGCGGCGAGCGCACGGGAGACATCGGTCTCCGAGACCACACCGTCGCGCACCAGCACATCGACCACGGTCGGTGCGCCGTTTAACCGCGAACGCGCGCTCGCGATCTGCGAGTTCGTCACCAGCCCAACGTCCTCCAGGACGCGAAGCACGTATTCGTCGTTTGGTTGCAAGAGAGGTAGCGCAAGCTTCCAGCTTGCAGGCAAGATGATGCAAGCTGGAAGCTTGCGCTACCCTCGCCCGTGGGGTGCGTCGAGGTCGAGCGTTGGTCCGATAGGGACGATGCGCGTCGGGTTAATCTCCGCGTGGGTCATGTAGTAGTGGCGCTTGATATGGTCGAAGTTGACCGTCTCGGCGACGCCATCGTGCTGGTAAAGATCCCGCAGGTAAGGCCAGAGGTTTGGGTAATCGACAATGCGGCGCAGGTTGCATTTGAAGTGGCCATGATATACGGCGTCGAAACGGATCAGCGTCGGAAAGAGCCGCCAATCGCTTTCCGTCATCTGATCGCCTAGCAGATAGCGTTGCTTCGCCAGCCGCGCATCGAGTTCGTCCAGCGTCTGGAACAGCTGCGCGTGGCAGTTTCATACGGGCGCTGCTTTGTCGCGAAACCGGCTCGGTAGACGCCGTTATTTACCCGCTCGTAGATCACCGCGTTGAGCGCATCGATTTCCTTTTCCAGGCCCGGGGGGACGAAATTATGATCGTTCGTCGCGAGGTCGCTGAACTCGCTGTTCAGCATCCGCATCAGATCATCGTCGGAGTTGCTCACGATGCGCTTCCGTTCCTTGTCCCAGAGGACCGGGACCGTGAAGCGTCCGTCGTAGGCGGGGTCTGTCGCATGGTAGGCCTCGCCTAGGAAGTTGAAGCCATTCACCGGATCGACCGAATGTCCGGGGCCGTCCCGGAACGCCCAGCCGCGCTCGTCGCGCACTGGATCGACCACCGTCATGCCGATCACATCCTCGAGCCCTTTCAATTTCCGCAAAATGATGGTGCGGTGCGCCCACGGGCAGGCGAGCGAGACGTAGAGATGATACCGATCGCGCTCTGGTCGGTAAGGCGTCGAACCGTCGCGCCGCACCCATTCGTGGAAGGCGTCTTCCTGCCGCTTGAACGCGCCGCTCTTCGATTGTTCTGCTGGGAATTGCGCCATACTTCCCCGAGCGTAGCACAGTTCATCTGGCGTGAATCGAACGACAACAATCCGGATCGCGATGTGGTCGGGCCCGCGCAACATCTCCACCGCCATGATGCGCGCATGGGGAAATCGGCCGGACACATTCGTCGTGGATGAGCCGTTCTACGCCTGCTACCTGCGCAAGACCGGAACCGACCATCCGGGCCGGGAAGAAGTGATCGCAAACGGCGAGACCGATTGGCGGAAGGTGATTGCGCAACTAACAGGAGACGTTCCACAAGGGAAACCGATCTTCTACCAGAAGCAGATGACGCATCATCTGCTGCCGGAGATCAGCCGAAGGTGGCTGCACGACGTGACGAATTGTTTTCTGATCCGCGATCCGAGCGAGGTGATCACATCCTACATGAAGAAGAACCACGATCCGACGCTGGAGGATCTCGGGTTTGTGCAGCAGGAAGAGATATTCGATTTTCTCTGTAGTGAAACCGATGCGATTCCGCCGGTGATCGATGCGCACGACGTGCAGGAGAATCCCGCGCGAACGCTGCGGCTCTTATGCGAAGCGGCTAAGGTAAAATTCAGCGAGTCAATGCTGTCGTGGCCTGCCGGTTTGCGTGAGACAGACGGTATCTGGGCAAAGCACTGGTATGCGGAGGTGGAGAAGTCGACTGGTTTTCAGCCGCCGAAGCGGAAGCGGGAAGAAGTTCCGGAGCGGTTGCGGGACGTGTACGCGCGATCTCTCCAGATCTTTGAACGGCTTCGCGAGCACAGGCTCCATTAAGACACTTCTGGAATGCTGCAGACGTTTGACGCACGGAATCGCAACCTGTTGATCAACATCAACGGCGAGCTCATCCATCGCGACAAGGCGGGTATCAGCCCGTTCGACTCCGCCGTGCAAGGCGGAGATGCGGTTTGGGAAGGGTTGCGCCTCTACAACGGGCGCATTTTCAAGTTACACGAACATCTTCTCAGGCTGCGCAACTCCTCGCGCGCGCTTTCCTTTGCGGAAGTTCCATCGGACGAAGAAATCCTCCAGGAGCTCAGACGAACCCTGGCGGCCAACAAAATGCGCGACGGTGTGCACATTCGCCTGACGCTGACGCGTGGCGTGAAAGTCACCTCGGGGATGGACCCGCGGCTCAATCAGAGCGGGCCTACCTTGATCGTCCTCGCGGAACACAAACCACCGGTTTATGCGAAAACGGGCTTGTCACTCATCACGAGCAGCATTCGCCGACCACCGCCAGAGGTGCTTGATCCGCGCATTCACCACGCGAATCTGCTGAACTCGATTCTGGCTAAAATCGAAGCGAACAATGCCGGGGCGGATGACGCGCTAATGCTCGATCTGCGCGGCTTTGTGGCAGAGACAAACGCGACGCACGTGTTCCTCGTGCGCGGTGGAGAAGTCGCCACCAGCTTTGTGCGCGCCTGCCCGGAAGGGATCACGCGCGCCACGGTGCTGGAGATTTGCGCGGCGAACCAAATCCCGTGGAAAGAGGCGGATCTGACGCCGGAGGACGTCTATGCAGCGGACGAACTGTTCTGCACCGGAACGATGGGCGAACTAGCGGGCGTAACGCAGGTGGACGGCCGCACGATCGGCAACGGTGCAGTCGGGGCCATGACGCTGCGGCTAGCCGTCTTATTTGGCGAGCGAACGGCATCAGAAGGTGTGGAGGTCTGTTCGAAAGTCTGACGGCAGCGGCAGCCGCTCCCGATGGATTTCCTGACTGCCCGCAGCACGCCGGCGAGCTGATCTCAGTTCAGCAGATGCGTGCGGATAAACTGAACCGTGGCGTAGAACTGGAAGTCGGCGTTCTTCTTCTTTTGAAAGCCATGCCCTTCGTCTTTCCCGACAAGATACCAGACAGGGGTGCCTTGCTTCTTTAGCGTCTCCACGATCTGATCTGCTTCGCTCTTGGGCACCCGCGGATCATTTGCGCCCTGCACCACGAACATCGGCTTGGTGATCTTCTGTGCGTTGTTGAGCGCCGCGATGCGTTCCATGAATGCGGCCTGCTGCGGATCGCGCTCGTCGCCGTACTCAACGCGGCGGAGATCGCGCCGGTAGCTTTCGGTGTTCTTCAGAAACGTGGCAAGATTCGAAATCCCCACCACGTCGAGGGAACAACGGATGCGCTCCGCGTAATTCCAGGCGACCTGCAGGGTCATGAACCCGCCGTAGGAGCCGCCGGTCACCATCACCCGCGCCGGATCAAGCCGCGGGTTGGATGGAACCCAGTCCAGCAGGGCGGAGATGTCCTTATAGGAATCTTCGCGCTTCAGGCCATTGTCGAGCTTCAGGAAGGTCTTCCCGTAGCCGGCCGACCCGCGCACGTTCGGCGACAGGATCGCGCAGCCAAGCTCGTTGATGAAGTAGTTGTTGCGGCCGGCAAACCCCGGTTGGAACTGGGATTCGGGACCGCCGTGGATGCTGATGATCAAAGGACGGCGCCCCGGAAACTTCTTCGCGTCCGGCAGATAAAGGAACCCGGTAATCTCGCGCCCGTCGAAGCTCTTCCATTTCACCAACTCTGGCTCGACAAACTGGCTTGCAGGAATGCCGCCGGTCTCGCTCGTGGTCCAGCGGGTAGTCGCGTTTTTGCCGCCGGATGCAGACCAGGAGTAAAGGTCGGAGGGCGAACGCGCCCCGGCGACATTGAAGGCGACGGTGCTCTGCTTCACATCCGGGTGCCACTTCAGGCCGGAGATCACGCCGGGCGACAACGGTGGATTGAAAACGGGATCTTTCGCAGGCCGCGCTGTTACAGCCGATTTCCCGGTCGTAACTTCAAGCATGTGCAGCGTGCTGAGGCCGTTCTCGTTTAAGGTATAGACAATGCGCTTGCCGTCGGGACTGAGGTCCCAATCGTTCACGTCCCACTTCGTGTCCGGCAGCAGATAGGTGTGCTTGCCGGTCGCGAGCTCGATGTAGGCCAGGCGCTGAAATTCCCAGCCGCGATCGGTCGTGACAAAGATGCCTTTGCCGTCTTCCGAGAAAAGCGCCTTGCCGTAGGCGACCTTCTCCGCGCCTTCCGCAGGCCGTGGTGTGAGCTCTTTGCGTTCGCCGCTCTGCACATCGAAGAGCCAGAGGTAGCTCTCGTTAATCGAGATGTATTCCTGCACCAGGAGCTGCCGATCGTCGGGTGACCAATCGCTGATCTCCCACCCCCCGCCGCTCACTTCTGCCAGCAGCCGATCGCTCTTCGGATCAGCCGGCGATTGCACGTAAAGATCGGTGTCGGCCCCATTCCGTCGCGTTGAGGTGTAGGCGATTGCTTTCCCGTTGTTGCTCCACTCCGGCTCGGAGTTGCGAGATTTGCCGTCAGTCAAAAGGGTGACGTCACCGATCCCGAAATCGTAGCGATAGTTCTGATTGAACTCGTTCCCGCCGACGCTTTTCGAAAAGATGAAGTAGTCGCCCTTCAGTGGCTCGAAGGCGGCGTTGAGCACGCGGTCCGGGAAAAAGGTGAGCTGAGTGCGCGCCCCTCCCGGCTGGGTA
Organism: Chthoniobacterales bacterium; assembly: GCA_046262275.1. Lineage (GTDB taxonomy): Bacteria > Verrucomicrobiota > Verrucomicrobiia > Chthoniobacterales > UBA10450 > JACCTI01. The sequence goes on from JBHENA010000151.1 coordinate 5,135, forward strand.
ACGAGATGCACCTGTGCCGTCTCGGCGAATCGCGTGAGGATGAGCGACTCGGCCCTGAGCGGATGCCAATCCACGAAAACTGCGGCGCGCGCTTCGGTGTAGCGGCCGATTTCGTCGATCAACTCGGCCGGAATCGGCGGAATACCGTCCACGATCAGGCTATCGGGCGGCGTGATGGTGTTTGGCGCGGGCGGGTCCGTGGCAAAGGCGTAGGTGGCGATGCAGAGCAAGAGCAGAGCGAAAGAACAGCGTGGAGTTTTCATAGATCGATGCGAAACGCGGCAGGAAAGTAAGCGCTTTCGCGCAATTAGGAACTCGCAAAACCCGCCGCGTAATTCCAAGCTGAGCGGATGGCCGAGACGCTGACGCCGATGATGCAGCAATACCAGCGTCTGCGGGCGAGTATCCCGGCCGATACCCTCCTGCTCTTCCGGCTAGGCGATTTTTACGAGCTGTTTTTCGAAGATGCGAAAACAGCCTCCGCGCTGCTCAATGTGGCGCTGACGAAACGCAATGGCGTTCCGATGTGCGGGGTGCCGTATCACGCGGCGCAGACTTACATCGCAAAGCTGATCAAAGCCGGGAAGCGGGTGGCGATCTGCGACCAGACGAGCGATCCGCAACCGGGGAAGATCGTGAGTCGCGAGGTAACCCAAATTATCAGTGCGGGAACCGTGAGCGAACTGGATCTGCTGGAGTCGAAGCGGGCAAATTATCTGGGCGCGGTTTGTTTTGCCGAGGGAGCTTTTGGCTTCGCCTATGCGGACCTGAGCACGGGCGAATTCCGGTTGACTCAGGTGACGAGCAGAAACGCGCTGCTCGATGAATTGGCGCGAGTCGCGCCCGCTGAACTGTTGATCAACGATCAGCAGGCGGAGCTGTTTACCGGGATCGAGCGGACATTGCCGCACGACGGCTACGCGTTCTTGCCGGAGCAGGCGCGCTTCACGTTGCGGGACCACTTTCGGGTCCAATCGCTGGACGGCTTCGGC
>JBHENA010000152.1:0-5772 GCA_046262275.1 Chthoniobacterales bacterium
CCGCACAATTGCACGTGCGCCAGTTGGACCAGGAGCGGATCTTCGTGCGCGAGCCGGGCGGTTCCGATCCCACCACGACCGGGCGGCTCCGGCTGGGGGAGATCGGCATCTTCCAGTTGATCAACGCGTTTCAGGCGGTGATCAAACGAGTGGAAGCGCGCGAGGATCTGCGGGAGATCTTCGGAGAACACTTCACCGTCTCGGACAAGATCGAGTGGATCCTCCAGCGGGTGGCCGATGGCGTCCGGTTGCGGTTCTCGGAGCTGTTCGCCTCAATGGCTTCGCGGGTCGAAGTCGTGGTCACCTTTCTCGCCTTGCTCGAGCTTATCCGGTTGCGGCAAATCCGCGCGACGCAGCCTGGTCCGTTCGACGAAATTGAGATCGAGGCGGGCTTCGCGTAGCGAGAAGGAGGAATGGATGCCGCGAATTTTGATCGCTGGCTGCGGCTATCTCGGTGCGGCGACCGCGGATCTCTTTCACGCCGCGCAGTGGGAAGTGGAAGGTTGGACCGCTTCCCGCGATTCGGCGCAGGCTCTCTCAGGCAAGCCGTACTCCGTGCGCGCAGTCGACATCGGGAATCGCGCCCAAGTCGGCGATGCGGGAGGGGAGTTTAGCGTTGTCATCCATTGCGCAAGCACCCGGGGCGGCGGCGAATCGGCCTACGGGCGTGTTTATCTTGAAGGAGCGCGGAATCTTGCCGCAGTTTTTCCCGCGGCTCTGCTCGTCTTTACAAGCAGCACCAGTGTCTATGCACAAGCAAATGGGGAGTGGGTAACGGAGTCAAGCGCAGCGGAACCTCAGCGCCGAACAGGGCGCATCCTGCGGGAAACGGAGGAGTTCGTCCTCGCGCGTGGAGGTGTGGTCGCTCGCCTTGCAGGAATTTACGGGCCCGGCCGGTCTGCGTTGCTGCGGAAATTCCTCGCCGATAGCGCGACGATCGATGCGGGAGAGCAGCGGTTCGTAAACCAAATTCATCGCGACGATGCCGCGGCGGCGTTGTCGCTGCTGGTAGAGAAGAATCTCGGAAGCGAGGCCGCGACTTCCCGTGAGCGGTGCATTTATAATGTGGCGGATGGTCAGCCGATCACGCGGCGGGACTGCTATGATTGGCTTGCCGCCCATCTTCATCGGCCCCTCCCGCCAGTTGGAGTTCAGCCGACGGGAGGGAAGCGCGGCAAGAGCAACAAACGCGTCAGCAACGCGAAACTACGGGCGCTCGGCTGGTCCCCGCGCTACCCGACTTTCGCGAGCGCGATGACCGAGAGCATCCTGCCAACCTGGGATGATGAATGCGTTGAAAGACGCTAAACGCCGGTATGGAAGCTGCTCGAACGCATGGCATGCGTCACATCCGACTTACCGGCCGCGAAGCGTCTGTCGTTCGCGCAATCGGCTTCAGCGACTCGATGCTCGGCGCTGAGATACAGGACTACACGAAGATGGAGCCGGAAGACATCACCGACACACTCAACAGTCTGATGTCGGCCGGGTTTGTGGAGAGCATTCCTTTTTGCGAAGAAGTGCAGCTCGCCGAAATGCCGGTGACTTCCTTCGAGATGAATCCCGCCTACGCGCAGGAGTTGAAAATCGCGATGTCGCGGCGCTAGACGGCTGCGCCGCTTTCCGCCTTTTCCGCGACGCCTTCACGGCGGGTCGACCTTTCGCCAAAAAGCTGCCGGATCACCTCTTCCACGGGCAGCTCCTGCACGTTGATGTCGGTGACTTTGCAGCTCTCCAGCAGCTGCCGGCAGGTGTGCGTTACTTTCGCGCGCGGGACCTTCAACTGCACCGAGACAGGCGTTTGCTCGATGACTTCGCCGAATTCGGCGAAATCGCGCACTACCGCCTGGTCGAAGGTAAGGCTTAGAATTTTGAAGCCGGAGAAGCGATCGATAATGGCGTTGAGCGGCCCATCGAAGAAGATCTTCCCGTGATCGATGATGATCACGCGGTGACACAGCTCCTCTATGTCCTGCATGTAGTGGCTGGTCAGCATTGTCACGATCTGGTGCTCGCGATTGTAGACCCGCAGGAACTCGCGCACGCGTTTCTGGCTCACGACGTCCAGTCCGATGGTCGGTTCATCAAGGAAAAGAACGCGCGGCTGGTGGATGAGCGCGGAGATCAATTCCATCTTCATCCGCTCGCCTAACGAAAGCTCGCGCACCATCACGTTCATTTTGTCCTGCACCTCCAGAAGTTCGCTCAGGCTTCCCACCACCTGCCTGAACTTCGCGCGCTCGATCCCGTAGATCGCGCGGTTCAGCTCGAGCGATTCCTGCGCCGGCAGGTCCCACCAGAGCGCGTTCTTCTGGCCCATAAGCAAACTGAATTGGCGCTTCATCTCATTCCGCCGCTCCCAGGGCACGAACCCAAGCACCCGCGCCTCGCCCGCGCTTGGGTTGAGCAGTCCCGACAGCATCTTCAACACGGTCGTCTTCCCTGCGCCATTCGGGCCGAGGAACCCAACCAGCTCGCCTTCTTCGATCCGAAATGAGACGTTATCCGCGGCGCGCGTTTCGTCGTACTTCCGCCGGATCAAGCCCTTGAGCGAGCCGCGCAGTCCGCTTTCCTTGCGGTAGGTGCGGTAAATCTTCGTGAGCCCGGAAGCTTCAATCGCGCTCATGGGCTATGGTAAAGTTGTTATCCGACAATGAAAACCGGCGAGGTATCGTGGAGGCGGATGGAAGGCGGCATCGAAAAGGTGCGGCGGCGGCTGCTCCGCGCGGCTGAGGCCCTGCGTGCGGCCCGTTTACCTTATGCAGTGGTGGGAGGGAATGCAGTCGCGGCCTGGGTCTCGCGGGTGGATGAAGCGGCCGTGCGCAACACACGTGACGTGGATCTTCTCGTGCGCCGGGAAGATTTCGCCGGCATTCGCGCCGCGCTCGAAAAAGCGGGATTTGTTTACCGGCAGGTGAGTGGCCTCGGGCGACTCGGGCGAATGGATGTTTTCCTGGAACGCGGCAGTGCAAAAGTTCGCGACGCGCTGCACTTGATTTGGGCAGCAGAGAAGATCACGCCGGATAGCGCGGAACCCGCGCCCGATCCGGCCGGCGCCGAAGAAACCGGCGGCTTCGCGCTGATCGACCTGGAATCGCTCGTGCGGATGAAGCTCTCCGCCTTCCGCGACAAGGATCGCATGCATCTCAGAGATCTGCTCGAGGTAGGCTTGATCGACCGGAGCTGGCTGACGCGATTACCCGCGCCTCTCGCCGAGCGCCTGCGTCTCGTCCTCGAAAACCCCTTCGGATAAGCGGCAGTATACCTACGCCGCCGTGGGTCGCAGTTCGCGCTGCTGCTTCTTTTGCAAAAGCGGCAAAACTTTTTCAACCAGGGCATCGGCTGTGATCCCATGCTTCTTGCGAAGGATCGGAATCGTGCCGTGCTCGATGAATTGATCCGGCCAGCCGATCCGCACCACCGGTGTGTTGATCCTCTGGGAGTGCAGGTGCTCCATCACCGCGCAACCGAAGCCGTTGTGCAGGACGTGGTCTTCGATCGTGCAGATGACATCGACGCTGCGGGCGAAGAATTCGAGGGTCCCGGTGTCGAGCGGCTTGATCCAGCGCGGGTTGATCAGCGCAACCGAAACGCCTTTCTCCTCCAGTTTGTGCGCCGCTTCCAGCGCGACCTCGAACATGTTGCCGAGCCCGAAAATCGCAACCTCGCGGCCATGTTGCACTACTTCGGCCTTGCCGATCTCGAGCAGCTTCGGCGCGGCTTTCGGCTGTGCGCCCGTCCCGACGCCGCGCGGATAGCGGATCGCGATCGGCCCGGAGGTGTAGTTCGCCATCGTCCAGAGCATGTCGACGAATTCATCTTCATCCTTCGGTTGCATGTGCACGATGTTCGGCACATGCCGGAGATATCCGATGTCGAAGAGGCCATGGTGCGTCGGACCATCGTCGCCGCTCAACCCGGCGCGGTCCATACAAAGCGCGAGGTTGAGATTCTGCAGCGCGATGTCGTGAATGATCATGTCGTAGGCGCGCTGCATAAAGGTCGAGTAGATCGTCAGGAACGGCTTTAGGCCCTGGGTCGCCAGGCCGCAGGCGAACAGCGCCGCGTGTTCCTCTGCAATTCCCACGTCGAAATACCGGCTGGGATGCTGTGCCTGGAAAAAGCCGAGCCCAGTCCCGCTCGGCATCGCCGCTGTGATCGCGACGATGTTCTTGTTGGAATCGGCGAATTTCGCTAGCGTTTTGCCCAGCAGTTCCGAATACGTCGGAGTCGTGGCCGCCGCCGTTTCACCTGTGTCCGCGGCGAATTTGCCCAGTCCATGGAACTTGTCCGGTTTGGCAATAGCCGGCTCGTAACCTTTGCCTTTTTTGGTCAGGATGTGAAGCAGCACCGGCTCCTCCTGCGTCTTCAGAAACTCGAACGTCCGGGTGAGCAGCGGAATGTCATGACCATCAATCGGGCCGTAATAGCGCAGGCCGAGTTCTTCGAAGATCACGCTCGGCACGAGGAGATTCTTGACGCCTTCCTCAATCCTGTGGGCGAGTTCCACGGCTGATTTGCCTGCAATCGTCTCCACAAAACGCCGCGCCTTGTCGTGCAAGCCCGCGTAAGTCGGACTCGCGACGATGTTGTTTAGGTAACTGGCGATCGCGCCCACGTTTTTCGCGATCGACCACTCGTTGTCGTTCAGGACGACAATGAAACGCTTGGTCTGGGATTTCGCGTTGTTCAGCGCCTCGTAACTGATGCCGCAGGTGAACGCGGCATCGCCTGCCACCGCTACCACATGCTCGTTGCCGCCGCGCAGGTCGCGCCCGACCGCCATCCCAAGCGCAGCCGACAGTGCGGTCCCGGCATGGCCGGCGCCGTAGCAATCGTGCTCGCTTTCCGTCCGCAGGAGAAAGCCGTTCAGCCCTTCGTATTGCCGCATCGTGCCGATGCGATCGAGCCTGCCGGTAAACATCTTGTGCACGTAGCCTTGATGGCTCACGTCGAAGACAAATTTGTCGCGCGGCGTTTCAAACACTCGGTGCAGGGCAATCGTCAGCTCCACCACACCGAGGTTCGGGCCGAGGTGCCCGCCCGTTTTCGAGAGCACGCTGATCAGCTCGTCACGCACTTCCTGCGCGAGCTGCGGCAGGTCTTGCTCTTTGAGGGCTTTAATGTCGGCCGGCGAGCGGATGCCTTCGAGCAGCTTCACGCCGCTTTTTGTTTTAGAAGAGTCTGACGTCGTCATTTTTGCTTTCTCTCTTGTCCTCCGCTGCCGGCGTTCGCTGCGTTTCTTTCGGCTCAAACTCCTGCACGACCGGCTTGCCTGCGTGATTACGGGTGATGATCTCGATTCGTTGCTCCGCGCTCGCCAGGCGTTCCTGGCACGTTTTCACCAGCTTCATTCCTTCCTCGTAGCGGACGATCAGCTCTTCCAGCATCATTTTCCCCGATTCCATCTCCTCCACGATCGCCTCCAGCCGATCCATCGCGGCTTCAAAGTTCAGCTCCGGGCTGGGCTTCTTGGCGGAAGTCGTCGACATACGAAAAGGGGCGAATTCGCAATAAAGCATGCCCACCAGAGAGAACAAACCGAACGTGCTCAGCGACGCCGGAACGAACTGCCTCGCACTTGCCGGACTTGACGCAAAAGTTTGACCTTGCGCGCGGAAACGGCTTCGGCTATCCCCCCAAAGAGCTACCTGTCCAGTCGCCCTTACTATGAAAGCCAACTCCTTCCTGTCATTTTTTGCCTGCACGGCAGTCTGCCTGACGTTCGGTCTCGCCCAAGTCGGAGCGCAGGAATCGGGCGGAGAAGCACCG
>JBHENA010000152.1:5782-6123 GCA_046262275.1 Chthoniobacterales bacterium
AGATGTAGAAATCACGCTGATCGGGGCTGGAGAAGAAGATTCGGTGGGCGGGGACGAAGGAGGCGAGACAGTAGTTGGCGGTGACGAAGGGGAAGACACGACGGCTGGTGGCGGCGACGAGGGAGCCATAGGTGATGATGAAGGCACTACGGGAGGCGACGAGGAGGGAGAAATCACCGCGACTACGACTGACGAAGGCGAAGTGAAGCCGGACGGTGAGGAAGCGACCGTAGCTGATAATGACGCAGCGGGGCAGTCGGAGGGAACGTTTAACGATCTATCGATTTACACTGCGACCGCCGCCAACGATGGCGCGGCGCAGAGTGCTAGCGCTGTTCAGT
>JBHENA010000153.1:0-6097 GCA_046262275.1 Chthoniobacterales bacterium
GTGCTCGGTAATCTGGCCCGCAACAACATCGGTTCCAAAGGATACGTGATTTACAACTGGCGCGGCCAGACCTCGGACCGGAATGGGATTGATGCTGTTAACCTGAGTCCTGGATTTTCAGTCGAGCGAGCCGGCGACTGGGCGCATGTCGAAAATTCCGTCATCAATACGTTCGTAATCGACGGTCAGCAGGGAGAGGACTCCGCGCTGAGTGCCAGCCCGACCGGGATTGTCAACATCAGGGTGCCTCCGAATGACACCACTGTTCGTCACCTGACCGTCTTCTCGACGACGAATCGGGACAACGCCGCGCACAAGAACACGATCACACTCACGCCTGCTGGTGCGTCCACTCCAAAAGCACAGTACACCGTGGACGAACCGGAGAACGGCCTGCAGAACCACATTTTCCAGTTCCAGTTCACCGGCGACGTGACGCTTACTTTCGAGAGGACGGGTCCGAGCCCTCGTGACGCGCAGTTGCAGGCCATCCTCCTCGACTAGTGTTGCCGAGAGATAAAAAACTGCGTCACCAGATGTGACGCACCACCAGACTGAGTTCTTTTTCAGCGGGGGTGAAGCACCCGGCACGGATTTCCCGCCGCCACCACATCGGGCGGCACATCCTTCGTCACGACCGAGCAGGCACCGATGACGCTGCGCGCGCCGATCGTGATTCCCGGCATGACAAACGCGCGCGCGCCCAGAAACGCATCCTCGCCGATCGTGATCTTCGCGGTCATGAGCGGCATTTCAGATTGGGAGAAATCATGGCTTCCGGTGCTCAGATAGACTTCCTGAGCCACGGTCGCACGCGCGCCAATTTCAATCTCCCCCAGCGTATAGGCATTCGCCCGATCGCCCAGGCAGGCGCGATCGTGCAGCGTGAGCTTCCATGGAATCGCGATCCGCGCCCGCTGATGCACAAAAGGCGTGCCGTCGATCTTCGCATCAAAAATCCGGAGCCAGAAGAGACGCCATGGGTTGGCTGGCTTCGGTGTCCAGACGCAAAACAGCGTCCAGCAAAGTTCCCAGAGCAGCATCAGGAAACGATCGCCACGCCGCCACGGCGAAGCGAAGGCAGACGCTTGCGCGCGATCAACGGGCTCTAGCGGTTGCGGCATAGGCTGCGGGGCGATCTTCGCGGATCTCAGTCGTGTAGCGACCTAATGACTGCTTGGCACAGGCTGCTCGCTTTCCTTTCGGAAGAATTGGTCAATAAAACTCCACGCCACCTCTCCGTTGAAATCGTGGCGTCCCACGAATTCAACAAATGAAAACCTTTGCCCCACATTGAGCCGCTCATAAAGGGCGCGCGCAGCTGGGACAGTCCTGCGCGTCCCTGCAATTGAAAACAGCTGGTCGTGATCTCCGGCTTGGATTTGTAATGGCCGCGGACAGATCAGCGCGGCCATTGTCGGATCTTGAAACACACTAAGGCTGTTGTGGAATCGCCAATCCGAGAGGTCGGATGGCTCGCCCAATGCGAGCACAGCTTTCCGGTCGTTGAAATAGGCCGCGACGACAGCTACGCGGATTCGCTCGTCCAGTGCCGCCGTGTACAAGGTGTAAAATCCGCCGTAGGACATGCCGACCATTGCAACTCGGCTAGGGTCTATTTCCCCACTTTGCAGGAGCGCATCAAGTCCGCGGCTGATCTTCGCAATCTCAATCGCCGGTAGTGTAGTCCCGCACTCTCGCGCACGGACATCGATCCTCAGTCGAATGTCGGCAGGCCGGTCGCTGGCGTAGAAGAGAAGGAGAGGCTGCCAAACGGCGTAGCCTCTCCTTAATGCGCCGAGGGCGAGATCACGGTCGTGCCTGGCAATAACTGTTATCTTTCCGTTCTTCGGCCGATCCGGCATTCCTCCGCGCCCATGCACCGCGATAATGAGAGGCGACTTCGCGGAACGCGCCCGCGGCATCATGAACACTCCGCGCGCATGCATCCCGCCGAAGACCGGAACAGTTAGGTCGTAGTAGGTGGCGAGTTCGTCTTCCGAAAGCGGCACCATCGACGCAGCTTCTGTTATTGGCGCTGCTTCTGGCGGCGGATAGCCCAGGCTCGAAGCTAGTAGGGAGCGAATCCTTTGGCACGAGCGGAGGTAGTCGGCTTCCGACGCGAAATTCAGCCCGAGCGCTTCCGGCGTTCGCTTTGCCGGATCTTCCAAGCCTTCGAGATATCCTTCGATCTCGAGTGTCTGCTCCGTGTTCGCCGCAATCACCTCTTCGTGATTTCGCTCCAGAATAGGTCCGCGTATCAGCTCCTCAGTTTTGTCCTTTGCTCGAGAAAAACCAATTTGCGCGAGCTTTACGGGCTCCCAGCCGAATACCGCGATCCATCCGAGGAGGCCAATCAGAAGCAGAGCACTGATCCGTAAAAGCCAAATGCGCCTGAAGCCACCACCGCAGCGAAATTCTTCACGCATACTCTCGTCGATTCTCACGAGACGCGCCCAGCAAACTCTCAAAGTCGGCGACATATTGCTGCGCAACTATCTCCAACGAGAAGTGCTTCGCCTTCTCGCGCGCGGCGGCTCCGATTCGCGTCAGCTCCTGGTCAGACATTTTCAACACTTCCGTTAGTCGCGAGGCGAGGCTTTGCTCAGGATCGCTTCCGTGATGATCGAACACAAATCCAGTGACGCCATCCTCGATGTAGTCCCGAAAACAGGAGAGATCGGAAACGACCGGCCCGCAGCCGTGCGCCATGGCTTCGAGTGGCGCGACGGGAAGCGCTTCGCCGCTTTCGGCGAGGGATGGATAGATGAACAATCGCGCGCCGCGGTAATCCGCCGTCAGATCACCTTCCCTAAAGACCGCTCCTGCCCACTCCACATTCGCGGAGGTTTGCGCAGTGATGGTCTGCAATTGCGCTAGGAATTTTTCGCCGCCGCCGCCGAGATGCACCTCCGATGGACCGACGAGTTTAAGCCGCCAGCGGGAAAGCAGCTCCTGCGGCAGACGCCGCCACGCGCGCAACAACAGCTCCAATCCTTTTTCGGGATGAATGCGACCGACGAACAGAACAGTGCGTTCGCGTGGCGCGTCATCGCCGTTTGCAATCTGGACAGGAAGCGCGTTTGGAATGACGCGTACTTTGTCGGCCAGCTCAGGCGCCTCCGCCATAATCGCGTCCGCAATCGCGCGCGAGACCGCCAGCAGCCGCGCGGCATGCGCATACCAGCGCATCTGCCCTTTGGGTCCACGTTGCACGTGGATGTAAAGCAAACCGGGTCTTCGCGTGCGGACCAGCATCGGAAGCCAGAAGGTATTCGTGACCAGAATGTCGGCGTGCGGAAGAACAAGCCGGGCCCGAATTGAATACATCAGGTCGAGCCATTTCAGCCAGAGAATCGAGCGCGGCTGCGCGGAACCCGAGACGCGGATGTGCCGGACGCCTTCAATCGTTTCCGTGCGAGGCAACTGCGGATGCCTGCGGGAAATTTGCACCACCTCATGGCCTCGACGGGCGAATTCCTGACCAAGCGCAAACCATACCTTTTCCACGGCACCACCCATCAATGGCGGAACAGGAAAAAACGCGCCGAGGACGATCGTAATCTTCATTTCGATATTCCGAGGCTGGCAAGCACATCGAGGAGCGATTCCGTGGCACGATGAATTTCGAACCGGCCTTCGAAGCAGCGGCGCGCGTTTTCGCGCATTTCGCCCCGAGTAGCTTCGTCCAGTTCGATCCAGCGCCGGATCAGCCGCACGGTTCCTTCGCGATCGTCGTCTTCCGCAAAGCCTGCTTCGTCCTGCACAATCTCGCGCCAGATGTTCACCTTATTTGAGACGAGCACGGGTGTGCCGCAGGCCAGCGCCTCGACGACCGCGATGCCGAAGTTCTCCTGATGAGAAGGCAGGATGAAGACCTCGGCCGCACTAAACGCGCCCCATTTCATCTCGCCGCTCAACATCCCGGTAAAGGTGACGGGGAGCGCATCCTGCTCGGAGCCGAACGCACTCTCCGCCATTTCCCGCAGACGCAATCCATAACCCTGGTCGGCACCCGGACCCGCGAGAACCAGATGTAACCGGCCTGGCTCCGCTGCAGAACGCCGCGCGGCGGCGAAGGCTTCAATTAGCAGGTCGCAGCCTTTCTTTTCATGCAGCCGACTGAGAAAAAGGAAGAGCGTCTTGCCGCGAAGCTTTGGATAAGCTTGCAAAAACTTATCACGCGCCGCCGAGAGGTCGACCTCAGGAGCAGCGGTGCCGTAGTTCACCACCACTTCACGGCAGCGGTAAAGGGCGAAAGATTCACGCGCCAGGCGCCGTTCTTCTTCCGAGGTGAAGAGCACGGCCGCGGCATCGCGCAGCACGCGGTACTCGGCCCATGGCCAGTAGAGCAGCTTCTTCAGGCGCTTAAGCGGATAGGTGCGGTTGAACCACGGATCGAGCATTCCGTGCGGGAAAACGACATATGGCGTTGCGGTTCCGCGCAACGCGCGCCAGACCCCGAAGCTGCTGTATTGCCAAAGACCGTGCACGATCACGGCGTCGTACTCCGCGCGCCGAGCCTCGAGCCACCGCACAAAGCGCGACGTGTAACCATAGCTGCCGCGGCCAGGGCCGAGCGCGTGCACCGTGACCGGAGATTCATGCACCCACGGATCGGCAGGCGCGTCGAGGGAAACAATCTCCACCGTATGGCCCCACTTCGCGAGGACCGCGGAGGATTGCCGGACCGACTCGCTCGGGCCGCCGATAGCGGGGTTAATTGAGTGAATGGATCGCAGAATCCTCATGCGAAGCGCGGAAAAGTCCGGAACGGTTCGCGAAGTGGCCCAGGACAACGATGCTCCACAAGCGCGTCCAGTGCAGCCGCCGCGCGCGGAAGCTGGCGCTAAGGTCCTCGACAAATTCCTGCGGCAGGAGCTGACGCGAAACCGCTCCGTCCAATCCTTCCTTCACAAAGCCCCTCAGTGCACCTCGCATCCAGTCGTTCATCGGTAATGCGAACCCTCTTTTCGGGCGCTGATACACGGACGCAGGGAGAAGGTCGCGGCACGATTCGACCAGCAACCCCTTACTTCCCGGATAGCGGTTTTTCTCCGCCGCAGGTAATCCGAGGACGTACTCGACGAGTTCGTGGTCGAGGAAAGGAACGCGCATCTCAAGCGAGACGGCCATGCTCATCTGGTCGGCATCGCGCAGCAGCATCTCGCGCATGTAGCCAGTGAGTTCCGCCCAACTGATCCGCGCGAAGTCGTCCGGGAGTTGCACCGCGCTTCCCATCGGCGCTGAGCCATTCGGAAGACCGGCTCGCGCGATCGTTTCGTCGGTGAAGAAACGCCGGCGCCATCTGGCGATCTCACCCGCGTCTGTCTTGCTCGGAAGATCAGCCAGCCGATCCGCGATTTTTCTCGCGGCGCCGATCGCCCGTCGCAGCGAACGCGGAAGTTTGGACAGCAACATCAATTTCGGAACATCACGAAAGCTCGCGTAGCCGCCGAATAGCTCGTCGCCGCCGAGTCCGGATAACGCCACCTTCACGCCCTGCTCCCCAACGGCGCGCGAGACAATGTAAGTGTTGATGGCATCAACCGAGGGGAGATCTAGTTTTGCGACGGCCTCCGTGACGAACTCGATCACCTCTTCTTGCGAGAGTTGGATCTGATGATGCTCCGTGGCGTAACGTTGCGCGACCTCATGCGCGATTGCGCTTTCGTCGAACTCCGCAGTGTCGAACCCAACGGAGAATGTCAGCAGTTTCTTTTCGAGTCTTTGCGCAGCCAGCGCGGTGACGATCGAGGAGTCAATGCCCCCACTAAGAAAGCTGGCCACCGGCACGTCGGAAAGCAGATGTTCTTCGACCGATTTTTCCAGCAGGCCGCGCACCTGCCTTGCACTGTCCACGCTGGGTGAAGCAAGTGCTTTCCTGGCAGGCCAGTAGCGCCATGTCTTGCGCCGGGCCTCGCTTTGCAAAACCATTGCGTGCCCAGCAGGCAAAGCCTGCAGCTCGGGGTAAAGAAGTGTTCGCTCCGGCGAAACGCCCCACTGCAGATAGCCGGAGATTGATTCGGCGCTGATCGCTTTCGATCGACCCACGAGCACTTTCGCCTCGGATGCGAAGCGAATGCCGCCCGCATCC
>JBHENA010000154.1:0-342 GCA_046262275.1 Chthoniobacterales bacterium
CCGCCGAACACCGGCAACATCGGACGGCTCTGTCTCGCCACGCGTTCCACCTTGCACTTGGTCCAGCCGCTCGGCTTCGCCATCGATGACCGACAGCTGCAGCGCGCCGGGCTCGATTATTGGAAGGAGGTAGATGTTCGGCTTTGGGAGTCCCTCGAGGAACTCCGATCATCACAGCCGAGCGTTGCGCGGTATTTCTTTCTCACCACGAAAGCGTCGCGTCCATATTACGCGGAGCGCTTCAAGTCGGGCGATTTTCTGGTCTTCGGTCGTGAAACAAAAGGACTGCCGGAAACGCTGCTGAGCGCGGAACGTGATCGTCTGCTCACGATCCCGATGCAT
>JBHENA010000154.1:352-6024 GCA_046262275.1 Chthoniobacterales bacterium
GTGCGGCAAAACGCGACCAGCAGCAACCTTTCGGAACAGCAGCCGGGCGAATCGACCGCAACTGCCGCGCGATCCAGTGGTTGAATAAGCCAGACCCGTGGTGGTCTAACCACAACACAACATGAAACTCACAGGCTTCATCGCACTTACACTCACTTTCGTGCTTGCCCAGTTCGCCCAGGCCGCTGATCGAAACGAGAACAAGGGAAAACAAACCGCGCACCACCGTCCGCCGCCACGCGCAGCTGCTGCAAAGGCGCGGCCGCCGCAAAGCCAGGCGGCGTTCCGCTCGCAACAGCAATTCCGGCGCAACCATCCGGGGCTAAACGAGGACGCGATCCGCCAACCTCTTCGGGATCATCCTCTGAGGCCGCGAATCCACGGAAAGAAAGACGCAGCAGATCCCTCGACGCAGGAGATCGAGCCTGCGATTGCGGAATCAGGGCCGAAGCTGCGAAACCGCAACCGCGGCCGGGCCCATGGAGTGGGAAGCGGCTTGCACCACGCGGACAACGAGCAAACTCGTCCCAAGGAACACGGTCACCCCCAAGGGGAGGGTCGTGATCACATCGCCGAAGGCCGCCCACGGCAGGATCGTGAGCACTGGCGACATTGGCATCGCAATCATCAGGACCGCGGCTGGTGGCATCTGCATTACACCCGCTTCTGCCTTTTCGGCGGTGGTTACTACTACTTCTTCGGCGGGTATTGGTATCCAGCCTACGGATACGATCTCGCCTACAACACTTACATCTATGACGCTCCAATCTACGCCTACAACGATCTCACTCCCGGACAGGTGATCCTGGATGTGCAGGGCGAGTTGCGGCAGCGGGGCTATTATCGCGGAAGCTTGGATGGTCAGTACGGTCCGCTAACACGCTCGGCGCTGCTCGGTTTCCAGCGCGACAATGGTCTGGCTGTCACAGGCGAAATCGACGAAGCAACGCTCTTTGCCCTCGGCCTCCGGTAACGAAGAAACCAGTTAAACGGAAGCCGCATGCAGGATGCTCTCCTCATGCGGCTTTCTGCTGTGCAAGCGACAATTGCGTTGCCGGTTGATTTCGCGATGCTGTGCGCCAAATGGCTTCGCAACTCGTCGCGCGCGATTTGCGCCGCTCGTTTACGATTGGGCCGCGCCGCATCGAAGTCTTGCGCGGTATTTCGCTCGAGGTGGTGCAAGGCGAGGCAGTTTTCCTCTGCGGTGCGTCGGGCGCTGGGAAGACGACACTGCTTTACACCCTCGCGGGCTTGGAACGGCCGGAAAACGGAACGGTAGAGTTCGAGGGGCAGCGGCTTTACGAAGGAAGCGCGGCGGCGCAGGCAAAATTGCGCAACGAGAAGATGGGCTTCGTCTTCCAGGGATATTTTTTGCTGCCCGAATTAACCGCGCTCGAGAATGTGACTTTGCCGGGCATGATCGGCGGGCGCTCCAAACAGGCCGCGGCGGAAGCGGGTTTGCGGGACGTGGGACTGGCGGAGCGAATGCATCATCTGCCGGCGGAGCTTTCCGGCGGGAAGAAGCAGCGCGTCGCGATCGCGCGGGCGCTCGCGAACGACCCCGACATTATTTTCGCGGATGAGCCGACGGGCAACCTTGATTCAAAAACCGGCGATACCATCATCGACCTACTCCTGGACCTGGCGCGGGAGCGAAAGAAGACGCTGCTGGTAGTGACGCACGATCAGCGGCTGGCGGAGCGCGGCGATCGCGAGCTGCACATCGCGGACGGTGTTCTGGCGTAAGCGCCATTTGCCGCTTGAATTGCCTGCTGGACGGTCGAACATTTTTGCGTGCCTACGAAAACAACTGACGCCGATACGATGGTGATGGATGTGTCCGAAGCGCGGACCGCTTCGCCGAACGCCGCCACAAAACCTGCGGCCGAGAACCGGATAACCACGGATCGCCCTGCGGCGAAGGAATCGATCATTTACATCGATGGTGATTTTTTATCGGAAGCGGAGGCGAAAATCTCCGTCTTCGATCACGGCCTGCTCTATGGCGACGGGATTTTTGAAGGCATCCGCTTCTACAACGGGCGAGTATTTCGCCTCGAGGAACATCTCGATCGGCTGTGGGACTCCGCGCGCTCCATCTGCCTGGAGATTCCGATGAGCCGCGCCGAAATGAGCGAAGCGTTGCTCGAGACAATCCGCCAGAATGGGCTGCGCGATGGTTATATCCGTCAGATCGTAACCCGCGGGGTTGGAAATCTCGGGCTGAACCCGACGCAATGTAAGCGCCCCAGCGTGATCATCATCGTGGCGACTATCGCTCTCTATCCCGAGGAAGTTTACCGCAATGGCCTCACGGTCGTGACCTGTGCGACGCGCCGCTCAGGCGCCGCTACGCTCAACCCCGCGGTGAAGTCACTCAACTATCTGAACAACGTGATGGCGCGAATCGAGGCGAATCTGGCCAGCGCGGATGAGGCGCTGATGTTGAACGATGCCGGGAATGTGGCGGAGTGCACGGCCGATAACGTCTTCATCATCAAGAAAGGGCAGATCTTCACGCCGCCGATCACAGCGGGGGCGTTGCGTGGTATCACCCGCGCAGTGGTGTTCGAGATCGCGGCGGAACTTGGTCTCAAGCTGACTGAAACGGACATCACGCGGCACGATGTTTTCGTCGCGGATGAGTGCTTTCTCACCGGCACGGCGGCGGAGATCATCCCGGTGATCAAAGCCGACGGGCGTGTAATCGGAACCGGCAAGCCGGGTGCAATCAGCGCTCGGATGATCGCGCGTTTCCGCGAGCTGACGCGAGGGTCCGGGACGCCGATCTACGGTTGAGCGGCAATAGCGCATCCGGCGCAGAAGGTGCTCAGATAAGGGTTGAATGCTTGCAGCCCCGAGAGGTCTAATAAACAGAAATGTTGTGCGACGTGTGCAAATGCAATGATGCGACGGTTTTCCTGACGCAGATCCTGGAAGGCAAGATGCAGAAGGTGAACCTGTGCGACGCCTGCTCGAAGGAAAAAGGCGTGCAGGATCCGACCGGCTTTGCCCTCGCGGATCTCCTGCTTGGAATTGGCGCCGCGGAAGAGATCGAGAAGGGGACGCCGACAGAGAAATGCGCGGTTTGCGGTTTCACACAGGCAGATTTCAAGAAGACCGGTCGGCTCGGCTGCAGCGCATGTTACCTGACGTTTGCCGAAGGCTTGGGCAGTCTGCTCAAAGCGATGCACAAAGGGACGGAGCACGTCGGCAAGCTTCCGCAGCGCGCTCATCGAGAGATGGAACTGAACGATCGCGTGCGCGCCCTGGCGGAGGATCTGCGCAAGGCCGTGGCGGAAGAAAACTACGAAGCGGCGGCCTCTCTGCGCGATCAGCTCAAGCAACTCGAAACGCAGCTCACGAGCTAAAGAATGAAACTTGCGCACATTCTCTCCACCGGCGGTGAGTGGTTGCGGGGCGAAGGCCCGCACCATCAGATCGTGATTAGCAGCCGGGTCCGGCTGGCGCGAAATCTTCGAAACCGCGCCTTCCCGGGCTGGGCAAAGAAGGCCGAGCGCACGCAAGTGCTGGAGCTGATCAAGCCGCGCGTGGAGGAGCTGCCCGAGATGCAGGATTCCTTTTCCGAACTGCTGCAGGATCTCTCCGCGCTCGAAAAACAGGTGCTGGTGGAGCGGCATTTGATCAGCCGGGAACAGGCGGCCAAGAGCGTTGGCAGCGCAGTGATCATGAACCGGCGGCAGACGCTCAGCATCATGGTGAACGAAGAAGATCATCTGCGGATGCAATCGATCCGTTCCGGTTTGCAGTTGAAAAACGCTTTCAAACTCGTGGACAAGGTGGACAGCACCCTCGAGGCGAAACTCGATTTCGCCTACGACGCTCGTCTGGGTTATCTCACCGCCTGCCCGACAAATGTCGGCACCGGGATGCGCGCCTCGGCCATGCTGCATCTCCCCGGCCTCGTCCTAAGCGAGATGATTAATCAGGTCATCCAGGCTGTGAACAAGATCGGTCTCGCTGTGCGCGGCCTCTATGGGGAAGGCACGGAAGCGATGGGGAATCTTTTTCAGCTTTCGAACCAGACTACGCTTGGGGAAAAGGAAGACGAGATCATCAGCCGCCTGAGCAAAGTGATTGAGACCATCATCGAGAAGGAACACGATGCGCGGCAGATGTTGATCCAAAAAAAATCGAACACACTCTGGGATCAGATTGGCCGCGCATACGGAGTGCTGACGTTTGCCCACGCCATGACTTCGAAGGAGGCGTTGAATCTCCTCTCCATCATCAAGCTCGGCGTCGACCTCGGTGCATTTCCCGAAGACCGGCGTCTCCCGATTGACGAGCTGTTCATCGACACGCAGCCGGCCCACCTGCAAAAAAGCTCGCAGCAAAAGCTGAACGCCGAGGAGCGCGACGAACTGCGGGCGCAAATAATCCGGGAGCGTTTGCGAGTCTTTCCCAGACCTGATATCAGTAAAGTGGCGCGGGAGTTGGGGAATGGCGCGACGAACGAGCCGCAAAACAATGAATAATTTTACGCCGCGGGCTCAACAGGTTTTGGCGCTCGCCCGAAAGGAAGCGGATCGCTTCAATCATAATTACGTCGGCACGGAGCATCTCCTGCTGGGGCTGATCAAGCTCGGGCAGGGCGTCGCCGTGAACGTGTTGCAAAAGATGGGCATGGACCTGGAGACCGTGCGGATGGAAGTGGAGAAGCAGGTCGGCTCCGGACCCGAGACCAAGATGGTCGGGAACATTCCCTACACGCCGCGCGTGAAGAAGGTTCTCGCGCTGGCAGGCAAGGAAGCCAAGGCGCTGAATCATTCTTACGTCGGCACTGAGCACATCCTGCTCGGGTTGCTGCGCGAGGGCGAAGGCGTGGCGGCGCGCGTTTTGAAGAGCCTGGAAGTCGACATCGAACGCACCCGCAACGAGATCCTGAAGGAGCTCGATCCAAATTTCACACCGCCAGAGTCCGATCAGGAAAGCGGCGAGCCTTCCTCCAAGAAGGACGTGAAGACGCCCGCGCTGCGTGCTTTCGGGCGTGACCTGACGGAACTGGCGAAAAAAGGCGAGCTCGATCCTGTCATCGGCAGGCACAATGAAATCGAGCGCGTCATCCAGGTACTCTGCCGCCGGACGAAAAATAATCCGGTCCTGCTCGGCGAAGCGGGTGTTGGCAAGACAGCAATCGCGGAAGGGCTGGCCCAGGAGATAGCCGGCGGAAACGTGCCGGAGCTTCTCCGAGACAAGAAAGTTATCACCCTCGACCTGGCATTGATGGTCGCAGGGACGAAGTACCGGGGTCAGTTCGAAGAGCGAATCAAAGCCGTCATGGATGAGATTCGCCGTTCCAAGAACGTAATCCTGTTCATCGACGAGTTGCACACCATCGTCGGTGCCGGCTCGGCCGAAGGCGCGATGGATGCCTCCAACATCATCAAGCCGGCGCTGAGCCGCGGCGAGTTGCAATGCGTTGGCGCGACGACCTTGAACGAGTACCGCAAATATATCGAGAAAGACGCGGCGCTCGAGCGACGGTTCCAAACCGTGAAGGTGGAAGCGCCCAATATCGACGAGGCAATTCTGATTCTGAAGGGCCTCCGGCCGAAATACGAAGCGCACCACAAAGCCAAGCTGAGCGACGAGGCGCTCGAGCTGGCAGTGAAACTTTCCGAGCGCTACATCACCGGCCGGTTTCTCCC
>JBHENA010000155.1:0-5348 GCA_046262275.1 Chthoniobacterales bacterium
CTCCTGAGCGGAGTGGCTGCCCACGCATAGATTCGAACCTGAATAAGGTCGCCAAAGGACAGTGTGTTACCGAAAGGGAAACGGTCTTGGCAGTTTGTTGCCTTCAAAAGCTGCCCTGCTTCAAGCTTCGAGTACGCTCGACACGCCATACTTGCACTCGCCTATCCTTCACCTTGCGTCGCGCAGCGGGCGAACTGGAGGCCGCCGCCCTGCGGGTGTCGCGTCAGTCGGTCCGTGTCCAGATTTGTTCGGCCGCCTTCGCAGCCGGAGAGAAGGTCAGCTTTTAGTGGCGTCCGGCGCTGTCTAACTAAGCGGCGAGGTCTAAATCCTCGGAATTCAGCAAAACTCTTTGCGAACGGCGCGCTCTCCCGACTGAGCTATACCCCCGAAGCTGTTATAACCGCAGAGCATAGGTCTGATTCGAGCTGCTTCGTGCATTTTAGGTTTTCGAATCTTATCTCTGTCGGTCCGCGGGCGTCCTGACGAATGCGCGATGCGCGTTTGATTTATTTCCTCAGTCCCGGACGCGCTGTTTCGCGAGGTATTCGTAAGGTCGAAAGCGTGCCAAGAGCGACCGGTGCGCCTGCTCCGGGAATAATCGTTCCATCTACGTCTCGTAACTATGTCACCCGCTCGTTGTCAGACACTCAACATATGAAAATAAATTCCCTTCTCACATTCGCGATAGTTCTACTCGCGCAAACAGTCGCCCTGCTAGC
Organism: Chthoniobacterales bacterium; assembly: GCA_046262275.1. Taxonomy (GTDB): domain Bacteria; phylum Verrucomicrobiota; class Verrucomicrobiia; order Chthoniobacterales; family UBA10450; genus JACCTI01. The sequence goes on from JBHENA010000155.1 coordinate 720, forward strand.
AGAGCAGGAAAACGCGGAGCCAAACAAAGTGCCGACCAAGCGTGTGGCCTTCGCGCAGAGTTGTTTTTGGACTGGGGAAATGAAGCTCGGTCAAATCGAAGGCGTCGTGCGGACGGAGGCCGGTTATTTCAAAGGACGGGAGGTGACGGTTGTGCACTATGCGCCGGAACGAGTCGCGCTCGAAGAGCTGGCGCACCAGGCTAAGCGCGCTGGCGTAGCCGATACCGTGTATCTCGACGCTGACTCACCGCAGACGGTTGCGGGAATTTCCAGCGGTCCGGCGCTCGACCGCACCTACCGCGCGGCCCCCGCCGACGATCAAAAGAAGCAGATCCAGGGCACTTCTTTTTCCCGACTACAGCTTACCCCCGAGCAAGCGACCAAGGTGAACGCCTTCGCGCGTGAGAACACTAATAAGGCAATGGTCTGGCTGACTCCCGCGCAGCGCGAGCAACTCAAGGGCGGTCGTTAAGCACGGCACAGTTTTTCCTCGCCGGCCAAACCATGAAAACCGCGGCGTCCATTCTCGCGCTCCTAGTCACTGTCACACGCTTCGTCACGGCCGCTCCGGCGACTGTTCCCGCGGACGCCGATACTACGCTTCGTGAAGATGTTCCGAATGCTAACCTCGGTGCCGGCACGTCGCTACAGGCGGGCCGGATCGATACGACCGGCAATCGCGCACGCGCTTTGTTGAGCTTCAACGTAGCCGCCGTGGTGCCGCCGGGCGCGACGATCACCCGAGCTCGCCTGGCGCTATCGGCGATAGACGCGCCGCCGCTCCCGCAAAGCGCGCAAGCCTTTGAAATCCGGCGTGTGTTGCGCCCGTGGAGCGAAGAGGCGCAGGCTGGCGCACAAGGTGGAACTGCATCGACGAACGATGCTACGTGGAGTCACCGCTTTTACCCGAACACGGGTTGGGCTGGGCCAGGCGGAGCGATCGGCAGCGACTTCGCGGCGGCGACCAGCGGAGAGTTCTTGGTCGCGGACGCAGGACGCTACACCATCGACTCCACGCAGCAGATGGTAGCCGACGTGCAGACTTGGCTGGATAACCCGGAGCGCAACTACGGATGGGGCCTTCTGGGGAAGGTCGAGTCTGTGCCCCAAACCTTGCGGACTTTCGCCGCCCGTGAAGACAGCGCGCGGGCCCCCGCGTTGGAGATCGAGTTCACCGTGGCCACACCAGGGAATGCAACGACCGCAGAGTACGATGTGGTTTTTAATGCTACCTGGAGCTCCACGTCACATCCGACCGACTTTCCCGCCGGCGCACATTGGTCGGGCCTGGTGGGTGGGTCACACGATAACCGTGTTGAGTTCTGGCACCCCGGCCGCACTTCGAGCACCGGCATCCAGAATGTCGCCGAGTTAGGCAGCAAGACCGCGCTGCTCAGCGAAGTAAACACTGCGATCGCTGCCGGCACAGCGAACCGCACGCTCTCCGGCGCGGGCATCTCCGGTGGCGCCGGCACAGCGACGTTGCGTTTCCAGATCGATCGCACTCATCCACTTGTCACACTGGTATCAATGATCGCGCCGAGTCCGGATTGGTTCGCTGGAGTTCGCGGGCTGCCGCTGATCGAGAATGGCCGGTGGGTCCAAAGTAAAACCGTCGCGCTCGTCCCGTGGGATACCGGCACGGACAGCGGCGCGACCTTCACGTCACCAGATTCGGTGACAACGCCACGCGGTGTCCTTACTCGCATCGTCACACCGCCACTCGCGACAAATGGCGTCGCCCCACCCATGGGCACTTTTACCTTCACCCTCGTCCGCACGATTCCAGGGCCGACGTATGGAAACATCTCCACGCGTTTGCCAGTCGGCACTGGCGAAAATGTCGGGATCGGAGGATTTATCGTGAGCGGCCCGTCGCCGAAGAAGGTCATCATCCGCGCCATTGGACCTACACTGCCGGTGCCGGGCGCTTTGGCCGATCCTGTCCTAGAACTGCATAAGCCTGACGGCTCAGTCCTTTCCAACGATGATTGGCGGAAGACTCAGCAAGACGAGATCATCGCATCGGGGATCCCGCCCGCCAACAATCTCGAGTCTGCCATCGTGGCGACTCTGGACGCTGGCGCCTACACGGAAATTGTGCGCGGGAAAGACGGTGGCACGGGCATTGGACTCGTCGAAGTATATGACCTGGATCCGACGGCCGACTCGAAGCTGGCCAACATTTCGACCCGCGGATTCGTCGGCGCGGGTGAGAACGTCATGATCGGTGGTACAATCGTCGTGGGAAGCTCTCCGGCTACTACGCTCGTGCGAGCGATTGGAGCTAGCCTGACGAAGGCAAGTATCGTTGATGCGCTGCCGGATCCGATTTTGGAACTGCACGACGGACAAGGCACTCTTATAGCGAGTAACGATAACTGGAAAGACTCTCAGCAGGCGGATATTACCCCTACTAGTCTCACTCCATCCGACGATCGCGAGAGCGCGATTCTTCGCAGCCTGGCTCCGGGGGCCTACACCGCAATCGTACGCGGAAAGAATGGCTTAACTGGCATAGCTTTGGTTGAAGCATACCAGTTGCAATAGGCTGGTGCGATCTTGAGGAGAAGCAGGCCCGCGCAGCACCGTGCAGAAGCTTACTCTCCTAGCTATCACTTATTCGGAACGCCCTTGGGAACCTTCGCCGCCGACAAGCGGTCTTAGGGGATAATCTTATCCCATTCTTCCGCAGAGGACCTGGCCACAAACGCGACGACTAGATCGGTGTCGCTCATGTTCAAGACTTCATGCGGCACATCCGGTTTCATGTAGATGTCAGCTAAATATTCGGAATAATCCGGATCTCGGCGGCTCGTAAAATGATTACGCCGCGAAAAGGTGTTAGGCCCGTTCGTGTGCACGCGATTGCCTTTGGTATATGTATAGCTCCACGTCCCACGCGCTGCCGCGCCGCCATTGGTTTAAAGTTGTCGTGTGGGGCCTGTTCGCCGGCGTGCTGGCCGGCATCGCGATGCTTCTCGCGATGGCGCTGTTGCGCCTCCTGCTCGGCTGGCCAACGCCGACCGAGCTGATCTTCGACCGGTTGTTCCCGTTGCTGACGGTCGAGTTCTTTATCGGATCACTGGTGAAAGCGGGTGGATACACGCCGCTGAAGCTGCAGGGTATTTACGGCGCACTCGGCGGGCAGATCGCGGTGGCCGGGTTGGGCGGCGTGATTTACGCGCTCTACCTCCGTTGGCGCAAACGCCGAGGATCCTCTGGCGATCGCGGCCTGCTCGATCCGCGCGGCTCGGCTTTGATCGTTCCCGGCGTACTCGCGGCGACGCTGCTCTTCGCCATTCTTCTCTGGCCAACGCTGCTGACGAACTACCGCGGGTTTCCGCCGACGACCGCGCGCCTGATCTGTGCCCTCGAGATGCTGATTACCTTCTCCATCTGCGGCGTCGGCATCATGTTCTTCTACGGCTTGCTCGATCGCAGACCAGAAGCTGTGCGCGAGGATGGCGCCGCGCCGGTCAGAGCGCACTCTGCGAGCCGGCGACGTTTCCTCGCGGTCGGGATGGGAGCAGCCGCGGCGGTCGCGCTCGGGGCCACACTCCGCCGCCTCTTCCAGATGGGCACGTTCAGCTACGACGGCACGCAATACAGCGGACCACAGGTGATCAAGATCACCCCTAACGACAAGTTTTATCAGGTGTCGAAAAACCTCGTGGACCCAGATGTCGCCCGCGACAACTGGAAGCTCGACATCATCGGTCAGGTGGAAAACCCGCGGGTGTATTCGTTAGGCGACATTGCAGCGATGCCTGCGGTGGAACAGGAAACCACGCTGCTTTGCATCTCCTACGGCATCGGCAGCGGCCTTTGCTCAAACGCGATCTGGAAGGGCGTGCCGCTCCCGACACTCCTCGCGCAAGTGAAACCGACAGCAGACGCGAGTGTCGTCCTCTTCCACGCCGCGGACGGCTACTACGAAACGTTCGATTTCAAGAAGGCGATGGAGCCGACCACGCTCCTTGCCTACGAGATGAACGGCGAGCCTTTGCCGCAGCGTCACGGATTTCCACTACGCATGATTGTGCCTGGGCGCTACGGCGAAAAGCAGCCGAAGTGGCTCACGCGCATCGAACTCTTGAACGACGCCGATGCCCGTCTGGTTAAGCGACACGGCTGCGGTTTCTACAAAGAGCAAGGTTGGGGACGCGAAGGAGATGTCGTGCCGACACACAGCCGCTTCGATGCACCGCAAATCGCCGGCGATCACTTCGAGGCGCCGTTCCAAGCCGGCCGGCCAGCGGAGCTGCGGGGAATGGCCATTGGCGGTGACCGCGGAATCTCCAAGGTGGAAATCAGCGATGATGGCGGCGAAACGTGGGCTGAAGCGAAAATCACGCAGCCCGGCACCAAGATCTCATGGTCGCTCTGGAGCTACATGTGGACTCCGGTCGAAGAACGCGATCCCGAACTTGTTGTCCGCGCGACCGATGGTAACGGCACGTTGCAGATCAGCGAATACCGCGACCAGGTGCCGGACGGCGCCACCGGTCTCCACCGCGTGAAAGCGAAAGTGGAGAAAGCGTAGTGGCGCTGCTGCTGCGGCGCTTGTTGCCAGGACTCATCGGCGGTGCTGTCGCAGGAATATTCCTGGTCAGCGCACTGGGGAGC
>JBHENA010000155.1:5358-5776 GCA_046262275.1 Chthoniobacterales bacterium
CTGCGGCCTTCGGCCTGCCGCTCTGGGGCGCCGTCAATGTGATCGTTCTCCCTCTCGTCGCCGGGCGCATGCCGCAATTGAGCGCAGAAGGAATGCGTGCGGTGTTTCCGGCACTCATCGGTTGGCTGCTCTTCGGCTTCTCGTTAGGCTTGCTCTCTACTGGCGTGGTGCGGCTGGTCGACCACTTGTTAGGCGCAACTCCGCTCCCGCGCGAGCCTTCGTTGCCGGAAATAAAAACGCGCGTCGTGATCCTCGGTGGCGGTTTCGCCGGCGTCACGACGGCGCTGAATCTGGAGAAGCAATTCCGCAAAGATCCGACCGTTGAGTTCACGCTCGTCAGTGAGACGAACGCGCTCCTCTTCACTCCCATGCTCGCGGAAGTCGCAGCGAGCAGCCTCGAGCCGACGCACATCTCTAG
>JBHENA010000156.1:0-242 GCA_046262275.1 Chthoniobacterales bacterium
CCGGGGCGACAACGATGCGACCCTTGTTGACCTGCACATCAACGGCGTGCCCAGCACCGACCGCGATTTCAGCGGCGACGGTTCGCGGTATGCGCAACGCGAGGCTATTGCCCCATTTCTGCAGAACAGTTTTCATGTAGATACATTGACGATACGGCAGAAGATGCTGGTCTGGCAAGATTCACCTTGCGTGGATGTGCGGCGCGTAGCGTTATCGGAACGACGCCGTAGTTTATCTCTTT
>JBHENA010000156.1:518-5710 GCA_046262275.1 Chthoniobacterales bacterium
CCAGGCGCACTTCGACCACATGGCCGGCGCAGCCCAGATCCTGCGCGAGACGCGCGCGAAGAATATGGTCATGGATGGCGACGCCGATGTCGTGGAAAGCGGCGGTCGCACTGACTTCCTCGCTTCTTCAGGCGCCGTGCCGCCCTACCCGCCCGCGCACGTGGATCGAGTGTTGCGCGACAGCGATACGGTCGAGCTTGGCGGCGTCACGCTGACGGCGCACAAGACGGCTGGTCACACGCGCGGCTGCACGACATGGACCGTGCCTGTCCATCTCCCCGGCGAGCCGGCGGACCGCTTACGCAACGCGGTCATCGTCGGTGGTGTGAGCTTTTGGTCAGACTTTCACCTCGTCGACGGCCGCGAACAGAAGGCGTCGTATCCTGGGATCGCGGAGGATTTCGCGCGCACCTTCCGCGTGTTGCAGTCGCTCCCGTGCGACATCTTCCTCGGCGCGCACGGCAGCTACTTCGGCCTCAAGAGCAAGCTCCCGCGCCTCGAAAAGGAAGGCCCGCAAGTCTTCCTCGATGCCGCCGGATACAAGGAATTCGTAGCGAAAGCCCAGGCGGCATTCGAAGCCGCGCTGAAGAAAGAACAGGAAGCTCTGAAGCCGTAGCGCTTTCCACCGCTACGTGGTGAAGGTGTCTTCACTCGTGAAGGCGCACTCGACGCGCTCACGGCAGTCTCTTGCCCAGCATCTACTCAACAGCTTCGTCAGTGATTAAGCTGGTAAGCTCAAGGCTGTCATGCTGTATTCCGCGCCTATGAAACTGCATTGCTGCTACCTGCTTGTTCTGTTGTTGTCGCTGAGAGCGGCGGTCGCAGCGCCGCCGGCGACCGGGCGGCCGGCGCTTTATAACTACTTCAACGAAGCTGGGCCTGAGCAAGAGCGCATCCTACAGGCGACCTATGGTCCACGTTATACCATCGTCTCAGCCTCAAAGATTGCGGGGCTTACACCTCCCAAAGTGGTGCAGGAGACTTATCCGCTTTACGGGCGGGCTCCAGGTGGAGACGGCAAGACTGCGGTGGCTTTCATCGTGACACCGAGTGGCCGCGTGAAAGACCCGGTGGTCGTTTATTCTACCCAGCCGAGAAACGATCGGATGGTGCGTGAAATGGTGAGCAAATGGATCTACCAGCCGGCAAAGCTCAACGGCTCCCCGGTGCCCGCCATCCAGACATATTTTGTCGGCTTCAGTCGGGCGACGCGAAGTATCGGCTACAGTCGCCCCCCTAAAAAGAAGGAGTGAGTCTTCCTCGAGGCCGCCGCGGAAAAGCTGAGGGAGGCGTCCCCGGGACGCTTCGCCAGAGCCGGCCATCCCGACCGCCACGCCGTAGCAGGCGCCCCCCGACCTGAAATCCGCGCGCACGATTGCTCTGCAACTCGACGGCTTTAAGCCGTCGAGTTCGCAGTCCATGGGCGTGGCTCAATGTCTGGGATTTACATTCTGCGGGTGGGACACCCGCCGCTACACGTCGGCGGCCGACACGGCGCCAGCCACGCATCGTAAGCCGCTTATGATGCGTCACACTCGGCCGTGACGGGATCGTTTTGAGCGCGGCTGGAGGTGCAGCTAGGTAGAATTGCGATGGATTCTACCTATTCGGTGACGCAGGCGCAGACCAATCTGCCGCGGCTCATCAAAGAGGCGGCGACGAAGGCTGGATCGCGATCACGCGACACGAGGAGACGGTGGCTTATCTGGTCTCGCGCGGACGGATGGATGCAATAATGGAGACGCTCGCCTGCTCGCGAATCCGGCCGCGATGAAGGCGCTGCGAGTATGAGCAAGGGAACACGAAATTCCTGCCGCTCTCGGTGCTGAATGGAGACTGATGTGCTCGATGGAAGAGTATTCGACGGATTCCCGCGGCGGCCGGTTGCGGCGGATGTTCGCTGAACACCAGGAAGCGGACTTGGTATGGCTCGCTGGGCGTCTGGATGATACACTTGCCTCGTCATGAAAGCGGCTCTCAATCGAAAGGCGGATTACGTCGTGAAGAACGGCAAGCGGACTGCGGTGATCCTGCCGATAGAGGAATATCACGAGCTGCTCGAAGACCTGCAGGACCTCGCCGCCATCGCGCGCCGTAAGAAAGAGCCAACCATTCCGCTCGAGGAAGTGAAGCGGAAGCTCCGCAAGAATGACGCTCTACGCCGTTAGCTTTCGGCGTTCGGCGGAGAAGGATCTGCGAAGACTCGACGCAACCGCTCAGCGCCGAGTAATCCGTGCTGCTGAAAGTCTCGCGATTGAGCGGGTCCGACATCGACGCGAGGTTTACCGCTCATGAGAGTCTCGCTCCTCGCCGTCGCGGTGATCGCCGTTGCGGCGACGGTCGAGGCGCGGGTCGACCGCATCGAAGTTATCGCCCGTTCGGACGTGTTGGATGCAAAGCCGTTCGGAGACGCTGGTCCTTACGAGAAGGTCGTCGGCAAAGTTCACTTCAAGGTGAAGGCGAGTAATAAGGCTAACCAGCTCATCGTCGATTTGGACAAATCACCGCGCGACGAGAACGGCGACGTCGGATTCGCTTCTGATTTCTACATCCTGCGGCCGAAGGAGGCGGCGCGGGCGAGCGAGGCGGTGTTGCTTGAGGTGCCGAATCGCGGCGGGAAAGGCATCCTCGCCACGTGCGGCGAAGTTGTCGTTGGTTGGCCTGATCTTCAGTGCACGCGCATGATTCCACGCCGGTGCGGGGATTCGCCTCATCCTACACGTGAATCACGTATAGCATGCATGCCGCTCGCGAATTGCCGCGGCGGTGGCAACTGGCTAGAGTTCGGCAATGCTTGATTGGAGTGAATGTGCAGCGGTGGAGCGCTCGCCGGAGAAGGTGAGCGGTGCCTGGGTCTTTCGCGGCACGCGCGTGCCGGTGAAGGCGTTGTTCGAAAACCTGGAGGGTGGAGCGACTGTCGATCAGTTCCTCGAGTGGTTCCAAGGCGTCTCGCGCGAGCAAGTGCTCGCCGTGCTGGAATTTGCGGAAGCCAGTTTAGCAACCGCGTAACGGCACGTGCGCGTTCTCTTCGATCAGGGAACGCCCGCGCCTTTGCGCGACTACTTGCGCGGGCACGAGGTTGTCACCGCGTTTGAGATCGGATGGTCGGAGCTCCCGAATGGCGAACTGCTCGCCGAAGCTGAAAAGCAGTTCGACGTATTCGTGACGACCGATCAGCAGCTCGCTCACCAACAGAATTTCCAAGGCCGCAGGCTCGCGATCCTGGTTCTGCCATACGCCAACTGGCGCAAACTCGAGGGAGATTCGACGCGGATAGCGGCTGGCGGTGTCATCGATGCGGCCGGGCAGCTACGTCGAACTCGATCTTACGTGATGATGCGTTGCGTCTTCCTCTTTGTTTGGACGCTGCTTGCAGCCATCGCGGCAAGTGCCTTTGCACGAGTCGAACGTGTCGAGATTCTCTCCCGCGCCGACGTGCTCGAAGGGAAAGCGTTCGGTGACGCGGGTGCGTATGAGAAGTTGATTGGCAGGGTGCACTTCGCGGTGAAGCCGGAGGCTGCGCCTAACTCCGACATTCGTCGCGAGCAGGCAAGAATCGTCGATCTCGACAAGGCGTCGCGGAACGAGGCGGGCGAGGTGGAGTTTGCGTCCGACTTCTACATTCTGCGGCCGAAGGAGGCGGCGCGGGCGAGCGGGGCGGTGTTGCTCGAAGTGCCGAATCGTGGCGGGAAAGGCATCCTCGCCATCATGCAGGGCGGGAAGGGGTCGCGCGATCCGGTGGCGGAGGAGGAGTTTGGCGATGGGTTTTTGATGCGACGCGGAGCGGTCGTCGCCTGGTTGGGGTGGCAGTGGGACGTGCGGGAGGAGGCGAATATGATGCGGCTGTATGCGCCGATTGCGGCAGGCGACGGAAATCCCAAATCCCAAGCTCCAAGTTCCAAAGAAGCTCCAAGCTCCAAACAAGAAACGCGCACCCGGATCGCCGGGCTCGTTCGCGCGGATTTCACCGTAAACGAGCGGCAGGAGGAGCATCCGCTCGGGCACATGATCAGCGGGAACATCGGTGGGACGGAGTATGCGTGCTCGGCTCCGGATGATCCGGCCAATGTGCTGACGGTGCGCGACGCGCCGTTTGCGCAGCGGCGGACGATCCCGCGGGGCGAATGGGATTTCGTCGGGTCGACAGCGGCCAAGCTGGAGATGGGGCCGCGCGCGATCCGGCTGAAGGGCGGGTTCGAGCCAGGGAAGATCTACGAGGTGGTGTATCGGGCGCAGGACCCGGCGATCGCGGAGCTCGGATTCGCGGCGGTGCGCGATTTCGCGTCGTATCTGAAGCGCGACGGGAACGAGCTCGCGCCGGCCACCAAACGCGTGCACGCGCTCGGCATCTCGCAGAGCGGACGGTTTCTCCGGCATTTCCTGCTGGAGGGGTTCAATGCGGACGAGGCGGGGCAGCGGGCGATCGACGGAATGTTCATCCACGTGGCGGGCGCGGGGATCGGCAGCTTCAATCATCGCTTCGCGCAACCGTCGCGCGATGCGCAGCCGACGACGGCGCTGTTTTATCCGACGGATCTGTTCCCCTTCACAGACGCACCGCAGACGGACCCGGAGTCAGGGAAGCGGGCGGGCCTGCTAGATCGCGCGAAGGCGGCGGGAGTGTTGCCTAAGATTTTTTACACGAACACCTCCTACGAATACTGGTCGCGCGCGGGGTCGCTCATACACACCTCGCCGGATGGAAAGCGCGACGTGCCGCCGACGGCATTTTCTCGCATCTATCTGCTCGCGGGGCTGCAGCATTTCTCTCGCGCGTTTCCGCCGACGCCCGAAAGCGAGCCGAGCCTCGCCGCACAACATCTGCCGAACCCGAATCCGGTGCGCTGGTTCTGGCGCGCGCTCTATGTGGCAATGGATGACTGGGTCCGCGACGGCAAACAGCCGCCGGAGAGTCGCTATCCGCGGATCGCGGACAAGACGCTCGTCAGGCGCGAGGCGGTGAAGTTTCCGCAGATACGCGGGGTGCAGCTGCCGGGGCGGGTGCACGAAGCCTTGCGACTCGACTTCGGGCCGCAATGGAAGAACCGCATCATCACCAAACAGCCGCCCGGCGTCGGCAAGCCGTTCCCGTCGCTTGTCCCGCAGGTGAATCAGCAGGGCAACGAAGTTGCCGGCGTGCGTCTGCCGCAACTCGAAGTCCCGCTCGCCGCCTACACCGGCTGGAACCTGCG
>JBHENA010000157.1:0-5662 GCA_046262275.1 Chthoniobacterales bacterium
CTTCCGCCCGGCCCGCCCTATTACTTGTATGAGAGCCCGGAGGAGTTTCGCGCCGCGCTTGAGCGCGCCGGTTTCGACGCCGCCTCCCTGCAGTTCCGACTGCACAAGATTGAATGGCTGGTGCCAAACGCGCGCTTCGTCTTCGAGGCCGAGCGCAACGCAGGCGTTCGCACTGCCGGCTTACTCGCGCGCCAGACCGCCGAGACCCTCCGCGCCATTGAAGCAACCATCGAACAGGCGATCCGTGCCTACGCCAAAGGCGATGGGTTCGCCATTCCCAAGGGCGCGTATATCGTCGCGGCCGCCAAACCGCTGTAGCTGTGTCACGCTCCAAAGCGTTACCGTCGTCGACCATCGCACGTCATCCATTCCCACTTGGAACTGGTACAATTTGACCAATCAGCCTTCGGCGAATACCCGACCGAAACCCCACTTGTTAAGGTCAGGGGAATCAACAAACAGGAACGTGATCGCTCCGAGTAAAATCACCCGCGGCGAGATCGAATCTCTTCGCAACCCTGGCTGCGCGACAAGCGAAACGCGAGTCTCGACTGAACGTGGCACCGCCTATGCCGCGGCGCGAAAGCGCGCTTCGCTGTTCACACGAAAACTTTTCTTCAATAGGACAGCGATTGTCCTAGCCCGCGAGTTACTATTGCTCGCATGAACCGTCGCCGGCTTTCTTGCTTTTCCTTGATTAGCCGGATAAAAGCGCCTCTCTCTCATGCTGAGTGCCGTGCAGAGACACAGCGAAAGACGGCGGTCTTCGTGCGTACAGCTGCAATCCGGCAGCGCTGACATGGGCGTCCACAAGGAGAGTCTATTCAGGATCTTTCAATCTGATTTTCGTGCTGCGCTTTGGCGTTTCTTCGAAAATCGGAATGAACGCATCACCGCGGAAATGGCGGCTGAAATCGCCGACCAAGGAACGCTGTCACGATTATCGGGTCTGGAGCTTCTCCAGTACGACGGCACGGCCAACGAATACCGCCTCGATGATCGAATCGAGCGGTTCATCGAGGACATGCTTGGTGCCGCGGAAGTTGCACAGGCCGATTGGCTGACGGGGCTAATCGAAGAATTACGTCGGCTGATCGATGGATATCAAAAGCTTGCGGCTAGTGCGAAAGGCCAGGCGTTTGTCCGCAGCATCGTACGAAAACTCCGCACATGTGACAGCCGGGCTCAGCGACACCTCGAAGAGATCAAAACCGTAGTCGATCTGGATTATCGCGCCGGATCCGACTTCGAAGAGAAACTCCTCAAGCTGACGTGGCATCTTGAGCGAGCCCGCAGTTTCGGAGAGGCGATAGCTGAAATGGATGGTCTCCTAAAGGGCAGCACCTTCTTCCAAGTGACCCAAAGCACCGAGGTGCTTTCACTCCGCAGCCGGTTGATTCGGCGGTGTGAAGATGTCGGGGACGCGTTAATCGGTGTCTACCAACGCATCGAAGAATACCTGAACCGGATTACCCGCGATTACGAAAGGGCGAGAAAGTTGATTCAGCTGCGAGGCTTGACTGAGCGCCATGAGCATCTCACCGCGACAAACATCAGCGAGATGGCCGCCGCAGCGGAAGGGCCTTGGTTTCGCGAGTCTCGGTTTCGCACGCTGCTCATTCCAACAGCGGTCGACGCGCGACCTGAGTTGGTGGCCCGCGTGCTCGCGCGCGAGGGCTTAGTGGAGCCGGAAAACCGACGGCGCGTCCAAGTGGCGAAACATCCGCCCGAGGAAGTGCCGCCCATGATCGACTGGCAATATATTGCCGAAGCATTTGCTGGACAGGGCGACGACTTGTTCACCTTTCTGCGAACGGTGCGGGTCGAGGGGCGACTGCTCTCGGACGAAGAGGCCGTGGATGGGTTTTGCTCAATTTTGAGCAATGAGGATGAAAACTGGGGCACGCGGCCGTTCGATCACGAAGTGACTGGTCGTTGGGAATACGCAGTAGTCCCGCCAGTGACGGGCGGGAGGTCATGAACATTGAAGTGCCATCGGTTGCGCGCCGCCTTTTCGTGCGACTTTGCCGTGGGGAGAATCGCCTCCTTTCGCGAAACGGGCCCGACGATGACGCGGACCTTTTTCGTCAGGTCGAGTCAGCCGAACAAGAAAACATCTGCCGCGCCTACTTTGCTGTGTTGGGGTTTCGGCTCGAGCGCGGCGACGGATGTTATTACTTCACTGCTGAAGATGAGCCGCTGGCGAATATCGAGGCGAAGCTCGAACGAATGGTTCGGCTTATCCGGCTGCTGGATTTTCTTTCCACAAACATCGAAAACTTCGGCGAGGGAATGATCTTTTCCGCAGCAAACCTCGGCGCGCGCTGCCACGGCGATCCTAGAGCGGAACGCTTCCTCGAAGAGTCGGCGAAAGGCGCGAACTATTCAGAGCGCTTGGAAGGGCTGCTCGAGTTGCTCGTGCGGCAGGGCTATCTTTCCAAGACCGATCCAAGTCGGCAGGAATATCGGGTGCTTTCGGCCATTCATTATCTGCAGGAGTTTGCCGACCGGATTCAGATTCATCAGCAACCGGAGATAGGAGGGTCGAGTGCCGAGTCTTGATCGCGTTTACCTTATCAATGCGGCTGGCTTTGACGAGGTGGAGTTCCCGGTTAGCGGCCACTGTCAGGTGATCGGCATCAACGGCCATGGCAAATCCACACTGCTGCGGACCGTTCTCTTTTTCTATCTCGGCGCAAATGAGAAGCCGCTCTATGCGCTAGACGAGACTAAGTCGGATTTCGTTACTCATTATCTCGGTAATCCGCCTTCCTATCTCATCTACGAAGTCGCTCGAGGAGATGGGCAGCCAAGCTTTCACGTCGCAGTGACGCGGCCGGCTGGCCGGATTCAATTTTACTTTGTCGATGCGCCGTATCGTCGGGATTACTTCATCGACGACCAGATGGTGTTGCCAATTGAGGACGTGCAGGAGCGCTGGCGTGACGCCAAGTGCGCCGTTGATCCTGTTTCTTCGTACGAGGACTTCAATCACCGCATTTACGGAGTTATCTCATCGCCATATGCCGTGTTTCGGCCGGCTGCACGGAGCGCCGGGCAGGACAGCGTTCTGCCGCGGATCATCAGCGGAATTTACACGGTCAGCCAGTTGGAAGCTGACAAACTCAAGTCCGCGCTCACCTGCGGAATCCGCAGGGATGGGCAGGTGGCAGAGCTGGACTTGGAGCACCTAAAAAACCAGCTGACCCATTTCCATCGAGTGAATCGCGCGGTGAAAAGTTATCTGCGCTACGAACAGGACGCGCTGGACCTGGTGGAGCTCGGTGAGTCATACGAGGTTGCCAAGGCCGAACGGCAGCGCGCGATCGAAGACTTAGTTCGCGCTGCAAAGCTACTGCCAGACGAAGCGCGGCGGGTGGCAGAGCAGAAGGGCAACTTGCAAAAAGAAGAAGATGTTGCTGAGGCGGCGCATTCTGCCGAAAGCAAGCGTTTGAATGAATCGATAAAGAAACTCGGGGAAAGAATCGCGATTCTCAAGGCGAAGATTGACGAGGCGGAGGCGATCAAAAGTGAATACGAGCGCCTCGACATTGCACAGAAGGCGGCGGAACTAGAATCGCTGCCCGCGCGAGAAGCGGAGAAGGAGCTAGCAGACCGCGAATATGCGTCGTTGACTGCGAAATTCGCGAACGAAACAGAGCGCAAAGGCCATGTGCTCGCAGGAGTGCATCAAAGTTGGGCGGAGCTTCGCGAGCGCTTCCAGCAGCGGCGACTTGCGCTTGAGCACGATGCACGAAAGGCCCTCGAGCAGCTCCAATCGGAAAAGGAAGCTGCCCGTACCAGTATCGACGCAGAGCGCACGGCAACAGCCGTAGCCATGCTTCCGCGGCGGACCGAACTCGAAAGCGCACGCTCGGCTTTGACCGATGACTTCAAGGCGCTCGGGGAGATCAAGCCGCCTGCCGAAATCGCGGTGACCGAGCGCCAGCTGAGAAATGCCGAGCGTCAACAAACGGAGGAAGCCGCTCGCCAAGAACGCTCGCGCAGCGAGTTGGAGCTCGCGAAACAGAAATTCGCGACCGAGCGCGATAAACTACAGCGCGAAGCAATCAGTCAGCGCGATCGCCTGAGCGAAAAAGTCGAGCGGCTTACGACTGAGTGCGAACGAATCGAACATGAACTCGAAGCGTTCGATGCGTCGCTCGCGCGGCTGTTTCAGACGACGTCGGCAGACGGCTGGCCGCATGCGGCCAAAACGTTCAACCGCGAGACGCTTTTCACCAGCGCTGAAACGCTGAACGCACAGAAGTCGGGGTTATCCGGCGCGTGGGGTCTCAACTTTGCGACAGAACTGCTGCCAAACGCGGCGCAGAGTTACAATCGCGATGAACTAACTAAATCCTTGCGTGAGGTTCGGAAGCAGCTGGCTGAGAAGAAGGACGAAAAGCAAGCAGCGGAGACGCGCTTCCTGACGGACTTCGATGCCTTCGAAAAGCGCGCCGCTCAAATCATCAGCAGTCTCCAGACGAGGATCACGGCATCGGCCGAGGCGCGGGGAAAATTTGGGGATGAGGCGCTGCGGCTGGAGAACGCATTGATCAATTTGAGGAGTCGGTTTGAGGACATGATTCGACAGCGTCGTGACGACCTCGCGTTGCGCGAAAAGGCGTGGAAGGAAGCATCGGGTTCATTGCGCAAGGAAGAAGCAGAGTCAGAGACAGCTTTCCGTGTGCGCCTGAAGAATCTTGAGGAGGACTTCAAGTCGCGAAGAGCTGCGCTGATACGCACGCAGGAGGATTGCCGAGCGGCCATAGGTAACGATGAAGCTGAGGCAAAGCGGCACCGCGATGAGCAAGTCGAGCGGATCGAGCGAGAATCTCGCGAAAGGCTCGTCGGCGCGGGTGCTGATGCCACATTGCTCGCTGCGGCTGAAAGCCGCGCCGCAAATGCGGAACGCGAGATACAGCGCATTTCAAATTTCCGCGACGAAGTCGCGGTGTATCAGCAGAAGAAAATTGACTTCGTTGGTCGGCTGCCGGCTTGGGAGTCGGAGCGCAAAGCCGCTGCTGAAAGCCTGCAGGCGCAAGAGTGCGCGCTTCAACAACTGTCAGATCGCTACCAGTCGGCGCGCCATGGATTCCAAACGCGCAGAGCGCAGCTCGACAAGGCGATTCATGCGGTGAGCAAAGATGAAGAAGCTGTCGCCCGGTGTCAGAAAGATCCTCGATTCGTGCAGGAATTGGGCTTCTTTGACCGAGACGATCTTCCGCCGGCGGCGCTTTATCAATCGGGCGCAGCTAGAGAGCATCTCGACGTAGCTGAAAACGCGCATCAACGTACAGAGGAGATCGCGAAGCGCGGCGACAAACACGCGAAAGCGTTCCTCAACAAGTTCGATGCGGAGACACTTGATCGCAAAGTGCTCGGGTTCTCACCCATTCGCGAATACTTCGACTGGTTCATTTTCGTCGGGAGCGAACTGAAGCCATTCGTGGTGCAGCACCGAATCAGCGGACTTAAACAAACTCAGACACACCAGTTCGACCAGTTCATCCGAAACATCTGCAATAAGAATGCCGCGTTTAGCGCAGGTATCCGGCAGGTCAGGCGAACCGCGGAATCGGTGCAGGCGCACGTCGCCAAAACAAATTTCGTCGACGTCCTAGATTCGATCGAACTCAAGATCGATGCCGTCGACAAT
>JBHENA010000158.1:0-5383 GCA_046262275.1 Chthoniobacterales bacterium
ATGCACGATGTGGCCGCGCGATGAGAAGGAGCGCGCGCAGTTGATCGCAGACGGGCACGAGAACGATCTCGGGCGCGTTTTTTTCGCGGATGATCTGGCGAACGGGAAGAACATCATCTTCTGCGCGACTGGCATCAGCGACAGCGCGCTCCTCGCCGGGGTAAAAACGCAGGGGCCAACCACGATCACGCATTCGATCTTGATGCGGGCGAAGAGTAAAACGGTTCGCTTCATCCGCGCGTCGCATGATCTCCAGAACAAAACGATTCGGCTGCGCTCCGACAACCGCGAGCACGGGATCTAGAGCTCCGGTGCATTCTGGCGGTCGTCCACTTAGCGGCGGCCCAGCGGTGAAGCGAAGGCCGCTTTGGAGTGCGGCGCGTCATCGCGCCGCTTTTCTCACGTGCGGACGCCGCCGAGAGCCACGCCTGTGGAAAGCGCTGCGAAGACGCAGCGCACTCCAAAAGCCGCTGGCGCGGCAAAAGACAATCATGCTCGTGCTCTCGGTCATAGCGCTGAGGGCCATTCCAGCCCAGACGCAGGACATTGATCCGCAAGTGGGCCGAATGCTGGAACAGGCGCTCGAGAACGCGGAGCGCTTTCGCAAGCAGCTGCCGACCGTGCAGTACGAGGCGAAGATGCGCGTGCAGGAATGGGACGGACGTGGGCGTCTCCGCGGCACCGCGAAAGCGCACGCCATCATGCGACCCGGCGATACGCGGCCGGTGCATTTCCTCTCGCGCGAAGTGGAGGGCAAGGTACGCCTCCCGGAGCAAAAGGAGAGAAAAGAGGAAGAGGACGACGAGGAGGAGACGACGCTGCAGGAATTCGCACGCGAACACCGGATCGCGGAACGATTTGAGTTCACCGTCGCTGGAACCGAGCAAGTGGCCGGTCGCGCAGCGCGCCGCGTTTCCTTCAAACCGAAGCCAAAGCAGCCGGCCAGGAAAACCGCGGGTCGTTTTCTGAATGCGATCACCGGGACGGCATGGGTATCCGAGGGTGAGAACAAGCTCGTGAAATTCGAGATGCGGCTGATGCGACCCTTTCAGCTCTTCTGGATTTTCGCGGTCCTGAAGGATCTCACGATTGAGTATGAGCTGCTCGAGCCCGGAGAAATTCTCGGGCACGCGAAATTGAAAGTGCTCTTCGCATTGACGACGCCGATCTACAGTATCCGCCAATTGCACGAAGTGGATTTGGACCACTTTAAACGGCGAGAAATGCTCGCCTCCACTCAGAAGCGGTAGGATTCAGAGGATTACGCCGGATTGAAAGGAGAGCCGAGGCGTGGCTGTAATCCTGCAAAATCCTGTTAATCCTGTCCTCGACATAAGCCAGAGCGTCTGGTGGAATCCGACCAGACCACCCGATTTATGAGACAAATTCCGAAGACCGAACTGTCGCCAGACAATGGCTGCGTAATCGACACAAAATGGAACGTAGCGCCGCTGAAATATCACGCTTGCGCCGCGGCTGCCGGCGACGAACCAACCCTGACCGAGGCGCCCCCGATGCCCGAGATCATCATCTACGATCATTCCGGTTTTCGCGGGGCCTACGCGCGGACGAACCTTAGCTTCCTTTATCTGGGCGAGTTCTGGAATGACCGGATCAGCTCGCTCATCATCGTAAGTGGCGTGTGGCAATTCTTTCGGGACGAATATTACAAGGGCGATATGTGGGAGCTTGGCCCCGGTTTCTACGAGTGCTTTTTCATGGAAAAAGGACCGGACGACGTCGTCAGCTCATTTAAGGCTGTCGCGCTGACCTGGTCGCGGAAGAGCTGAGCAGACCGGCAGGCAAGGGCCGAGAAAAAGCCGCAGCCATAGCGGCTTAAGCGGATTCCGCCAGGGACCACACTTCCTCGGCACAACCCCAGGAAAGAGTGAATCCGGAACCGCCGTGGCCGTAGTTATGAATAAGCCGTCGTCCGTCGGCGAGCTTCTCGCTCCGGAGACAAACGCCTGAGGGCCGGAACGGGCGAAGACCGACGCGCTCGTCCAGAACTTCAGCAATTTCCAGCGCAAGCACGTGGCGGCATTCGCTCAGGATGCCCGCGGTGGTGAGGGCATCGGCATGTGGATTATCGCTGAGATCGTTCGTCCCGCCCAGGACGCAATCGTGGCTACGTGGAATGGCATACATTAGCGGCGGATCATCGCAGACGACCGCGTAAGGGATGGGAAGCTTCGGAACAACAGCCACCTGTCCACGATGGGCTTCGAGCTGCGGATCGGGGACCAGGGTCTTTGCGCCGAGGCCGGTGCAGTTCACGATTAACCCAAACTCGCGGTGAATTTCTTGCAGTCGCTGCAAGCGCACTCCTCCCTCGATCCGGCCGCCGGCTTTCCGAAAACGCGCGGCAAGGTAATCAAGGTAGCGCGTGGTATCGGTAAGCGGGACCTGGAGAGTAAAACCGCTGGTGAAGCAACTCGGGATCAAGTGAGCTGGGAGGCGCTGCGGGCCGAGAGAAACGGCCCACGGCGGCGGCGCCAGATCGCCTGCGCGGGAGAACAACCGAAGTTCGATCATTGAAACTCCGGTGTCGTTACGCATCGCCAGGTCGCGCAGTATCTCGTAAGTTCGCAGTGCGCGACGGATGACCGTTTCAAACGGCTCGGCATCGTAAGGGAACCAAATGGCCGCCGCCGCGCCTGAGGTGGTGCGGGACCCGATCTCCTCGGCCAGGATCCTGGCGCGGTAGCCGTGCTCGGCGAGCAAAGCCGCGCAGGTGAGGCCCGAGACACCCGCGCCGATGATTGCGACCGGCTCTTTCATGGCATCATCTATCTGCAAGGGCGCGCGCTGCGCGCAATTGTCCATTCACGGATCACCATTCACACTCTAGATTGACATCATGGTAGGAATCGCGGCTCAGCCATTGACCGAAAAGATCCTGGGAAACGAGCGTATCTCCAGCGCCGACGCGCTCGAGCTCTACCGCTGGCCGCTGGAGGAGCTCGGCGCGCTTGCTGATGCGCGGCGGGAGCTGGCAAAGCGCGCCAGCTACGACGAACGCGGCGCCGAGATCGTGACCTACATCGTCGACCGTAACATCAACTACACCAACGTCTGCGACGTTTACTGCAAGTTTTGCGCGTTTTACCGCACGGAAAAGGATTCCGATCATTACGTGCTCAGCTTTGAGCAACTGGATCAGAAGCTGGACGAACTGAGCGCAGCAGGAGGGGTGCAGATTCTGATGCAGGGCGGACATCATCCGAAGCTGGACTTTAATTGGTACATCAAACTCCTCCGGCACATCCGCGCCAAGTATCCGCACATCAACATTCACGGGTTCAGCCCGCCGGAGTTTCAGCATTTCAGCAGGGTCTTCAAGATGCCGCTGCGCCGGGTGATCTCGGAATTCAAAGCCGCCGGCCTCGGCTCCATCCCCGGCGGGGGAGGCGAGATTCTGGTGGATCGGGTGCGGCAGCGAATTTCTCCCCTGAAGTGCAATTCCGATGCGTGGCTCGAGGTGATGCAGATCGCGCACGAAGAAGGACTGAACTCGAGCGCAACGATGATGTTCGGCCACGTCGAGACAGTCGAAGATCGGATCGAGCATCTGCAGCGCCTGCGCGATCAGCAGGACGCCACCGGCGGCTTTACGGCTTTCATTTGCTGGACGTTCCAGCCGGAGAACACCGTCCTAAAGGTCGCACACCGTGCCGGTGTGGCCGAGTATCTCCGCATGCAGGCACTGGCCCGCATCTTTCTGGACAATATCCCGAACGTGCAAAGCTCCTGGGTGACACAGGGTCCTGAGATCGGACAGGTGGCTTTAAAATACGGCGCGAATGATTTTGGCTCCGTCATGATGGAGGAAAACGTGGTCAGCAGCGCGGGCACCACCTTTCGGCTCGATGCGGCGCAGATCGAGGCGCTGATCCGGGACGCCGGCTATAAGCCGCGACGACGGAATAACTGGTACGAACTCCTGAATTAGGGCTGGGCAGGGCGTTCTTTCCCGGCCCAACCCGGCTAGGGGAGCGAAATCGCGCCTTGACGATCTCCCGCTCCTTACCAACTAATACGACCTGCACCGGGTGGGCTTCGCCATGCCGCCCGGAATTTTAATCTTATGAAACATTCTGTCGGCCTCCGCAGCGGCCTCTCCTCGATCTTGTTCGCGCTGGTTTTTGCGCTGCTTACGTCGCCGTCAGCGCATACGCAGGAAGGCGGAGTGAAAATCACTTCCACCGAGGTGCAATACACCGGGCCGGAGACCATCAGCCGCGAGCGAATCCTGGCGCAGATGCGCACCAAGGTAGGCCAGACATACTCCGACGCGATAGTGGAGCAGGACATCCGCAGCCTCTATGGAACCGGCCAGGTGCAGAACGTCCGCATCTTCGGTCAGCAGGAAGGTGAGGGAGTAAAAGTAATCGTGGCGGTGCAAACGCGCGCGGTCGTGAATGAGATCGAAATCAACGGCGCGTCGCGCATTTCCGCCCGCAACCTGCGCAAGAAGATCAAGCTCAAGGTGAACGCGCCTCTGGACGAAGACGCCCTCGGCGCCGCCCGGCAGGACATTATCGATTCCTACCGCGCCAAAGGCTTCAACGACATCGAGGTGGAATACCGCGTAGATGCGGACAAGGCGCGCGGCACCTCCCGCGTCGTCTTCACGATCAACGAGGGGCCGAAGGGAGCGATCAGCGACATCCGCTTCGAAGGCAACACCGTTTTCAGCGATCGAGTCTTGCGCAAACAGATGAAAACGAAGCGCAAGTCGCTCATCGCCTTCCTGGATAAGTCGGGCCGGCTCGATGAAGCGCAGTTGCAGCAGGACGTGGATTCGCTGCGCGAATGGTACCAGGACCACGGTTACATCGACGTGGAAGTGAAAGATCCCCGCCGGGAGCGAACCAATGGCCGTCTGATGATCGTGTTCCAAATCGTCGAGGGGCAGAAATACCGCGTCGGCCGGATTGGGGTTAAGGGCTACAAGAGCACGACCGAAGAGAAGATTCGCGCGTTGCTCAAGATGAAGCCGGGCGATGTTTATTCCCCGAAAGTGATCCGCGAAGACGCGAAGAGGATTGCCGATGCCTACGGAGCCGGCGGTTATGTCGACTTGGTGGTTTCGCCACAGGGCGTTCCCAGCGGCCCTGGTCAGATCGACGTCAATTACACGATCGAGGAAGGCAGCCGCTCGTTTGTGCAGCGGATCAACATTATCGGGAACGTACGCACGAAGGATAAAGTCATCCGGCGCGAGGTGCTGGTGGCGCCGGGCGACGTCTATGGCACGACACGGGTCGAAACGAGCAAGAAGCGGCTCGATAATTTGGGCTACTTCTCGCGGGTTGAGACTTACCCCGAAGAGACCGGTGTTCCGGGGCGCAAGGACTTGACCGTGCAGGTGGAAGAGAAG
>JBHENA010000158.1:5393-5643 GCA_046262275.1 Chthoniobacterales bacterium
ACTTCACCGGGGCCGGACAGAAATTTCGAGCCCGAGTTCAGGCCGGCTCGCAAAGAAAAGATTTCATCGTCTCTCTGGTCGAGCCTTACTTCCTCGATCGGCGCCTCTCGCTTGGCGGCGACCTGTTTTACCGCGAAGCCAACTTCCTCAGTTCGGTTTACGATCAGCGCAACTACGGCTTCGCCATCCACACGCGGAAGCCTTTCGGCCGATTCGTGTCGGGCAGCCTCGAGTATCGGCTGGAGGAGAT
>JBHENA010000159.1:0-430 GCA_046262275.1 Chthoniobacterales bacterium
GGAAATACCATTCCCCGCGCATGAATTCGCTCACGTCGATCAGGAATTGGGTCGGGGCAGGCAGCTGCGCTCCGAAATCTTTGAAAATCTCGCCGAAGATCGGGACCACTTTGACGATCAGGAAGGTGGTGATCGCAAACGCGATGCAGATGACGATGACGGGGTAGGTCATGGCCGACTTGATCTTCTTGCGCAGCCGGGCGCTGGCTTCTAGGAAGCCGGCCAGCCGGTCCAGAATCTCCGCGAGCAATCCGCCGTGTTCGCCTGCTTTGACCATGCTCACAAACAGTCGGTCGAACACGCGCGGATGCTTCGCGACAGCTTCATGAAAAGTTTCACCGCCCTGCACGCGTGTGGTCACGTCGCTGATGACTTCGCGGAGACCGCGCTGGCGTTTGGGGTCGGATTGATCGTAAAGAGCGGTCAAGGC
>JBHENA010000159.1:440-5599 GCA_046262275.1 Chthoniobacterales bacterium
GGTGAAGAGGACGAGGTCGGTTTCCTTGACGGTCCAGATTTTATTCCGTTTCCGGCTGGCAGCGGCTTTTTGCTGAAGGGAGAGGACCATGAGCCCTCGGCTCATTAGGCTGGTTACGGCATTGTCCTCGTTGAGGGCGTCCTGTATTCCAGAGACGATCTTGCCTGAGGCGTCGCGAGCTTGATAGGAGAAGGTAGTCATATACTATGTTATCTATAATTACCATAGCACCTCTGATGCCAACCTGAGATGCCGCTCGCGATTTGGCGCCGGTGCGGATTCAAGCCTAGAACAGCAGGCCCCCGGCACAGGCTCCCGTCGCTCGCTGTGCGGCCGGGCGCCGACACCCACAGAAATCAGCCGATGCTTCCGCTTCAATGAACTCCGCGACCGAGATCCACCAGCTAGGTTCGGGACTGTTTATCTGGCACGCCTATGAGCCCAGCGTCAAAGCTGAGCTTTTCTCAACCGGCCTTTTCACGGCATCGGGAGTTTACCTGATCGACCCAATCGCACTGGAGCCGTCGCGGCTCGACCTGGTGTTGGAGAAGAGAAATGTGGCAGGCGTCGTTGTGACTAACGCCAATCACGCCCGTGCGGCAGCGAGCTTTTCGGATCGTTTTCAGGTTCCGATCTGCGCGCACCGCGATGCCCGAGCAGCTCTGGGTGAGTCCCGTGTGAGCGAGGTGCTGGAAGGAGACAGGATTTCGGCGGAACTGACAGTGGTCGAAATCGAAGGCGCGGCGCCGGGAGAAATCGCGCTCCACGGCGGGCGCGAGGGTGGAACTCTCGTCGTCGGTGATGCGTTCATCAATATGAGCTCCTACGGGTTTACTTTCCTGCCGACTAAATACTGTGTGAACGCGAAACGGATGCGCAGATCGCTTGGGAAGCTCTTAGATTTCCAATTCGAGCGGCTTTTCTTCGCCCACGGCACGCCCCTTCTTTCAGACGCTCGCAGCCGGCTGGCGGAATTGCTGGCGCGCAGCGGCTAAGGCTGGGAAAAGACGGCGAGTTGCTCTCGCACAGGAGACAAAGCTCCCGCTGATTGGCCAAACCTAATTAACGCCGCACAAGTTCCACGCCCTCCGCACCGCATTCTGCTCGGGGCTTCCGGCTCCGTGGAGAGCTGCCGCCGCCTTGAGCGTTGCGGCGCGCGCTCCGGCAAACTTCGTCGTTGAGGTCATATATCCAGTCAGCGCCTTGTACCAGATCTTGGCGGCGACATCAGGCCCGATGCCGTTCATCGAGCCCCCCAGGTGGTGCGCACCGCCCCTGGCTACGAGATAGAATACCTTGTTAGGGATGCCGGAGTTGACGTGTACGCCACCGTTGTCCTCCGTCCCCAGGTAACGCTCAGTGTAGTGATCCGGCTGATCGTTGATCGTGAAATTGTGGTCCCTCCCCTTGTGCGGTGTGTCCATGTAGCGCTCGGCATCGCCGGCGATCAACGGCGTCAGCGTCTGCTCAAAGATCGACCACGTGGCAGCGTTCTCGCCTTTCACGTAGCGCTCGATCATGCAGCCGAAGACGTCGGACCACGATTCATTGAGCGCGCCTGTTTCTTTGTCGTAGATCAGGTTGGCCGTATATCTGGTGAGGGCGTGCGTCCATTCGTGCCCGAGCCAGTCGAGCGAGACATTTGGTCCGTTGATCGTGCCGTCGCCGTCGCCCAGGTTGACGACGGCTGTTCCGTCAAAGTAGCCGTTATTGAAATTAGCACCAAAGTGCACCCTGGTGCAGATCAGCGCCCTCGTACCATTGATGGAGCCGTACCAGACAGGCCCGCCCGCCCCATCCAAGCCGCGCCGGTTGTGCACATTCTTGTAGTAATCCCAGACCTTGGCTGTCCCGAAATGGGCATCGATTGCCGCTCGTTGGCGCGCTGAATTCCATGTGTTGTTTTTGTCGAAGAAGTTGTATGTCGTCGTCTCAGTGTTGTTGTTGTCGTAGGTGCCGATGTTGCGGGCGTGATCCTCGAGGTAAAACCCGGCATAAGGGTTGGTTCGTTTCCGGTAGGTGTTGATGGTTCTCGTCCCGCTATACAGGCTGACACCGGTACCCGTGGCCGACTGCAGGTTATTGTAACTCCACAGCTCGTCGCCGCTGTGGGCATCGATGAAGTAGATTGGCAGCGCTGTTTTCGCAGAGCCGTCCTCGCGGCGCAACTGGACGCGATAGACGAGGTGGTCGCGTCCGTTCTGGCGCAGCACCCATAGGTCCACTTCTGCCTTTGCGGTTAAGCATTCCGAGCACCCATACTTCCTCACAGCCGCCTTAGTGGCGTCTTTCACACTGAGTGTCGGCTCGGTATTCACCGTCACAAAACTGACGAAATCGTCTGTGATATCGGAGAGCGATTCGTCCGCGTTGAGGTGCACGATGGCTTCCCCGCCAAAAACCGGCACTCCGCGATGTGTCTGCTGCACATGGGTGTGGGTCATGGAATCGTCGTCTTCCACGACTCGCAGGGTTCTCAGTTCGTTGACATCACCGATGCCGTGCCGCCCGATGGCTTCCGCAAGGTGATTGTAGCTGATCGTCCGGACGCGGGCCTGCCGCTCCGAGAGGGCCACTTGTCCGCTGGCCTGCTGGATAGATGCAGGCTGTGGCGCCTGAGAGGGCACCTGGCTGGTGTTTTGCTGGGCCTCCGCTGCTCCCGGAAAGAGCGCAATAGCAGAAGCCGAAATTATCAGGGGGATTAGACAGGCATGCCTCTTCATGGTGATCTCCGCGTTTTGGAAGCTGGTTCGCGTTGGTTACTAAGGGGATTTTGACCTCGCCGGTCCGAAACGAATTGGTCCTTTCATCAGGTAAGGCGAAAACCGCCGGCCAAAACGGCCATCATGGGAAAATGTTTTGTTGCTTTCATCTCCTTGGCGGAAGCCGATTGACTCCGGATGAGGTCGGTAAGAGCAGTGAGTTTGCTCTCGACGGGAAAAACGCCATCCCCTTCATCTACGGCCAACTCGTTCGCCAGATTCCTGCGGTTCATTCGCTTCTCGCACACAATCTTTGCGTTGCCCTTCGCCCTCGCCGCTCTCCTGGTGGCGGCAAATGGTCGCCCGTCAGCCCGCACCCTCGGACTGGTTCTTGTTTGCATGGTCCTGGCACGGACGGCGGCGATGCTGTTCAACCGGCTGGTGGATTGGTGGATCGATCAACGCAACCCACGCACGGCCGATCGCCATCGGCTCGCCTCGCGGACGACGGCATTGACTCTGCTCGTCATCTGCTCTCTGGGCTTTGTTGCCGCGGCTATCGCCCTTAACCGTCTCGCGGGTTTTCTCGCGCCGCTCGCGCTCGCGATCGTCTTCTTCTACTCAGTGACGAAGCGCTTTACGGATGCGACGCATTTTTTCCTCGGCTTCGCACTGGCAATCGCACCTGTGGGAGCGTGGATTGCTCAGACGGGCAGGCTCGATTTACCGCCATTACTACTGGGGTTCGGCGTTCTTTGCTGGGTGGCAGGTTTCGACCTGATCTACGCAACGCAGGATTATGAATTCGACCGGCGTGAAGGCCTGCGCTCGCTCGTGGTCAGGCTTGGCATCGCTGAGAGTCTGCGCCTCGCGCAGTGGCTGCACTTCGTCGTGTTTCTGGCTCTTATCGCATTTGGGTTCTCCGCCCGACTGGGTGTGATCTTCTTTTGCTCGATGCCCTTCGTAGCCGCCGCGCTCCTCTACGAACACCGCGCGGCCGGCGGTCTGGACCTCGCCGCGATCAACCGAGCCTTTTTCCAGAGCAACGCTTTTGTCAGCGCTGTATTCCTGCTCGCTGTCTGCCTGGATCTCTGGCTCTAGCGATCACTCCGGATCGAGCTGCGCGATGCGCTTCGCGTGCCGCCCCCCCTCAAAGTCCGTGACGAGCCAGACCCGCACAATGGAGAGCGCCAAATCCTCCGTCACCAGGCGCTGCCCGAGCGAGAGCACGTTCGCGTCGTTGTGCTGGCGCGACAGGCGCGCGCTTTCTTCGCTCCAGCAAAGGGCGCAACGCACACCGCGCACCTTGTTCGCAACCATGGCTTCGCCATTTCCGGACCCGCCGAAGACGATTCCGCGTTCACATTCACCGCGGGCGACCGCTTCCGCCGCGGGCCGCACGAACTGAGGGTAATCGACCGCCTCCTCGCTAAACGTCCCAAAATCCACCGGCTCGTGTCCGAGTGATAGGAGCAGCCTCTTCACCGCCTCCTTCAGACGGAAGCCGGCGTGATCGGTGCCGAGGGATATCCGCATCGACTAGCCGCCGTGCAGTCGCGCGAGCTCTGACCAAAGCGCCCGTTCACGTTCTGTGATCTTTTTCGGCACCTGCACCGTCGTTACCACATAGAGATCGCCGCGGCTGCCGGAGGCATTTGGCAGCCCCCGTCCACGCAGTCGGAAACGCTGCCCAGCTTGCGTGCCGGGAGGAATCTTGAGCCGCCCTGGCGTTTCCAACGTCGGGATCTGCAATTCCGCTCCGAGCACCGCCTGCCACGGCGCAAGCTCGACCTCGTGGATGAGATCGCTGCCTTCGACAGAGAATTCCGGATGCCGCGCCAGACGGACACGCAAAAAGAGGTCGCCACTCTTTCCGCCCCCTGCGCCTGCTTCTCCCTGCCCCGCCAGCCGAATCCGCTGCCCCTCGTGCACCCCGCGCGGGATCGTCACCTGATAGGTCTCCACTTTGCTGGATGAATTGCGCCGCAGCGACACCGTCCGCTTCGACCCGTGCAATGCCTCTTCTAGCGTCACCATGATGTCGGCCTCGACGTCACTGCCGCGCTCCACGCCGGATCGTCGCTGACCAAAGCCAGCGCCGCCGCCACCGAAAGCCGACTGGCCGCGACCACCGCCGAAAAAGGCCTCAAAAAAATCACTGAACCCAGTTCCGCCGAATTCAAATTCGACCCCGCCGTTCCCGCCGCCGAAAGGATACGCTCCTCTCCCGCCACGCCGCTGTCCCCATTCTGGCGGTGGCTGGAACCCGCCGCCCGGCTGGTCCCAGTTCGCGCCCAACTGATCGTACTTCTGGCGCTTCTGCGGATCGCTCAGGACCTCATAGGCTTCGTTGATCTGCTTGAATTTCTCCTCCGCGGCGCGTTTGTCTTTTGCGACATCGGGATGGTGCTTGCGCGCCAGCTTCCGAAAAGCGCTCTTGATCTCCTCTTCGGTGGC
>JBHENA010000160.1:0-294 GCA_046262275.1 Chthoniobacterales bacterium
GGCCACGGCCGCGTTCACTTTTTCTACGATCCGTTCTACGATCCTTTCTTTTACAACCGGGTCTCGCTAGTCCGGTATCCAGAGCGCACCGTCTCTTTCCAGAACGGCCGCGTCATCGCCTATCAGCTGCTGCCCGCGCCGCGGGTCTACTGAGCCGAAGACGCGCGCGCTCGAGCGCGGGTGCAGCATTCGATGGCTTACTCCTCCTTCGGCCAGTTTGTCGGAGCCCTGGATGAGGCCGGCGAACTTAGGCGCATCGCGCAGCCCGTCGACACCGATCTGCTGATCGCGGAA
>JBHENA010000160.1:304-5282 GCA_046262275.1 Chthoniobacterales bacterium
CGCTTTCCGCTCGCCATCAACACGATGGGTTCAAGGAAGCGGATGGCGCTGGCTTTGAAGCTCAACAGCGTGGATGACCTCGCCCAGGAGATTCAGCTCATCCTAAAAGCAAAACCGCCGAGCGACCTCCGTGAAGGCTGGAGCTTGCTGAAACAGGGACTGAATTTGCTCCATGCGCGGCCAAAGCATGTAAAAGAAGGCGCATGTCAGGACGTGGTGCAGCTGCTGGAAACCGGAAAACGGAAACCGGAAAGCGGAGAGATGTCACTTTTCGACCTGCCGATCCTAAAATGCTGGCCCAAGGATGGGGGACGGTTCATCACGTTGCCAAATGTGCACACGCGCGACCCGGATTCCGGGGCGCGTAACCTCGGCATGTACCGCATGCAGGTTTATGACGAACGCACGACCGGCATGCATTGGCAGGTGCACAAAGTCGGCGCGCGCCACGGGAAGCGTTACTACGAACGCGGCGAGCGCATGCCGGTGGCGGTCTGCCTGGGTGGCGATCCGGCCTACACGTTTGCGGCCACCGCGCCGCTCCCGGATGGCTTGGACGAGATTCTTTTCGCCGGGTTCATTCGCAAGAAATCAGTCGAAGTCGTGAAGTGCAAAACGATCGATCTGGAGGTGCCGGCGGACGTTGATTTCGTGCTCGAAGGCTACGTGCAGCCGGGCGAGATGCGGCCCGAAGGACCCTTCGGTGATCACACCGGCTTCTACACCGCGGTCGAGGATTACCCGGTTTTTCACCTCACCGCGATCACCCACCGGCGGGACGCCGTTTATCCGACAACGATCGTTGGCATTCCCCCGATGGAGGATTTTTATCTCGGCGATGCGAGCGTCCGGATTTTTCTGCCGGTCTTCAAAATGAATTTCCCAGAGTTGGTCGACATGGCGTTGCCGCCGGAGGGCGTGTTCCATAACCTCGTCTTCGTCAGCATCCGCAAGCAGTACCCCTATCAGGCCTTCAAAGTGATGCACGGGCTCTGGGGTATGGGCCAGATGATGTTCAGCAAATACATCGTGGTGCTGGATGAGGACTGCGATGTGCACAACACGAGCGAAGTGCTATTCCGCCTTTGCGCCAATACCGATCCCGAGCGGGACAGCACAATTATCCGCAACCCGAGCGATTCACTGGATCACGCGCCGAGTTTGCAAAACGTCGGATCGCACATGGGCTTCGACGCGACGCGAAAGTTATCCGGTGAGAATTACCACCGGGAATGGCCCGAGATGCTGAAGATGACGGAGGAAGCGCAGCGGCTCGTGGATGCGCTCAGGAAAGAAGAAGGGGCGGCTTCCTAGCCGTACTGTTTTGCGTTCGCGCGACCCGTCCGTGTTCTACGGCGTCATCCCGAGCCTGCGCAGACGGCGAGAGCCTGCACTGAGCGTAGTCGAATGTGGACCTCACGCGCAGTCTTGGACTTGCGCTGAAGGACGGCATGGTAGTCTCAGAGCAGGCGTGAGGTCCCTCGGCGCGCTTCGCCGGCCTCGGGTGACAACTCAGAGCGTCGGACACTAAACACAAACTCCTAGCCGCCGCTTGTCAGAAAGTTGGCGGCTTGGAAGCCGCGGCTCCTTGACTACGGCTTGCGAAAATATCCGCGGCCTACGCGATCGTCCACCAAACTGCCCGGCGGCACACCGCGCAGATCGTAAACCTGGTAGGGAGGATAGGGACTTTCCACCAGGCCTCCGCCAACTCTCCGGCCGTAAGGGTAAGTGGAACGCGGCGGCCCGTATGCGGTCGCGCGATCGGCTTCGACAGCAGCGCCGATCAATGCACCTGCGCCAGCGCCGATGGCGGCGCCGGCGAGAGCCCCACGCGCAGCGCGGTTGGTACCAGGAGCACCGCCGGAGGCTATCGCCCCGACCACAGCACCAGTGCCCGCGCCGATCGCAGCGCCTTGTCCGGTTGGTGTTTCGCACGAGGTAACAGTCAGTGCCGCCAAGGCGGTCACTGCCACAACAACTGAAGTACTCTTTTTCATATGATTCTTGATCCCGCCGATGTTGTCGGTTTCGCGGAGCGATACTTGGGCGGGTGTCAGCAATTGACGGAAGACGCGGTTCAGTATTCACCACCGTGGCCGCTGAAGTGAGCCGCGAGGCGCGACCGCCCGCGTCAAAATCGAAGCAACTGGCGCATGACGTGGCCTGTTTTCTGAAGGGGATTAAGCCGATATTCCCTCTCGAAGACGCGGAAACGGTCCTGCTCCATCCGCCGCAGCAGCGTCGAATAGACAGCGCCCATAATCTCAGCCGCGATCATCGAGCGGCGGTCTTCCACTGGCAGCAGGGCAGCGGCTTTTGCGAAAAAGGCGCGGGCGCGCTGCGCCTGGAACTCCATCAGGGTAACGAACCGTTCGTCGTAGGTGCGTGCGAACAGATCCGCTTCCGAGTAGCCGAACCGCGCCAGCTCGTCTTGCGGAAGATAAACACGGTTGCTGCGGAGGTCTTTGCCCACGTCGCGAATGATGTTGGTGCTCTGCAAAGCGAGCCCGAGCTCCACCGCGTAATCGCGGCACGCCGGATTCCGGTATCCGAAAATTTCGATGCTGACCAAGCCAACCGCGCTGGCCACACGATAACAATAAACGCGCAGATCTTCGAAGGTCGCATAGCGCGAAACCGCCAGGTCCATCTCAACCCCAGCCATGATCTCCTCGAGCATCGCCGGCGCGAGGCGATACTTCGCCAGGAGCGCGCGCAGTTCGGCGGCAAGCTGCGGCTCCCCTTCACCAGGTGCATGCAGCCAGCCTCTCCATCCCGCGAGCCCGGCCGCCTTTTCGCGCACGCTCAGTTCCGGCGAGTCAGCGATGTCATCGATCAGACGGCAGAAGGCATAAAAGGTCGTGATGTCCCGCCGCCGCTCGCGGCCTAACGAGACGAAGGCAAGCGCCAGATTGGATTTGCTCTGCCGCGTGATCTTGGCCGCGTCCACTGTTCAATAGCGGATCCAGGTCTCCTGATCGATGCGCCTCGTCTCGCATTGCCTGAACAAACAAACCCACGAAGCGAGGAGCCAGCCAGTGATGAGCCCGCGCGTAGAGACGTAGAAAATCTTCCAGACAATACCTGCCGCCACGCGATCGGCGATGGCGGTGCGCACGATTGCGTCGGCTGCGGTCAGAATGAAAAAGTGCAGTCCGCAGATGAGCAGGAACCAGCCGAAGCGAGCCGCATTGCGCTGGATGAATTCGGCGTGCGCGCGGATTGCTTCGCGCAGGCTCTCGTTGTGCAGGACGAGGGAGATTTGGACGGAGCAGAAGAGGATGATCAGAGCGCTCATGGCGTAGCGCTGATAGGGTTGATAATCCAGCACGCCTGGCAGGTTGATGAAGTAGGCGAGCAGCAGCGGCAGGCGCAGCAGGAGCGTGCTGACGAGCACCACCACGCCGGCCCATTTCAGCACGAAGGTAAACCGCCGGACCGCGAACCCAAAGAGCGCCTGCTCGGTGAAACTGAGGCCTTTGATCCATGCGAGGCAGACCGTGATCAGGTAGACCTGAATGTAGACGCCGAAGAGATATTCGAAGATGAACGCCACCGCATCCACCGCGGCCGAAGTCTGAAATAAGACAGAATCCGGCAGCACGAGACGCCAAATGGGCAGACGCCAGAAGACGACGGGCTTGAAGAGGGACGCAACGGCGCTGAGCAGCACAACGAGGTAGATCAGGTAAGCCCAAATGCGGAAACGCTTTCGCAGAGCGGCGAGAAGCGCGCCGTGCAGCCCCCGCCAGTTGCAGAGCAAGAGGATCGCGGCCACGACCGAGAGCGGGTATGTCGTGGTCGCGTTATCGAAAATCCCCGCCACCCCTTCCAGCGCGGGGAGCGGTGTGTCTCGCCAAACGTCAAGCAGGCGCGGCCAATTCCAATCCGGCATCGTCGCCATCTGGCCGAAGTCGAGCTCCGAGGCATGCTGCAGCGGAGTGAAGGTGGCGAACTGAAAGACGGAATACGCGAAGCTCAGGAGGACGAACGTCAGCCAAATTCGTTTGAAACGCGTGATGCAGCGGAAGCCGTCGCGCAGGGCAAGATGGATGGGATTGAAGAGCAGCACGAGCACGTAGCCCGCGCAGAGGCCGAGCAGCGGAATGAGCGGCGACATCTCGCGCATGTTAGGAACGCGTGCTGGCGCTGTCAGCGATTACCGAATCAGCCCCCAGTGCCGGTTAAACGGCCAGTACACCAGAAGGCCGCGGCCGACTAGATTCTCCTCCGGCACGGCACCCCAGTAGCGGCTGTCGTAGCTGTTGTAGCTGTTGTCGCCCATCGCAAAATACCGGCGTGCGGGGACGGTGAACGTCTTCTCGGGATTCGGCAGGAGATTGCCGCTCGAGGCGTAGCCCCGGTAGCCATTTTTCGCCGCCATCACCCGGGCAAACCCGCGCCCTTTCGCTCGCTCACCGTTTACATACAGCAAAGGCGGATCGATGCGCAGCTCGTCGCCCGGCAAACCCACCAGGCGCTTGATGTAAAACGGCGCGCCCGTCTCGGGGTCCGCTGGAATTAAAGAGATGTCGTCGGTCTTGAAAACGAAGACGTCGCCGCGATGCGGCTTCACGAAGTTGTAGCTGAACTTGTCGACGAAAACCTGGTCGCCCGTATCGACCGCGCCGCGCGCGATCACTTCGCCCTTTCGATAGTCGCGACCCGGCCTCACGCCAAACGAATCGCGCAACGTTTCCGGTGGCGCGTAGACGAGAAATTTCTGCCGGTGGCAGATGAGCCGCGAGAAGGTGAAGAAGAATGCGAATTTTTTCGCGACGACCTGTTCGACGCGATCGTCGGTCTGCGAGACGACATCGATGTAGTTGCGGCCGAGAATGAAGAACTCCGCCACCTGTCGCACGATGTTGGGGGAGGGTTCGGAGCGGGGATGACCGATGATGCCGTTGAGCGTTGGCTGCATCGAACCGGTAGGAATCTTGAATGGCTGAAGGAAGTAGGAGCGGATTCCCAC
>JBHENA010000160.1:5292-5577 GCA_046262275.1 Chthoniobacterales bacterium
CCCCCCGCCACGATAATTGCCACCAGAATCACCTCGCAGTTCTCCCGCCAGTGCGCTTCCCAGGTGACGGGTGTGAGCTTGTGCAGATGCGCGTCGAGCGCTTCTGCCTCCGCTTTTATCCGATCAGCTTTTTTCTCGCGCAAGGCCGCGCTCAACGCGCCAACGCGCGACTGAACTTCGTCCCGCTCCGCCGCGCTCAGGACATCCCGCTTGTAGCGCAGATACTTCTGCGCGTGTCGCAGGAGGAGCTTGCTGTGCTTAAGGTAGCGGGGCGTGAACATGGGC
>JBHENA010000161.1:0-267 GCA_046262275.1 Chthoniobacterales bacterium
GCCCTGAGCTCGCGCGCGCTCTGGCCCCATTGCAGCCCGAGATGAAGGTGCTCTTCGTTTCCGGCTACTCCGACAGCGACATCAGCGATCAAGGCGTGCTTGATCCAGGTCTGGTGGTGCTGGAGAAGCCATTCACGCAGGAGAGTCTCGCCAGAAAAGTACGAGAAATTCTCGACACGGATGCGCACGCCGCGGGCCGTCGATAGCCACCACAGGCCGTCCCGACCGCGGCGGAGAGCAATGATCCGCGACTTAGAACCGCACCTT
>JBHENA010000161.1:356-5563 GCA_046262275.1 Chthoniobacterales bacterium
GGCGTAAGTCGTCCGACCGAGGGCCGGAAAACCGAAAACTTCGGAGTATTGCTCGTCGGTCAGATTGTTGATCCGCGCGAAAACTGACACGCAACTGTTGATCTCATACTCGGCCGCGAGATTCACGAAGGCGTAATCCTCAATATCGAAATTCGGCCCGCCGAAGTTCAGTTCCTCCCGCGCATTCACGAACTTTGCTTCGATCGTCGTTCGCAGTTTCTTCGCCCAGAGATAGGAAGCCGAAAGATAAGCTTCGTTCCGCGGCCGGCGCGGCAAACGCGCGCCGGGTAACTGCGAGATGTCCACCGCGGAGGTCTTTTCGGCCTCGAGATAAGTGTAGCTTGCGCGAATCGTCAGATCGTCGATCGGCACCACGCGCATCTCCACTTCGGCTCCCTGCGTCTCCGCCGCGCCCAGGTTCAGCGTTTCGAACAGCCCGTTAAATCCGATCACGTTCGAGAGATCGTTATGAAAGTAGGTGACGCCGATCGCCACCCGGCCCCGGCAAAACCGCTGCTCCACGCCGGCGTCCCAGCCGAGAGCGTCTTCGGGCTCCAGTGCAAAATTATTGCCGAAGATCTTGTCCTGGCTCGTCGGCGGGCTGAATCCGGTCGCCACGCTCGCGTGCAAATGCGTGTCGGTTTTCCCAATTCGATAACTGCCCGCAAACCGGTAGGTCCAGATATCGCCAAACTGATTGAAGTGATCATAGCGTCCGCCCGCGACGAAGTTCAGATGTTCGATCGGAGTGAAGCTGGCCTGCGCGAACACTGACGCTTGCTCCGTCTCGTCGCTGATAAAGGTGGGCTGCGGGCCGAAAAGTTGAGAAATAAACGGCCGTTCCTGGCCGGCCTCCACCTGGCTGTAGAAAGCGCCGGTCGTGAAGGTCAACCACTTGGCCGGCCTCAGATTATTCTGGTAATCGACCGTTACGCGCTTGAAGAGCGCGCGCGTCGGTCCGACGAAGCCGTCGTCGTTCGGATCGTTCACCTGCCGCTCGTGATCGTAGCTGACGATGAGCTGGTGGTCCCACCATTCGACGGGCTTAAAATCGACGCGGGGCGCGATCAGCCATCGTTCCGTGAGGAAATTATCGCGGGACTTCGGATCGAAGATCGTGTTCGGCAACCCGATGTCGGCCAGCGAATAGGTCAACAGGGTCCCGAGGCGCAACTGCTCGTTAGGCGACCAGCCGACGTTGGCGATCGCGTTGCTGAGCCGGTATTGGTTGTTCGGCCGCTCGTTGTCCGTATCGAGCCGGCTCAGGGCGACGGAATAGTCGAATTCCTTCCAACTCCCCTGACTGGCGAGCGATTCCCGGAAAGTTCCGAAGGAGCCCGCTTCCGCGGCGAACGTCGCGGTCGGCGCACCGCTTCCTCGCCGGGTGAAAATCTGGATCACGCCCGCCAGCGCGCGCGGGCCGTACAACGTGCTCTGGGGACCACGCACCACTTCGATGCGATCGATATTGTCGACGGCGAGATCGGCGAAATTGAACGCGCCTTGCAATCCCTGGTTCACCGGGATGCCATCGAGCAGCACCTGGGTGTGCTCGCTCCGAAGCCCACGAGTGAAGACTGAGGTCAGTGACCCGGGCGCACCGGACTGCGTGACCGTGATTCCAGGTACTTCCCGTAATGCATCCGCCACGCGACTCGTCTGCTTGCTCTCGAAATCGCCCGAGCGAATGACGCTAACGCTGGCGGGAGATTCCTCTTCGGGTGTTTCGAGTCGCGTCGCGCTGACGACGATTCCTTCTGATTCGGCTACCGAATTCGGAAGCTTGGACGAGGCCGCATCTTGAGCGCGGCAGATCGAGGGCGCTGCCAAAAGAAAGACAGCCACCGTGAGCCAGGGACGATTCTGCATAACAAGTTACCTCCAATATTTTCGAGAGGCAGACTTGCCCGGCTGCCGCCGGCCACGTCCACAGCTCTCATTCTTCTTTTTCGCGAAGAAGTTTTTTCGGGCGCGTCCGCACGCGCGGCGGCTCGAATGAGGTGGAGCGGGCAAATATTCTGGCTCCTGGCGTTCGCCCATTTTGAAAAAACGAGCATCCTTCTCCCCGCCTTCACCTTCCCGCAGTCGCGGGATGATTGGCTCATGGGAAGTCGTATCCAGTTACAGCAGCGCAACTGCTCCCGAATCTCACGGGAATTCCTTGCACCGGTCCACTGATCAAACTCACAAAGAACTGCTGACAGGATTAGCGGCTTGCGCTTGCCCGCTCAAGATTTATTTAGCCGACGCGCGCAGAATCGACTTCAAGGAGCGGCGGTGTCTACACCGCCGACAGAAACAAACGGCGATTTCAAATCGCCGCTCCTTGAAGCGCCAACTGCTTCCTCGCGTTCTCAAGATTGTTTATGCGAGACGCTACGACTGCGCCAAGGAGGGGCGCTTTCCAAACCGCCCTCTGAATTCGTTTGTCGGCGGTGTAGACAGCGCCGCTCCTTGAAGCAAAGCTGCTTGCGCTTAACGCCTCAGGATTTATTTGTGTAGCGGTGGCTGTCCTCAGCCGCAGGCCCGAGCCGGATAGGCGATATTTCCTGCGCGTGAGGACACGCGCCACTACACCACCACATGGCCTCTTCCAATTATCTCGTTACCGGCGGCGCCGGTTTCATCGGCTCCAATCTGGTGCTCACCCTGCAGGAACGTCTGCCCGGCGCGCGGCTCACCGTCATCGACGATTTCCGCTCCGGTGACTTTAAGAACCTGGCCGGCTACAACGGCGACTTTGTCGCGCAAAATCTCGCCACGCTCGACTGGCAGCAGCAGTTCGGTGACGAAAAATTCGACGCAATCTTTCACCTCGCTTCGATCACCGACACGACCCTGCATGATCAATTCGTCCAGACGCACGACAACGTGGAGAGCTTTCGCCGGCTCCTCAATTTCGCGAAGCCGAACAAGACGCGGGTGATTTACGCCTCGTCGGCCGCGACCTACGGTGCCGCGAGCGCGGCCAGCGTCGAGATCAACGGCGCCGCGCCCGCGAACGTTTACGCGTTCTCGAAAGCGATCATGGACAACCTGGCGACCCGCGCCGCGAGCGACGTCTCCGGCTGGTTCATTGTCGGACTCCGTTATTTCAACGTTTACGGCCCGCGCGAAACCCACAAAGGCACGCCGGCCAGCATGGTCTTTCATCTTTCGCGCCAGATGAAGGCCGGGCAGCGCCCACGCATTTTCAAGCACGGCGAGCAGCAGCGCGATTTCGTTTATGTGAAGGACGTCGTCGCAGGAAGCATTCGCGCACTCGATGCGAATCAGAGCGGAATTTACAATCTTGGCTCGGGGAAGGCCCGCTCTTTCAACGAGCTGGTCGACGTGCTCAATCGCTGCCTCGGAACAAGTCTCCAGCCTGATTACATCGATAATCCGCACGCCCACTACCAAAGCTTCACCCAAGCCGACCTGACCAGTGTGCGCAGCGCATTGGGGTATCAACCGCAGTTCTCGCTTGAAAACGGTGTGGCTGATTACATGAAGTGGCTGTATCCCGCCTGACACACGTTGCCCAAACGATGAAAGCCAGACGGCCGTCAAAAAGCCCGGAAGAGATCAACGCTGCGCTCGCGGCAAAAAAAGGTCCGGTCTCGCAATTCATCGCGAAGAATTATCGTCACTTTAACGCCGCCGCGCTGCTCGACGCGGCGAAGGGATACGAGGCACACCTCGCCGCCGGGGGCAACATGCTGATGACGATCGCGGGCGCAATGTCGACAGCCGAGCTCGGGATCTCGCTGGCGGAAATGATCCGCCGCGACAAGGTGCACCTGATTGTCTGCACGGGCGCGAACCTCGAAGAGGATATTTTCAACCTGGTCGCGCACGACCACTACGAGCGGGTGCCGCACTACCGGGAGCTCACACCACGGGACGAGCAGCAACTGCTCAGCCGGCACATGAATCGCGTGACCGACACGTGCATCCCGGAGATGGAGGCGATGCGGCGCATCGAGAAGGCGGTGCTCGAAGAGTGGATTGGGGCCGATCGCGCCGGGGAGCGTTATTTCCCGCACGAGTTCATGTTTAAGATTCTTCGCAGCGGGAAGCTGAAGAAGAGCTATCAGATCGACCCGAAGCATTCCTGGATACTGGCGGCGTGCGAGAAGAACCTGCCGATCGTCGTCCCGGGCTGGGAGGATGCGACGCTCGGCAATATGTTTGCGGCGGCTGTGATGCGCGGTGACGTCAGGAACGTGCACACCGTGCGCACAGGCATCGAATACATGACCTGGCTCGCGGACTACTACACGAAAAACGCGAAGAGGCTGCGCAACCGAGAGGGCTCAATCGGGTTTTTTCAGATCGGCGGCGGCATCGCCGGCGATTTCCCGATTTGCGTCGTACCCATGCTGCACCAGGATCTCGATCGCAGAGGGGTGCCGCTGTGGGGTTATTTCTGCCAAATCAGCGATTCGACGACGAGCTACGGCAGCTACTCCGGCGCTGTGCCGAATGAGAAAATCACCTGGGGCAAGCTCGCAGCCTCTACTCCGAAGTTCGTGGTCGAAAGTGACGCGACGATTTGCGCGCCCTTGATCTTCGCCTGGGTGCTGGGGTGGTAGGCGCCGCAGCAAACCAAGGAGCGGCGGTTTGAAACCGCCGGCTGTCTTGTTGTAGCGACGCCGCTCTGTCGGCGTAAACAGCAGGGATTCGCAGCCGAGCGCTTTACGGCGACAGAGCGCCGTCGCTACAAAGACGGCGGTGTAGACACCGCCGCTCCTCGAAGGTTCACGACGGGATTAGCTTCCCAGAAAAATTTCGTCGGGCGTTCGATCTCGACTGGCAGACTTTTGTGGACCGGGCAATTGAGCGCGGCGCTTTCCAGGAGCGCGCGCTGCGGCGTGTTCGCCGGCAAGGGGATGTGAACTTCG
This sequence comes from Chthoniobacterales bacterium, assembly GCA_046262275.1. Lineage (GTDB taxonomy): Bacteria > Verrucomicrobiota > Verrucomicrobiia > Chthoniobacterales > UBA10450 > JACCTI01. The sequence goes on from JBHENA010000161.1 coordinate 5,243, forward strand.
GATGGCAACGCGATAATCCGACGCGGCGCGTCCTTCGACATTTCCTTGCTCACGTTCACGGTCATGCCTTTCACGTCGAGGCCATGCTCCTCCGCGGCCATTGCGAGGATCGTGCTCATGCAACTTCCGAGCGCAGTAGCGACGAGATCTGTGGGCGAAAATGATTCGCCTTTGCCCTTGTTATCCGTCGGAGCGTCCGTCGCGATTTTGGCGTGGGACGGGCCGTGGACCGCGTCGCAGTGGAGGTCGCCGGTGTATTCGATGGAGACGTTGACCATGCATGAATATGGGCGCGCGCTCGCGTCGCGCAATGTCGTAGCA
>JBHENA010000162.1:0-5021 GCA_046262275.1 Chthoniobacterales bacterium
TTCTTCAAACTCGCGAAGATTGCTGGCGTAAATCGCCTCATTGCTGATCCCCGCCGAGGTAACACGCTGGGCCCATGCAGCATGCTCCGCCAGGAAAAGCGCACGGGCGGCCTCCTGCTTTTTCTGCGCTGAACCTGACCAAAGTTTATCGAGCAAACTTAGCTGTGGCTGGAAGCGAGAATCGCTTTCCTGCGGCTCTGGCGGAGTGCCGAGAAAAACGCGTTGCTGGGGTTGTGGCTGCGAAAATGGCTTGCGGCTTCGTAGCTTCTCCCAGTCGATCCGGTCATCAACCTGCAAGGTCGCAGCTAGAACACCACGCACTGCCTCTAACTCCGCCTCGGCCTCGTCTGTTCGCCTTTCTGCTTCCGTCAAACTGTCTTCCAACTCCTGTCTACGCGCGTCGCGCTCGCGGCGTCGTTCTTCACTTTCTAACCTTCGTGCAAACAGCTCGTCCCACGCCCGCATTTGCGCGCGCGCCGTTGCTTCAACGATGTAGCGGTCTTCGCCACGGACAACCCGGTGCTTATGAAGACCGGGATGGCTAACAACTAACTGGTAGTAATTCCTCGATCCCATGCGCCAATAGACTTTCTTCGCCTGTTCAATCCACCGCAAGGGTACTCCGGGTTCTTCGAATTGCTGCGCAAACTTCGTTCTCCCCTCGAGAAGATCGGCGTGAAGCTGACGCGGCTAAATCAGAAGCAATCCGAGTATCTGGGCGTGCCGATCGACGGACCCTACAAGTCCGAGCACTACCGCTACTAGGAGTGCTCACAGCAGGGTTGCGATGCTTTCAGATACGGCATCAGACTTAGCGATCTCGCCACTCATACGTTGCGTTTGACCCTACCGCGGATGGAAACGGCGCAGATCACGCAGAATCCAATGTCGGGTAGGCATTATTTTCCTAAAGCCGCGTCGCCATCCCGCCCGCACCGACGCACTCGATCAAGCCGTACTGGCCGATGACGCGCCCGATATCTGAAACGCCTTGCGCAGCGCCAAATACCTCCGCGGCCAGTTGCGCGGGCGGGTCCGCGATGAAGTCGTGGGCCTCGCGATCCGCATCAAGGAGCGCCTCGACCTCCCGCCGCAGTTGCTCGTTCGCCCCGCAGGCTTCATCGAGAAAAGCCTTCCTCTCCCCCGGCTGGAGCTCGCGCGCGGAGTGAAAGATCTCTTTGAGCGTCGTTAGAGGTGCTTTCAAAAGCGAGATCTTGGCGAACGCCGCGGTATACGAGATCTGGGGGGCGCACGCGCCCCCGCGTGCTGCAGGTTTCGGTGCCCCGCCGAAACGAACTTCCACAGCGTCCCACGTCCTGTTTGTGCGCGCCCCTGCGAAGTTCGCGCTGGCGAGGCGCCGGCGCCAGCACGCGAGGCGCGTGCGCTCCCCGGAATGCTCGCTTTCAACGAGTCGTCAGTTCCTTGTGCAACCACGCTTTCGCGAATTCCCAGTCTCTGCGCACCGTGATGGCCGAGACGTCGAGCACGTCCGCGATCTCGTCGTAATTCATCCCGCCAAAATATTTCAGCTCCACCCCTGGCTGGCGCGGCGATCCAGCTCGGCAAGCCGCTCGAGCGCGTCGTTAAGATCCACCACCTGCTCGGCCTGGCTCTCTGTGACGACGGCTTCGTCGCTCAGCTCCACTTTCACGACACCGGCACCGCGTTTCGCCCGCTGCCGGCTACGCGCGTAATCAACGAGAATGTGTCGCATCATGCGCGCGGCGGCGGCAAAGAAATGGGTGCGATCCTGCCAGTGCGGATTGGTCTGGTCGGCGAGGCGAAGATACGCCTCATTCACCAGGGCCGTGGTTTGCAGCGTGTGACCGGGCCGCTCGCTGCGCATGTAGCGGTGCGCCAGCTGGCGCAGCTCCTCATAGACCAGCGGCGCCAGCTCGTCGGTGTGCGCGCTCTTCCAGTAACCCGAGTCCGCCAATAAGTCGGCGATCTGCTGCGGCGATGGCGGGGCGGCCAGCATAGGCGATTTCTCGCTGAAAGCGTGCGTGCCCACAAGATCAAAAAACCCGACGCGACTGTCGGATGCTCCCCGTTACGAGGTGCTAAGACACGGCGGTGGCGCCGGAAGTTAGCCTTCGAGGCTGACTCGGCCGGCGGGCATCCCTGCCCGCCGCTCCCTTCGACAGGCTGGAAGCGCTGTCGGCCGAGTCAGGCAGGATGCCTGACCTCCCGGCGGGAGCCGCGCTGATCTCCGCTCGAACCGAGGATTGATCACTTCTACACGGCTTTGTCGCTTTCATCAGTAGGAAGAGAAAACCAATCGAACAAATTATGTCCTCATATCTTATTGCTCATCGTCTCCACGGCCTCGGAACCACGGGCGCCATGCTGCTGCTCGTGGGCTTTCTCAGCGCTCTACCACCCGCGCATGCCCAGGACCGGAACACGTCGACAGGCTTTGGCGCGTTGCAGAATAATAGCACCGGCGACGACAACTCTGCTCACGGATTCTACGCACTTAATGCCAACACTACCGGCGCGCAGAACACCGCTGCTGGACATGCGGCGCTCCGTTTCAACACCGAAGGCATCTCCAACACGGCTGCGGGCGACAGAGCGCTGTACTTCAACCAGACCGGCAACTACAACACCGCCACTGGGGTTTCGGCGCTCGCGATCAATAAGACGGGCTCCTACAACACGGATGCTGGCGCTTTTGCGCTCGGAAGGAACGACGGCAGCTACAACACCGCTGTTGGATCGCGGGCGCTCGCCAACCAAAAAGTCGCCGTCTACAACACGGCGGTCGGGTATGAAGCGCTTAATGACAACAGCACCGGCACCCATAATAGCGCTCTTGGCGTTTCCGCGTTGGCTACTAATACCACCGGCATCTGGAACACGGGCAGCGGCGTCAACGCCCTCGCTTTCAACACCACGGGCAGCGAAAACACCGCTGCTGGAGTGAACGCGCTCTACTCCAACACGACCGGCTCGGACAACACGGCGAGCGGCGTCAATGCCCTCACTTTTAACACCACCGGCTATGACAACACCGCCACCGGCTCGGACGCGCTCTTATCCAGCACGACCGGCTTCGGCAACACCGCCGACGGACACCGGGCTCTCTACCGCAACACGACCGGCGTAAACAACACCGCCGTTGGTAGCAGCGCACTTTACAACAACACAACTGGCGGCGCCAATATCGCGATTGGAGTCGGGGCAGGCTCGAACCTGACCACCGGCCATTTCAACATCGCGATCGGCGCGCCGGGGAAGGCCGGAGAATCGAACACTATTCGCATCGGCAAAGCCGGCATCCAAAAGAACACTTACATCCAGGGGATAGCCGGCACCACCCTGGCTAACGGCGTTCATGTCGTGGTCAGCCCCGGCGGCAAGCTCGGGGTTGCGACCTCCTCGGCGCGTTTCAAGGAAGAGATCAAGCCGATGGAGACGAGCAGCGAAGCGCTGCTCGAGCTGCAGCCGGTCACCTTCCGTTACAAAGAAGAGCTGGACCCCGATCACATCCCGCAGTTCGGCCTCATCGCGGAGGAAGTGGAGAAGGTGAATCCGGACCTCGTCGCGCGCGACGCCGACGGGAAGGTCTACACCGTGCGATACGAAGCTGTCAACGCGATGCTGCTCAATGAGTTCCTGAAGGCGCACGAGAAGCTCGAAAAACAAGCACGCAAAGCCGCTGAACAGGAGGCGACCATCGCGCAGCTGAAGTCCGCCGGCGCGCAGCAACAGAAGCAGATCGACACGCTTACGGCAGGTCTGCAAAAAGTGAGCAACGACCTCGAGCTCACGGTGCCGGCCGCAAAGCTTGTCGCGCATTAAGTCGTAGCCATTTGCCGTGCCGCCGTCTGGGCGCGCCGCCACGCTGCTGCCGAGCTGACAGACCGCTCGCGACCGGGCTGTCCCTGAGGTCGCGGCGCGAGTCTTCGAGCAAACGGCAGGTCTAACGACGGCGGCAATGGCGCGCGATCGTGTTTGACCCCACGTGCCCCAATCTGACAGGCTCCGTCTTTTCATAGATCTGAATCTGAGAGGATCCTCCGCCCGGTAGTTTCTTCCCTCTTTCAGACCTGCAGTCGCAGGATCAGTTACCGGGTGAAAGGATCCCATATGCATCATATGCATCATTCGGTTCAACTCCATCTACACAGACATCAAGCAACCCGGCCCCTCCTGAGAATGGCTTTGCTTTTCGTGACCACGCCCGGCGCACAGGTCGAGGCTCAGCGCAGCTCCGGTTCCAGCTCGCTTGCCCGATCGAATTCACATTTTCAATCACCAACCCGACGCGGCATCCGATCCCGGCGGTGGCTCGCCGTCGCGGTATCGACGGGGATATGTTTCGTTCCTCTCCTCGCCCGGAGCGAAGATCGCGGTAACGGCAACACGAGTGACGGCCTAAACTCACTAAAGAATCTGACGAGCGGTGTTGACAACACGGCCATGGGCTCCGACTCCATGTACTCCAATGCGACCGGGAATAATAATGTGGCGATCGGCTACCGGGCGCTGTACCGGAACGAGGCGAACTACAATTCTGCACTCGGCTTCAACGCCCTCTATTCCAACACCAGTGGCAACGTCAACACCGCCAGTGGATTTTCCGCCCTCCGTAGCAACACAAGCGGCTCTTACAACACCGCCAGTGGAGCTTTCGTCCTCAGGGCCAACACCACCGGCTCCTACAACAACGCGAGTGGATATTCAGCCCTCTATAAGAACACCACCGGCTCCCGCAACACCGCCAGTGGAGATTCAGCCCTCTACTCCAATACCGTCGGCTCCTACAATATGGCGAGCGGAGCTCTGGCCCTCTATTTGAACACCACCGGCGACGCCAACAACGCCACTGGATTTTCCGCCCTCTATAGCAACAGCACCGGCTCCTACAACACGGCCGCCGGTTTTAATGTCCTCTATTCCAACACCACCGGCTCCTACAACACCGCGAGTGGAGCTGGCGCCCTCTCTTCCAGCAAAAGCGGTTCTGGTAATACGGCCAGCGGGTTTGAAGCACTCCGTAATAATGTTAGTGGCGG
>JBHENA010000162.1:5031-5537 GCA_046262275.1 Chthoniobacterales bacterium
CCGCCACTGGTTTTCAAGCGCTCAACGCCAACACCGGCAGCAATAACACGGCGACCGGTTCCCAAACGCTCTTTTACAACAACAGTGGCTACTACAACACGGCGGCCGGAGCGGGGGCACTTCTTCATAATATCGGCGGTTATCAGAACACCGCCACCGGTCTGCAAGCGCTTGCGAGCAACACAGATGGCTCCAATAACACCGCCGAAGGGTTCGACGCGCTCTATTACAGCACCGGCTCGAACAACATCGCGCTGGGCGCCAATGCTGGGATTAACCTCACCACCGGGAGCAACAACATCGACATCGGCGCGCCGGGCGTCGCGGGCGAATCGGCCAAAATCCGCATCGGCACCAAGGGAACTCAGACGGCCACCTATATCGCCGGGATTGTTGGTAAGACCGTGGCCAGCGGCACCAGGGTGGGAGTAATGATCGATGGAAAGGGCAAGCTCGGCACGGTCGTTTCCTCGGCTCGTTACAAGCAGGCGATCAAGCCCATGGAC
>JBHENA010000163.1:0-5523 GCA_046262275.1 Chthoniobacterales bacterium
CGCATATGCACCGCAAGATCACGCGCGAAATCAAGCGCAGCCGCTCGGTGCTCTTGATGAAGTAGCGGAACGCGGCGGCGTCGCTGCTGTAGCGGCCGTTTACGACCGCGGAACGCGCGATGGTACAGGCTGAAGTGCCGGCGGACGTCCTCGTTTTCCCTGCGGAAGCCACTAGGGTAGGTCCTGTTCCGGACGCGCCACCCTATAGAAAGCACGCTTGCTCGCCGCCTCTTGAACGATCCGGTTCTCGCCCTCACTCACAAAGTCGTCAATCGTAGACCAGGTCGCCAAATTGCCGCTGCGCTGGAGCAAATATCGGAAGCCTCTCGTGGTCCCGGCGATTTCAATGCGAACCTGTGGCCCAATAAGATTAATTGTAACCTTCGGGAGAGCCGGCGGAGTTCGCACATAAACACGCAGATACTCGACCCGCCAATCCGCCGATAATTGCCCAGTCGAGGGATAAGTCATTCGCAGCGCCCAGAAATTCCCCTTCAATTCGTCCAATGTTCTGTTCGCTGCGGGATCGTCATATTTGGGAGTGACGTGCAACAGATGCGCATCCGTGAGCGCAACGCGTCCCGGCGCGGCGTAATACTCCGTCTCTCCCTGTTCATTCCAAGAGAGTCCCAAACTCCACCAACCTGCGGTGGGAATCCTTCCAATAGTGATGTCGGGTCCGTAGCCATCGCCAACACGTGCGATGAAGCATGGGCCAGCGTCGTCGGTGGAGACGTAAATGCCCGGCCAGTAGAGGCCATTGTTCAACGGAAGGCTCTGATCGTAGGCCGTCACTCGCATCCCAAACCACTCCCGATACCCAGATGCGTTTACTCCGCTCGGCCACTGCTCGAACGGCGGCAGCCACACCCACGAGATAACGCTTGGCCGTTCGGAGATTGCCAGGGCGCGAAGTAAGTCGTCAGCATAGTTGCTGATCATGTCTTCCGCCGACGGATAATCATCATCGCCATTGTCGATGGACCGAATGCTGAGGATGCCGTTCTGACTCACGAGAGATTCTGGCATTCCCCGCAGGCCCGCGCTCCAGATGGGACTCACGGTATCGCACTCATCCGAGATCGCTTCGACGAGATGACCGCCGGGAGCAGCCACGCAACTCGCCGCCACAAAGAAAATGGCCGCGCTCTCTCGGAACACGGCTAAGCCTTTCCCGTCCGCTCGCCTTGTTCGATCAGCTTCCAGAACTGGCGCGTTTTGCCGAGCTGATCGTCCTCCGCCATCGGCAGCTTGCTGCGGAAGAGGAAGTCCCGAAACGTGTTCTTGTGCAGGACGCGATGCACGGTCACGCCTTCGGGTCGCTTCTCAAAATAGATTCGGTAGTCTTTCGCGCGATACCGGTAGAGCTTTTTACCTTCGCGCTCGATCACGCCGAATTTGCTCTCGTCAGGATTATCCAGATCGGTGGGCAGAATCTGAAACTCGGCCAGCAGATCGAGCTGCAGAGTTTTCGGCAGCGCCGACATCTCCGCCGCGCTCAGCTGGTTGAAGATGATCTGGAACATCCGTGCGCCCGCTCACAAATACACCCGCGCGACGCAGCTGCCAAGGAGCGGCGGCCTCCAGACCGCCGCGTGCGATCTGGTGCGGGTTCGCGAGATAATCAAAAGGCGCGTGGCGGCGGCCTGGAGAGCGCCGCTCCTTGTTTAGACGTAGACGCGCGCTACGCGGCTGCCAATTCCAGTGAAAACCTCCCACGCAATCGTGCCCGCGCGCTCCGCCACCTCGGTCGCGAGAATCTGCTCCTCGCCCTGCCGCCCAATCACCACCACCTCATCACCAATGGCAACATCGGGAAGCTCAGTTACGTCCACGAGTGTCAAATCCATCGTCACCCGCCCCAGGACCGAACACCGGCACCCGCGGATCAAGACGGCCGCATCGCGATTCGAAAGGGACCTCGGAAAACCATCCGCATAGCCGAAGCTAAGCGTCGCCACGCGCGTTTGCCGCGGGGCGACAAACGTCCGCCCGTAGCTGATACCGCTTCCAGCCGGCAGCTCCCGCAACAATGCGATGCGGCCCTTCAGCGTCAGCGCAGGTTTGAGCAGGGTTTGGAATTCGGGAATGGGTGAGACTCCGTAAATCATCAGGCCGGTCCGCACCATGTCGTGCGCGGAGTTTTGAAACGCGAGCACGCCAGCGCTGTTCAAGGCGTGCACCTGGAAGCTTGCCCGCACCTCGGACCGGAGTTGTTCGACCAGGTCGTGGAAGCGCGATAACTGGATCGCGGTGTAGCCAGCATCTTCATCTGCCGACGGCAGGTGAGTCGAGATGCTGTGCATCTCAATCTTTGGCAACTGGGCGATTCTCTTGATCTGCGCGACCGCGTCTGACTCGGGGAGGCCGATTCGTCCCATTCCCGTGTCAATCGCGCAATGGATCGCGACGGTTGATCCTTGCGCCACGCGGCTGAATTCCAGCGCTTCCTCGTAAGTGGAGACAGTTGGGATGAAGCGGCGCTCGACGATTGCCGCGCGTTCCGATGCCAGGGCGGGGCCGAGGATCATCACGGGGTGCGGCACGACTTCTCTCGCCTGAATTGCCTCCAGCAGGTTCGCTACGCCAAACAATTGCGCGTGATCCCGCAGCGCGTCCGCAACCGCCTGCAATCCATGGCCGTACCCGTTCGCCTTGATCACCGCCAGCAAGGCGACATCGCCTCCAAGACGCTGTCGCGCGACGCGGGCATTATGACGCAGGGCGGCCAAATCGATCTCCGCCCAGCATCGATGTGCTTCGATCGAGTTCATTTCCTTGCGCTGAAACTCTGCACTTTCAGTCTGGGTGCCGTAATGTGCGGTTCACGCAGGTAGATCGGTTGCAGCGGCTCGTGGTTCGTTCCATCGGGGTGCCTCGCGCCGATCTGCGCGAGCACGAAGGCAGATGGATAGGTCACCACCGCAGCCGGGATATCCGTGAGAGGTTCCGTCGCGTAGATCGGAAATTTGATCGTCGCCAAACGATCGAGCAGCGCTTCCCGTGTGAAAAGTGACGGGCCATCCACGCAGCGACGCCGAAGAACGCGCGCGAAGAAAAAAAACTGTCTCCGCGCATCGCCGATCACCACGTATTCCCCTGCCTCCGTTTGCATCGCGCAAAGCGAAGGAAGCCCGATCAGCTCCGCCTGCGCAGCGGCTTGCAATCCGAGTGCGGTTGCGATCGCGATCCGAGTGCCGGCATAGGAGCCGGGTCCCAGTCCTACCACGATCCGGTCTGCCTTTCCAAACCGCGCGAGGCAAGACTGTAACTGCTCGAAAAACGCGCCGGAATGCTTGCGATCGTTTGGGAAAACTGTCGAAAAGGAATCAGTCTCGCCTTCACGCCAGGCGATACTCCCACGCGGACTCGAGAGCTCGAGGGCGAGAACCTTCATCGGCGAGGTAATCCCTCGATCACGCGTTCGGTTTCACTTTTTACACTGATCGAGATCGAGATCGACTCGTGTGGAAGCAATTCTGGGAAGCGATCCGCCCATTCGATCAGGCAAATCCCATCGCCGTATATATAATCGTCGAAGCCAAGGCGCACGACCGCGTCCGCGGATTCAACTCGGTAGAAATCGAAATGATAGACGGCGCAACGGCCGCCTTCGTATTCGTGGACGAGCGTGAAAGTTGGACTCGTCACCACCGCTTCGCTCCCCAGTCCGTGCACGAAGCCCTTCACAAATTGCGTTTTGCCGGCGCCAATGTTCCCGCACAACGCAAAGATGTCACCGGCTTGCGCTCCCTGCGCGCATTCGGCACCCGCGGCGAATGTCTTCTGCGGGCTATCGGAAATGAACATAGCCGGACAGTTTGCGATTTGCGGTTTGCGATTTGCGATTGAGCCGGCCGATCAGCGTCAGCGGGAGCTTCGGAAACTTCTTTTTCCAAGCCTTCTGAAGAGTGCCTCCTTCAGCGGCAGAAATCGCGAAGAGCAGTTCGTAATCTTCGCCGTCGGCAATTGCCTGCTTAACTGTGCAACCGCGATTGCGCGGGATTGCAGGTTCATCCAGCTCAAATCCGACCTTGCTCGCGGCGGCAAGGCGGGGCAGATCGGCGCCCAGGCCGTCACTCAGATCCACCATCGCGTGCACCTCAAAGTGTTTCGTTAACCAGCGCGCCTCCCGGATGCGGGGGAGAAACTTGAGATGCTTTCCGCGAAGAGAGCCCCCGAGCCGGCCGGTAACAAACAACTGATCGTTCGCTTGTCCGCCGCGGCGCGATACCCAACGATCTTTCTCGACGATGCCGCTGAGGGCGACGGTGATTGTCGCCGGCCCTTGCGTCCCGCTCGTCTCGCCGCCGACGATCGCCACCGCAAAGGCGCGCGCTGCTTGCGCCAACCCGCGATAAACTTCTTTTACCCACTGCACTGAGGTGGACGCCGGCGCGATGAATGTGACCAGCGCAAACTGCGGCACGCCCGACGTGGCGGCAAAATCACTCAAAGGCCGCGCCATCGCTTTCCATCCGATTGCTCTCGGTTTCGTTGCCGCAGTGAAATGGACGCCTTCAACGACGCAGTCGGTTTTCAGCAGGAGTAGCTTCCGGCTGCCGGCGAATTGCACGACGGCGCAGTCGTCCCCTGCTCCCGCGATCACACTGCGAGTGCGCGGCAAGCGCGGGAGAAGCTGCTGCAGCAGCCGCTCTTCGCCCAGCTCACCAAGGGACGACTCCGTCCAATTGGCGGACTTGCCCAGGTTCATTGCGGCAGCAGATCGGGGAACGCGAGCGCCGTCAGCGTGAGCGAATTGAAAAGAGCGTGCATCGTCATCGAGACGAGAATCGAGCCGCTCCATTCGTAGGCGAGGGTGAAACAAGCGCCGAGCACAAAGAGGGGAGCAGCCGACGGGATATGCGCGTGGACGGCGGCAAAGAGAACCGAGTTCGTCGCCAGCCCAATGAAACGGCCGCAGTAACGCTTCACCACTCCATATAAAAAAAATCGGAAGACGAACTCCTCCACAATAGGGGCAATCGCCACCGCCAGAATGATGATGAGAACGCGCTGCTTCAGAGTCTGCGAGTCATTGAACAGCTCGACGATGTTTTGCCTGCTGGAGGAGCCGCCCAGAAGCTGCTGCGTCAAAAGGTCCGCCACGAAGATCAGCGGATAGGCGGAAAGAAGCAGGATCGCGCCGGTAAAAAATGTGCGTCGGAAGCCGAGCTTTGCGAATCCGGCGAGGGAGGTCACGTTTCGTCCCCGGATCTTCAGAAAGGCCGCGACAAACAGAAACAATGTGATCGTGATGAGCGCATTCGCGATTAACTCGTCGGTCCGCATCACCATCTTGCCGTCGTGGGAAGTGGAAGCCAGCGCATTGAGGGCAAAGAGAGTTCCCAGGCCTGTCGCCAGCACAATGTCCGGGGGTCCAAATCCCCTCTCCACGAAATCCGAATTTTCCGGCGTGCGCGCCGCGATTTGTCTGATCAGTGCAACGTAGATGTAAACTCCGCCGAGAAGGAGGAGCGCGTTGATCACAGCAGCCACTGCTGTCACGGAACTGTCCGGCAT
>JBHENA010000164.1:0-754 GCA_046262275.1 Chthoniobacterales bacterium
GGCTTGGAGGTGGCTTTTATGGGTTCCTCGATCGGCGCTCGCGTGGACTTGGACTTCAATATCGGCCCCGCCTATTACAACTTTGTCGATATTCGCTATATCGGCGAACCACGGCTGCGGGAGCGCATTTTCGCCCCTTCGCAGAACATCACCTACATCAACAAAACGGTGAACGTGACCAACATCACCTACAACAACAAGGTCGTTTATAACCACGGCCCGGACATCAACCGGGTTAATGCCTACTCGACCCGTCCCATCCAGCGCCTGAAGCTGCAGCGTAAGGCTGATGCCGCTGCCGCCGCGCAGGCCGGAGGAATGACCAAGGTAGAGGGCGACCAACTCGTAGTCGCCGCGCCGCAGACGCTCGAGAAGCCCGCCAAACCCGTCGCGCCAAAAGAAGTGAAGAAAAAGATTGAGAAGCCGGATGTGGAGACAGGCTGGGCGGATGTTTCCGATCCCAAAGCCAAGGCGGAGTTGCAGGAAAAAATAAGGAAAGAGGATCCGAAAAAGGTTCCACCACCAGATATTCAGCCTACCAATCCCGCCGCGCTCTCGGCTGGAGCAGGCGCGGACGCAGCTGCCCAGCCTGGCGACGCTAAGCGGCCGGGGAAAGGCAAGGGCGCGCAAGCTGATCAACAAGCGGGCGGCACAGAAGCTGGCGCGCCGCCCACCACCGCAGCAGCTCCAGCGGAGGCCGATACGACCAAAGGCAAAGGTAAGAACAAGCGCGGCCAGGCTGAGCCGGCGGGGC
>JBHENA010000164.1:764-5053 GCA_046262275.1 Chthoniobacterales bacterium
GCACCCATAACGGAAGAAGGCCCGGCTGCAGGAAAGGGGAAAGGCAAAAAAGGGAATCAGCCGTCACCCGGCTCCGCGGCTTCTGGTGCTCCAGCAAGCGCAACTGACGCGGGTGCCCCCGCGACCTCCGCCGGCACAGAGCCGAAGAACGACCGTCCCGGCAAGAAAGCAGCCAAAGGCTCGCAATCGCCTGCGGCCGCTGGACCTGCAGGAGGCGCGCCGGCTGGCGCTGCGCAACCAACCGGTGGGGACAAGACGAAAGGTTGGAACCTAAAAGAGAACAAGCGTACATCGGGACAAGTGACGGCTCCGGCTCCAGAGGCGGGACCGCGGCAGGCGCCCGCAACCGAGCAGCCGCGCGGGCCGAAACAGCAACAAGCCGCGCCGCAGCGCGATCCCTCAGGTGCTGCTCCGGCTCCAGCTGCCGGTGGGCAGAAGAAACCTGAAAAGGGAAAGAAAAAGAAGGGCGAGGAGGCTCCCTCACCGGCTCCGGGAGAGTAATCGGAGCGTCATCAATTCAGCGGCCCCGGAGCAATCCGGGGCCGTTTCTTTTTTACGGTAGCGCAAGCTTCCAGCTTGCATGTTCCACACCGTGCAAGCTGGAAGCTTGCGCTACCTTTCAAAGTCACCGACTGCCAATCCCCTTCTTTAGAGCAACTCCGCGATCTGGACCGCGTTCAAAGCTGCGCCCTTCAGCAATTGATCGCCGGAAACCCAGAAAGCGAGGCCGTTCTCCATCGCACAATCGAGCCGCACGCGGCCAACCTGGCAGTTGTCTTTGCCTGCGGCCTGCAGCGGCATCGGATAGAGGTTACGGCGCGGTTCATCAACGAGATCCAGACCGGGGGCTTTCGCCAAAACCTCGTGGGCTTGCTCAAGGGAAACAGACCGCTCAAACTCCGCGCTCACGGCCACGGAATGGGCGCGGTAGACGGGCACTCGCACGCACGTAACAGAGGCTCGGAAATGCGGCAGGTGCATAATGCGGCGGCCTTCGTTCTGCATCTTCATCTCTTCCCTGGTGTAGCCGTTCTCCAGGAAGCTATCGACATGCGGCAGCACGTTGAACGCGATCGGGTGCGGGTAAACTTCGCTTGTCGGCTCAGTCTTCTCGCGTGCTTGCTCCACCTGCCGCTTCAGCTCTGCGAGCGCCCGCGCGCCGCTGCCGGAGACAGCTTGGTAGCTGGAAGCGAAGACGCGGCGAACGCCGAACGCAAGATGCAATGGATAGAGCGCCATCAAGGCGACGGCGGTTGTACAATTTGGGTTCGCGATAACGCCGCGGTGCTGGCGCACGTCTGCTCCATTGATCTCGGGAATGACGAGCGGGACCTGCGGAGCCATCCGGAACACGGAGGAGTTGTCGATCACGACCGCACCCGTCGCGGCTGCGATGGGAACGTATTTGCGAGAGATGTCTCCGCCCGCGCTGAAAAACGCGACGTCAATCCCAGCGAAAGAATCGTCGCTCAATTGCTCAACGGGGATATCCTCGGCGCGAAATCGCAAAGTCTTCCCGGCTGAGCGCGCAGAAGCCAGTAGCCGCAGCTTGCGAACGGGAAAGGCGCGCCGCTCCAGCACGTCGAGCAGCTCGGCGCCGACCGCACCGGTCGCACCTACAATGGCAACCTTGTAGCTTTTTCCCACAGGCGGCTGCACTCTATGGCCACTCCTCTGTGAAGAAAAGCGCCCGCCCCAGCATCCACATCTCAGTGGCGCGACAACGCCTCACGCTGCGCCGAGGTGGAACGGTCCAGCGGACTTTTCCGATTTCGACCTCGAGGTTTGGCCTCGGCAACGAAGAAGGAAGTTTGAAGACGCCTACAGGGCGGTTTCGCGTCGCAGCGAAGATCGGCGACGGCCAGCCGATCGAGATCGCGTACAAAGCCCGCATGCCGATTCGTGCTACGAGGAAAGCGCTGCAATCGGACGATCTCGTGATGTCGCGCATTCTCTGGCTTGACGGTTTGGATGCGCGGAATGCCAATACCTATGAGCGCTACATTTACATCCACGGGACGAATCACGAGGACAAGATTGGAGAGCCCGCGAGCCACGGATGTATTCGGATGAGGAACGCGGATGTGGCCGAGCTTTTCGACCTCGTCACAATCGATACACCGGTCTTGATTGTCTCCCCGAAACGGCGGCGGGCCAGCGGGAAAAAGCCGAGAAAAGCGTTGCGCAGGGGGACTGACCTGCCTAAATGACGGCAGCAACTTGCTCGGAAAGGAGGCGAAAATATATACATGAAGTTTCTAAAAGCACTCACGATCGTGGCCATCGCGGCGAGCGCATTGAGCCTGGGGGCTTGCGCACAAAAGAAAGAGACCGTGTCCACAAGCTCAGGGACCGGCAGCACCTACTCGAAATAATCGCGGTTTTCCGAGCCTTTCATTAAAGGGCCAGGCCAGTTCGGCCTGGCCTTTTTTTGTCCAACGCATTCTGCTCGGGGCCTCAGAACGTTCCAGGGAGGCAGTCCGCGGCGCGGAACAACACCCGAGGAATCCTGTTTATGCAAAGCGCGAACTGATTAAGCTCCCGCGATGCAATTAGCCGGAGAGCCATTGTCGCTCATCGAGCTTGCCTCGGTCGCGATTGATCGCGTGCCAGTTCAGATCGCTGCTGCGGCCCATGCGCGGATTCAGGCTTCTCGGCGCGTGATCGAAGAAATCATCGAAGGGAACGCCGTTGTCTACGGCGTGAACACCGGCTTCGGGAAGTTGTCGGATGTGCATATCGAGCGGGCGGACCTCCGCCAGCTCCAGCTCAATCTCGTGCGCAGCCACGCATGTGGCGTGGGAGCGCCCCTCGCGGAAGCCGAGGTCCGCGCGATGATGGTCCTGCGGGCCAACGTGCTTACGCTCGGTTTTAGCGGCATTCGTCTCGAGGTGCTCCAGCTTCTCGCCGAGATGCTGAATCGCGGTGTGCACCCGATCATTCCAGAAAAAGGATCAGTGGGCGCGAGTGGCGATCTTGCGCCGCTGGCTCATCTCTCGCTCACCCTTCTGGGTGAGGGAGAGGCATTCCACGATGGGAAGCGGCTCCCGAGCACCACCGCCTTGAGCCGCGCCGGTCTTCAGCCGGTTACGCTTGAGGCGAAGGAAGGGCTTGCCTTGCTGAACGGCACGCAGGGGATGCACGCCGTAGGCGGTTTGGCGTTGCTCCGCGCAAAGCGCCTGTCGCGGGTGGCGGATATCGCAGGCGCGATGTCGCTGGAGGCGTTGAAGGGAACGCCGGCTGCGTTCGATGAGCAGGTACATATGGCACGGCCACACGCGGGGCAGCAGGCGGTGGCGGAACATCTGCGATGGCTGCTGCGAGAGAGCGAGATCCGCGCGTCGCACCTTGCCAACGACCCTCGCGTGCAGGATGCCTATAGCTTGCGCTGCATGCCGCAAGTCCACGGCGCTGTCCGCGGCGCTCTTTCTCATTGTGAGGACGTTCTTAAGATTGAATCCGCCTCCGCGACGGACAATCCGCTCGTCTTCGCTGACAGTGGCGATGTGCTCTCCGGTGGCAACTTCCATGGCGCGCCGCTGGCGCTCGCCCTTGATTATGCGGCGATCGCCGTGACTGATTTAATGAACATCGCCGAGCGCAGGATCGATCGGCTGGTTAATCCAGACACCAATGAGGGGCTGCCGGCGTTCCTTGCGCGGACGCCAGGAATGCAGTCCGGTTTCATGATCCCACACGTGGCAGCGGTATCGTTGTTAAACGAGGCGAAGGTGCTCGCCCACCCTGCGAGTATCGATAATCTTCCCACCTCCGGCGGGAAGGAAGATCATGTCTCAATGGGAATGACGGCTGCATTGAAACTCCGCACGATCGTCGATAACGCGGAGAGTTTGCTCGCGATCGAGCTGCTTGCTGCCGGCACGGCACTGGAGTATCGCCGCCCGCTCAAAGCGGGTTTGGGGGTGGAACGGGCTTTCCGCACGCTGCGAGAGCTTGCTGCTCCCCTGGCCGAGGATCGGCCGCTGTACGAGGATATCGCACGGGTTGCCGCAGCGCTTCGCGCGGGCGAATTCGACAGCGAGACGCAACCTCTATGAGCGGCAAGCGAGAAATCCGAGCGCCGCGCGGCGCGGAGAAGAGCTGCAAGGGCTGGCATCAGGAAGCCGCCCTCCGCATGCTCATGAACAATCTCGATCCCGAGGTGGCTGAGAAGCCGGACGAGCTGATCGTCTACGGCGGCACTGGTCGGGCCGCGCGGAGCTGGGAGGCTTTTGAGGCGATCGTGCGTTCTTTGCGTGAGCTGGAAAACGACGAGACGCTCCTAGTGC
>JBHENA010000164.1:5063-5441 GCA_046262275.1 Chthoniobacterales bacterium
CCGGATCCTGGATTTACATCGGGAGCCAGGGAATCGTGCAAGGAACATTCGAGACCTTCGGCGCGGCGGCGGTGCGCCATTTCGACGGCTCGCTGGAAGGCAAGTTCGTCGTCTCCGGCGGAATGGGTGGAATGGGCGGAGCCCAGCCTCTGGCAGCGACCATGACCGGCGCCGTTTTTCTGGGCGTGGAAGTCGATGAGACGCGCATCGAGAAACGCCTCCGGAGCGGCTACTGCGACAAGATCGCACGGTCGCTCGACGAGGGGATTCAGATGATCGATGCTGCCCGCGCCGCCGGTGAGGCATTGTCAGTCGGCTTGGTGGGCAATTGCGCCGACGTGCTCCCGGAGATGGTTCGGCGCGGCATCGTGCCGGATG
>JBHENA010000165.1:0-471 GCA_046262275.1 Chthoniobacterales bacterium
CAACAAACTTTACCCGGGCGAGAGCGTTAGTTCGTGATCGTCACGGGCGTGCCGATCTGAACCGAGCGGAAGAAATTCTCGGCCATGAATTCCGGCATCCGAATGCAACCATGCGAAGCGGGGTAGCCGGGCAGATAACCGGCATGCATGCCGACGCCGCCCGGGGTGATGCGCATGAAATAAGGCATCGGCGCGCCTTTGAAGCGCGTGCCGGGTGGTTTGGGATCTTTGTTCACGCCAACATTCGGCACGACCACATTGCCCATCTCGTCGACGTAATCGCCGTAAAGATTGGAGACATGATCCCGGTTCAGTTGCATGATTTTATAGTTGCCAGTCGGCGTGCCCAATCCTTCCCGGCCGGTGGAGAGCTGTGAGACTCCGACCAGTTCGCCGCCTTTGTAAAAAAAGGCCTTTTGTTCGGAAAGTCTGATCTTGATCGAGGGCTTTCCTGAGACGCCATCGCCATCC
>JBHENA010000165.1:481-4970 GCA_046262275.1 Chthoniobacterales bacterium
GTGTCGATGGGCGCGGAAGAGGAGACCGGCCCAGGGCCGTAGACGCCTCCGAGGTACTGAGTGGCCACGGAATCACCTTCGCAGCCCGCGAGGCCGAGCACAGTGGCGAAGCAAGCAAGAACCGTTAAGAGAGCGGGAAAAGATCGCAACATAGGGCGTTTTGAGGACGCTCCTTGTAGCTTTGGTCGTGGGGAAAGTCAACCGATGCGGCCGCGAGATTGTCGCCGCGCGAACCGCGCCGCGACCGGCTTGAATTCTGCTTTCTTTGGCGGAGAATTGCGACCGTTCGCCGCCTCTCGCGGCCGCGTTATGCCGACCTACGAATACTCATGCGAGAAGTGCGGGAAGAACTTCGAGATCTTTCAATCCATGCGCGACGCGGCGCTGACCGAGTGTCCGAAAGAGCGTTGCCAGCAGAAGCGCTGGGGACATGGCAAAGTCAAGCGCCTCCTGGGTACCGGCGCGGGGATCATCTTCAAAGGGTCCGGCTTCTACATCACCGATTACCGGAGCAATAGCTACAAGGAAGCGGCTAAGAAAGACGCGCCCGCTGCCGCGCCCGGCGAAAAGTCCGGCAGCAAGGAGGCTGCTCCGGCGAGCACGTCCCCGGCGCCCACCAAGACAACGGAGACCACAACCAAAAAGCCGGCAGCGGATTCATGAAGCTGATCTGCCCAGAGTGCCGGCGCGAAAACGAACCGGAGCGAATTTATTGTCACGATTGCGGGGCGCGCCTGGATCGATCCGCTTTGGCGAAGCAGAAGCCGACGCAGGAGGACCCGAAGGATACACAGCGTCGCCTTCGCCATATGCTCGACCCGCAACGAGCGCTTCTGCGGAAGCGGTTCTTCGACGGCAGCAAGCTCGTGCTCGGCGCGTTCCTGGCGGCGGCGCTCGTGCAAATGCTCCGTTGCCCGGACCTGCCGGAGCCGGAGAAAACGCCCATGCTCCCGGTGCAGATCAACCTCGATCTGGAAAATGCGGCGATGGATCCGCGCGTGGGCCCGATTCGCTACAGCGATGAACAGGTGAACGCCTATCTGGCTTACACTTTGAAAGGGAAGCAGGCGGCGCTGAGCAAATACCTGCAGTTCAAACGCGCGATTGTGAGTTTCGAAGAGGGTTATTGCCGCATCACGGCGGAACGTTCGCTTTTCACTCTTCCGCTTTGCACGACCGCCGCTTTCGCCGCGAGCCTCGAAAATGGAAAGATAGTGGCTACTAACCGGGGTGGTAGTATCGGCAGGTTGCCGGTGCATCCAGCCTTGATGCAATACGGTGGCGTCCTCTTCGCCGACGTGCGGAATGCGCTGGATCGTGAGCGCAGATCCATCGTGAAGCTCGGCTCGGTGGAGTTTCATCCCAAGACGATCTTCTTCACGCCGAAGGAATCGTAGGCCCGAAGATTTATTCTCGTCGCCGAATTGCCGGGCAGCTACGCTTCGCGCGATTTGCTATGAACCGCGCCGGACGATTAGTGGTCGCGCTCGCTCTCCTGCTGTGCGCTCCTTCCGCGAGCCGTGCGGCGCTGCCGGAACGGAGCATCAGCACATCGCGGCAGTTCATTGTCTATGGTCCGGAGGCGAAGCTGCGAGGCGCAATTTGCGAACTGGCGGAAGACACAAAGAGAGACGCCCTCGCCCTGCTGCAACAGCCCGACAACTGGAAAACGCCGATCGTGGTGAACGCGCAGCATCCGCAGGCGAACCTTCCGGAGGTTCCTGCGGCGCGGATAACTTTGGGCCAGACCGGCTTCGGATTGAAGCTTCAGCTCGATCTCACGATCGCGCCGGATGCGAATGCGCCGGCACTAAAGCGCGAGCTGCTGCGCGCGATCTTGCTGGAAATGATCTATCGGCAGGAGCCCGCCACGCCCGCAGGCGCTCCCATCGTGGAGGCACCGTTCTGGCTCGTGGAAGGCATCCTTGCCCTGGTGGAGGAGCGTCACTCGTCTGCTCTCGCGCAGAAGCTTGAAACAGTCGTTGCCAGCAACAAGGTCACGACGCTAAACGATTTTTTGCGGCAGGATCCCGCGCTTCTCGAATCTCCGTCGCGCGCTTTGTTCCGCGCTTATGCCGCCGCCCTGGTCTCGATGCTCACCGATTTCCCCGACGGTCGCCCGCGTCTGGCTCGTTTCCTGGTCGACCTGCCACGCGCCGGGAACGACGCACTCGCGAACATCCAGGCGCACTTTCCGGCGATCGGCGAGAGCGTGGAGATGATCGAGAAAACGTGGAGACGAAGCGTGGCACGACTGGCAGCGGGGGAACGCTACCGCCTGCTTGGATGTGAAGAAACCGAACGACAGCTGGCACAACTTCTCCGCGTGGAAGTGCCGCAGAGTGCCGGTCCGGCGATGGTGTACCCGCTGGAACAATTCCCGACGTTCGCCCGTAACCCTGCCTCAAGACGTGATTTGAAACGGCTCAGCGCTGACCTGCTTCTCCTTTCGACCCGCGCCAATCCGCTCTACCGCTCCATAATCGCTGAATACCAGGAAATCGTCGCGCGCCTTCTCGGCGGAAAGACGCGGAGAATACGGGAACGTCTGGCCGAAGCAGGACGACTGCGCGAGCAGCTCAGCCAGCGCATGAGCCAGATCGAGGATTACATGAACTGGTTTGAAGCAACGCAACCCCGGAGCGCGAGCGGAGTGTTCGCCGAATACCACCGCACTGCCGAGGGTGACCAAACGGAGCGCCGCCGCGATCCGATATCCGTTTACCTGGATGTGCTGGAGTCGCAGCTTTAAAAGGCCTTGGAGTGCGGCGCGTCCTCGCGCCGCTTTTCTCACGCGCTCCACACCGCCCAGAACCCACGCGTGTAAAAAGCGCTGCGCAGACGCAGCGCACTCCAAAGCCGCTGACGCGGCGAAACTGTGGCGACCTCGTCCCCGTCAAGTGTCTGGGCAGCAGCGACGGCTCCCCAAAACGACAATGCTCATGTTTGACCACCATCGGGCTGCCGGTAACCTGTTCCCATGCTCCAGGTAACACGCCGGCCCATGACGGTGCACGATTACCTGCTCCTGCCGGACGCCGGACCACGATTTCAGCTCATCGACGGAGAATTCCACATGGCGCCTGCACCGAACACCTACCACCAGATCATCTCGCGCAACCTGCAATACATCGTGATGGATTTTCTGGAGGAGAACCCAGTCGGCGAGCTCTTCAACGCGCCCTTCGATGTTTACCTCAGCGACGTTGACGTCTTCCAACCGGACCTCTGCGTCTTCAGCAAAGAGCAGCTTCATTATCTGGACGAGCGTGGGGCGACTAGCGCGCCCTGGCTGGTGGTGGAAATCCTTTCCAAGAGTTCGTCGCGGCTCGACCGCGGCCCAAAGCGAGAGGTCTACGCCCGTTGCGGTACGCGCGAGCTTTGGCTGATCGATCCGGAGAAAAAAGAGCTGGCGGTTTATGATCTGCGGAAAGATGCGGAACGGCCGGCTCGGACTTTCAAGGAGGGCGAGACCGTGACCACGCCGCTCCTGCCGGGCTTGGAGATTTCGCTCGCGCGCGTCTTCAAGCGCTGACCGTCTGGGAGAAGCCGGCAGCTCGGAATTCGCGCAGAGACCAATGACTCGCCGGATCTGGTTTGCGGCGGAGGTTGCCTGGCGGAGCGATGCTGCTTATCATAGGCGGCGCTCGGAATCGCGCGCTCCACTCGCATGCAGAAAATCGGATTCGCTGAAGCTCTTGATTCGGTCGTGGCCACGGATCCACGTTACAATCGCGACGCCTACGTCTTTCTGCGCGATGCGCTCGATTACACGACCAAGCAGCAGAAGAAGGTAAAGGGGGCCCCCATCCGTCACGTAGCGGGTCCCGAGCTGCTGGAGGGAGTGCGCCAGTATGCGCTGAAGGAATTCGGACCAATGGTGGTAAGCGTTTTTTCCTTTTGGGGGATTCGCTGCTGCGAAGACATCGGGCACATGGTCTTCAATTTGATCGGCGCCGGTATTTTCGGAAAAACGGAGGAGGATTCGATCGAAGATTTCAAGAGCGTCTACGATTTCGAGGATGTTTTCGTGAAGCCATTCGCGCCGCAGAAGCCGTTGCTGACGAAGTTGCCGCCCGGCCTGCCCGCGCCGAAGCTTTCCTAGGCTAAGCAGCGCCGCTCCCGGCGTTGTCGCCCGCGATCATGCTCGGTTCCGAACATCTGCAAACCGCTCCCGCCGGAGGGTCCGCCGTGATCAGTTTCCCGCCCAGCTCGGCGCTGAAGTGGGTGCTCCCGAATGGGCTGACCATCATTGTGCAGGAAGATCGCAGCGCGCCGGTGGCCAGCGTGCAGGCCTGGTGCGGCACCGGCAGCATCGATGAAGATGCGCATCTGGGCGCCGGCTTGTCGCACATCCTCGAGCACATGCTCTTCAAGGGAACCGCGACACGGCCGGCCAACGTGATCGCGCAGAGCATCCAGGATGTGGGCGGCTACATCAACGCCTACAGTTCTTTCGATCGGACTGTCTTCTGGGTCGATGTTCCGA
>JBHENA010000165.1:5146-5439 GCA_046262275.1 Chthoniobacterales bacterium
GGCGAGTTCTTCAAGCCATACCCAGCGCGGTCCCTGAAGCCGATCTACATTCCAGAGGAACCGCCCCAGCTCGGGACGCGGGAGGTGCACCAGGAATTCGCGACCGAATTAACCCGCCTTTCGCTCGCCTGGCACATTCCGGAGATCACGCATCCGGATGTCCCGGCGCTCGATCTGCTCTCCACAATTCTGGGCGAGGGCCGTAGCTCGCGGCTTTACCGCCGGGTGCGCGAGGAGGCCGGGCTCGTCTTTGGGATTTCAGCTTTCTCCTACACGCCGGGGCAGCCCGGGAT
>JBHENA010000166.1:0-5395 GCA_046262275.1 Chthoniobacterales bacterium
GAGCAGGGCTGCGCCCGCGATCAGCAACACTCGCGCGTTAAATGGACTCGGTGCCGCAACGTCGTTATCCAGTGGTAGCGGAGGCGCCCCTTTGCGTTCCTCGTCCGGCGCCTTCGGCGCAACCAATGTGGCGACATTCGCCTCCGCGCCGCAACCCGGGCACACCGGCGTCTTCGCCGGCTCGTAAACCCGCCCGCATTCGCATCGAATCCGCTTCGCCTTCATGGCTGCGGAGAAGCGGTCGGTTGCGCCTCGCGTTCGCGGCGCTCGCGCTCCCGCAAGGCACGCGCCGCTGCGTCCGATCCGCGGTCGGGACTTGCGCCTGCCGCGGGAGATTGCGTCCCGCCTTGCTGTTGCTTTTGGCGGCGCAGCTCCTCGTATTTCCGCCGTTCCTCGTCACTTTGTCTGCGCCAACGCTCCCTGTCTTCCTGAGTCGGTGTACCCGCAGGCGCGGCTGTCGCTCCTGGCGTGGGCTTGGGCGGCGGCTCGCTCTGGGTGATGCGTCGCCAGGCTTCGTCGCGTTCCTGCTCCGTCGCTTCCTTGAAGGAGATTTCGCCGGCGCTGTCGATATTCAAAAGGCCGGCGAGAAGCCATGGACGTACACCGCTCAAGGTGAAGGAAGGTGTGGGCGGCCGCTCGGCGAAGTTCCCAAAAAACGTCAGCTTCACAGTCGAATCTCGACTCGGGCGTGGTTGTCCGACGTTCAGGTGCTTGAGAAAAACCCGATAACCGCTTCCCGGTCTCGCGTTCGCATTCACCCAAAACGTGACGCCGCGTTCTGGTGCCCATGCGTTCACGTCGTCGGCCTCGGGGCTGCGGTGGACTCCTTCTGCCGGATTGAAGCGTTCGAACGGCGCGCCCATGACGATGAAGCTGGTCCGTTCCAGGTAAAGATCGACCGGCTGCTGAAAGTCGCTCGTGGTAGCCATAACCGCGAACGGCTTCTTCGCAGCGAGGGCCGCTTTCTGCTCGAGGTTTTCCTGCTCGAGGTTTTCGTTTTCGGTTTCCGCTTCGTCGAGCTGGTCGTTGAGCAGGACAACCGCCTTGTTCGCAGTCTCAACGTCCATCTTCAGTTTGGCGTTTTCGTTCGCGAGCAGGTTGCGCTCTCCTTCGAGCTGCTGAATTTGCGCTTTCAAGCGCTCGATCAACTTCTTCAGTTCCTCTGCTTTCGTCGGGTCGCTGATCTGCTGACGGAGGATCTCGATCTCCTGAATAATGACCAGGATGTCCTGCTCGTTCTGCTTCGCGCCTCCAGGTCCCTTGTAATATGGGAGAGCGACCAGCATCATGAAACAGAACGCGCCGAGCGCTCCGCACAGGATGTCCAGCAGGGACATGTTGAAGATGTTGATCTCGCGGGGGCGCGCCCTCATGCGAGTGACTCAGCTCCCGGCGTAGAGCCGGTTGATGAGATTGCGCAGCGTGTAATCGCCCGCGCTGTTGAGCGCGCCTTCCTCCTTCTCCTGCACGAGGTGGAGGATGAAGACGAGGATCGCGCTCTCGGCCAACGCGACCATCGTGCAATCGAAACCGACGCCGAGCGTGCCGGCGATATCCTTCAAATCGAGCGGCTTGCTCGGATTGGCTGCGCCGGCAAGTGATGCGCCTAACGAGAAGACGGTGCCGATGAATCCAAGCGTCGGCACGAGCCAGGCGATGAAACGAACAAGCCCATAGCGCAGGTCCACGCGATGACTGATCAGCTCAAGGTGCTGATTCATAATCCCGGCGGCTTGTTCCACCGAGGAACTGGACTGGAATTGCAGCACCGCGATGTTGATGAGCGACGGCAGGAAGCCGTGTTCGTGATCGAACTGATTGGCGACCTGCCGCCGGATGGGCCCGAGGTCTTCGACGCCGAGGACGGTCTGGTCGTCCTCGGGAAGAAAGCCTTTCTGAAGGAAACGCTTTTCTCGCGCGGCGATCCGCCACCGAACAAAGAGCTCCCCCAGCCCCATGAAGAAGATCACGTGCATGATGTTCTGGATCGTGAACGGATAGGGGAAATGCGAGGCCGCGTGTTTATCGAGAATGAGGACCGCGGCGCGACCGGAGAGGACAAAACTCAAGAGCGCGACAAAGAACGCGGCGGCACCCGCGAAGACCAGAAGCGCCTGCGCCCGGTTCGGCCGGGTCCAGAGCGAACTTGCGCTCCATGCAGTGCTTCTCAGCGCTCGAGGCATTTCGGCCGTGCGTGTTTGGCTCATTCTCGACCCGGAGGCCCCCATGCTAGGGAAAAGCCCGAAATGCACGCAAGGCCATTCTGGTTCTCGGGACGGACGACGTTGACTGCTGAAAAACGCTGGAAGTTGAATCGCCGTCTGGATTAACTCTGCTGGCGTCCTTCGTGAAATCGGAAGCGAAAACAGCCGGGCCCGGCAAGCGTTGTATTCGCTTCCGCAAGCTCGAAGACTTGCCGCTCGAGACGATTCGCGCGATTTTGGTCGAAGCGCGGGCGAAGCGGAAAACGGCCGTGAGAGCAGGATGACGCTGTTTCGGATCGCAGCCGCGCTCTGTTTCGCAGCGGTGGCTTTGGGCGCGTTCGGCGCGCACAGCTTCAAAGCCATCCTGCAGGCGAAGGGCACCCTGGAGATCTGGAGCACGGCCGTGCTTTATCACCTCGCACACGCCGTCGCTCTCGTTGCCTTAACCTTCAACGGAATGGCCAACCGTGGCGCATGTTACCTGCTCATCGCGGGCATTGTCCTCTTCAGCGGCAGCCTCTACTTGCTGGCGCTCACCAATCTTCGATGGCTGGGCGCGATCACGCCCGTGGGAGGGCTCTGTTTTCTCGCAGGCTGGGCGTGGTTGATTGTGTCGCCGCGGTAGCGCACCTGTCTGTTCCGAGGGTTACTTTCCACGAGGAGACTTGTCGCACTCCGGCCCGCGCTGATACTCTCGCGTTTCGCTAATGTTCGAGGGTCTCCTGCCAAGGCACAATTCGTTTGTAACGGTCGCGGTCTTCGTCGCAACTTACCTTGTCACTCTGGCGATCGGCCGGCTGCTCAAGCGCCGCGCTGGAGTGCGGTTCGGCGTTTTCTATCAGCTCTTTTGTCTCACCCTGGCGTTTTACGCGGCTCTCGGAGTTTACGGGCTGGAAACCTCGTGGCGCGGTCATGTCGGCGCGCTCCTTGTTCTCCTCAGCACCGCCGTGGTCGTGGCGCTGATCGACCGTTATCTGTGGGACTACTACTTCGAGATCAGACGGCAGACCATCATCCCGCGACTGTTGCGGGACACGGCCGCGATGGGGCTTTATCTGATCGCGTTGCTCCTCGTGCTGAGCATCGGTTATCACGCTGAAACGCAGCTCAAAGGCCTGCTCGCCGGCTCAGGCGTAATTGCGATCATTCTCGGCTTCGCGGCGCAAAACATTCTCAGCAGCCTCGTCGCCGGCATGTCGCTGCAGATCGAGCGCCCCTACAAAGTCGGTGACTGGCTCAAGGTAGGCGAAATCTACGGCGAGGTGATGGAGATCAACTGGGGTTCGACGCGGCTGCGCACGAACGACGCGATTTCGCTTCAGATTCCGAATAACGAAATCGTCAAACAGACGATCACGAACCTGAATTACCCGAGCGCTCTGCACGCCATGCGCGTCACGGTGGGCGCGGATTACACCGTCCCTCCCAATCGCGTGAAGGACGCTCTGCTGCGGGCCGCGCTGCAGGCTAAAGGCGTGGTCCCGGAGCCGCCTCCCAAGGTTTTCCTGAAAGACTTCGGCGACTCTGCAATTCTCTACGAGATCAAGTTCAACATGGCCAACCACGCTTTCTACAACGACATCTGCGACGCCATTCGCACCAATGTCTGGTACGAATTCAAGCGCCGGAAGATCAACATCCCCTTCCCCATCCGGACGCTGCAGATCGAGCGAAAGCCATCCCCCGGCACGACGAGCGACGTGCAGGCGCAGGCCGGCGGGATCCTGCGCAAAGAGCCGCTCTTCAGTTGCCTGAGCGATGAGCAGATCGATGCATTGCTGCGCAACGCAGAGGCCAATCACTTCGGTCGCGGCGAAGCGGTGATCGAGGAGGGAACGGAAGGCGATTCCATGTTCGTCCTGCTGCGCGGAAGCGCGCAGGTGTCGGTGTCGAAGAACGGCTCTCTCATACGCGTAGGCGTCCTACGCCAGGGCGACTGCTTCGGCGAAATGTCGCTCCTCACCGGTGAGCCGCGGACTGCCACAGTGCGAGCGGAAAAGGACTGCGAGGTGCTCGAAATCAGCAAGCCGGTCATGGCCGAGCTCCTCCGGACCGCGCCGCAATGTCTGAACCAGTTGAGCGCGCTCCTGGCGCAGCGGAAGATCGAGACCGAAGGGATCGTGAAGGAAGCGGATCTCCCCGAGCAACGCGCGGATAAGGAACGCGAGTACACCGCCTCATTCATGAAACGGTTGCGCTCGTTTTTCGAGCTATAGCAAAACGAGTTCCGCTGTTGTAGCGACGGCGCTCTGTCGCCGTAAAGAGGCATCCATTCAGACAGCGCGCGCCGTACGCCGACAGAGCGGCGTCGCTACAACAGCTTCTTAGCCGGTTGCCACTGGGTTAAAAGTCCCTAATGTCCTCCACTTTAAACCGACCCGCCTATGATGTTTTTCGCCCTCTCAATCCTGGATTTCGGCGTCACGCTTTCCATGCTTTGCGCCGCAGCGGGTCTCGCCTTTGCCTTCTTCTTGATCAAGGCGGTGATCAGCCGCTCCGCCGGCAATGAGCGGATGCGCGAAATCGCTGGCGCCGTTCAGGAAGGCGCGAAAGCATATCTGCGGCGGCAGGTCGTCACGATCAGCTCAATCGCGGCTGTCATTTTCATCCTTCTGACCATCTTCAGGGATGCGGCCACCGGGATCGGTTTTGTGATCGGCGCGTTTTGCTCGCTCTCGGCTGGTTACATCGGGATGCGGATCGCGGTGCTGGCCAATGTCCGCACCGCGCAGGCGGCGAGCAGCTCGCGGACGTCTGCTCTGCGCGTTGCTTTCAATGGCGGCGCGGTGACCGGCCTTCTGGTCGTCGGTTTGGCCCTTCTCTCAGTGGGTCTCTTCTACACGCTGGCTAAAACGCTCGTGCCGGGCCACGAAGTTCCGAGCCTCGTGGGTGTGGCGTTGGGCGCGAGTCTCATCAGCGTCTTCGCGCGTCTCGGCGGCGGCATTTACACCAAGGCGGCAGACGTAGGGGCTGATCTGGTGGGCAAGATCGAGAGCAATCTCGACGAAGACGATCCGCGAAACCCCGCCACCATCGCTGATAACGTGGGCGACAATGTGGGTGATTGCGCCGGCATGGCAGCGGACGTGTTCGAGACCTACGCCGTGAGTCTGATCGGCGCGATTCTGATTGGCGCCCTGACGATCGCGAACGATCCGGCGGCCGTGATTTACCCCTTCGTTTTGGGCGGG
>JBHENA010000167.1:0-5372 GCA_046262275.1 Chthoniobacterales bacterium
CGCAATCATTTTCTTTTTGTATCGCGAGCGGAGTCGAGGGATCTCTCGCTATTCGCTTTGCGCATGAGAAAAGCAATAGCGTGAGGATGTCTCGACTCCGCTGCGCTCCGCTCGACATGACAGCCGGGTGACACGTCGGTGCGTGTAAACCATGGCTTATCTAAACGAGAACTATCTTAAGCTTCAGGCCGGCTATCTTTTCCCGGAAATTAGCCGCCGGGTCCGGGAGTTTTGCGAACAACATCCGGAAGCTGCCGGCGACGTGATCCGTTGCGGCGTAGGCGACGTCACAGAGCCACTGCCACAGGCAGTCATCAAGGCCATGCATGGTGCGGTCGAAGAACTCGCGCACCGGGAGACCTTTCGCGGCTATGGACATGAGCAAGGCTACGAGTTTTTAAGATCAAAGATCGCGCAGCACGATTATCGGGATCGTGGGATCGAGATTGCGAATGACGAGATCTTCCTCTCAGACGGTTCGAAGTGCGATTGCGGCTACATCCTCGATATCCTCGGTGATCAGAACAAGGTGGCGATCACCGATCCGGTTTATCCGGTCTATGTCGACACGAATGTGATGGCCGGACACACCGGGCCCGGCAGGAAAAACGGAAGCTACGAAGGGATCGTTTATCTCCCCTGCACCGCCGAAAACAACTTCGTCCCGGAGCCGCCCTCCGCACACGTGGACCTGATTTACCTCTGCTTTCCGAACAACCCGACTGGAGCGGTCGCCTCGCGCCAGCAACTGACACGATGGGTGGAATACGCGCGCGAACACAAGGCCCTGCTGCTTTTCGACGCAGCCTACGAGGCGTATATCAGCGAGCGGGAGATTCCGCACTCGATTTTCGAAATCCCCCGAGCGCATGAATGCGCGATAGAGTTCCGCAGTTTTTCGAAGACGGGCGGTTTCACCGGCGTGCGCTGCGGATTCACCGTGATGCCGAAGAGCGTGCGGGCGCAGACGGAAGATGGGCGCTCGCTTCCGCTTCATCCGCTCTGGCATCGCCGCTGGAGCACGAAAGCGAACAGCGTCAGCTACCCGGTACAACGGGGCGCCGAAGCGCTCTACAGCGAGGAAGGCCGTGCGCAGGTCCGCGGCCTGATCGAGCATTACATGAGCAACGCGCGCATTCTGCGCGAAGCTTCGAGCGCGGCCGGATTGCGCGTCTACGGAGGACGGAACGCTCCCTACATCTGGGTCGAAACCCCTGCTGGCCTAACCAGCTGGGAAATGTTCGACCGGATGCTGAACGATTTGCACGTCGTAATTACCCCAGGCGCCGGGTTCGGTTCCTGCGGCGAAGGCCATTTCCGCATCTCTGCCTTTAACAGCCGTGAAAATGCGCTGGAAGTGGCGCGCCGGCTAAGGACGCTCTAGCCGCAGCCCGGCGGCCGGCGCGAGTATGTGTTTGGCGTCCCGCTTGTGTAGGCTCGCGCGCTGACCTTTCGGGTAGCGCGGCGGCAGGTCTGGGGAGCGCACGGTTTCACCGTGCTGGTGATCGCATTCTGCGATCACGAACTTCCTGCAGCGCCGCACCACGACATTGCACCATCTGCAGAAAAGTCCGTTTCGGCAGAATGCCGAAACCAGCACGGTAGAACCGTGCGCTCCCCAGACGCGTCGCTCGAACCCTAACAGCACGCGCGCGGCGCGATTTCGGGCGTGGATTTTCAATTAGCGGGAGCGTTCCTCCGTTCCCGCAGGAAAGCGGCTACAGCTAGCGAGCGCCCTCGGCAGCCGGTGCTTGTCGCGCCGCGCGACGCGCGTAAGATTCGTGCTTTCGAAGAATACCGCGTGCTCGAAACGAACGAAAATCTCCCGCAGCTCTATCGGTTCTGTTTTTTAATGACGGGCGATGCCGCGAAAGCGCAGGAAGCTTTTCAGGGCACATTGCGCGAAGCGGCTTTGCGCGCCGCGCAGGGGGAGGCACCCACCGACCGTTTCTGGTTTTTCCGCGACGCCCGGTGGCGCTGCGTGGCACTGGCGGAGGCGGGTTTGCAAGCAGAGCCCGGCGCGCTGGAGGAAGCTGAGATCGCGCCTTCGGCTCAGGCTCAGATCGAGCAACTGCATCCGGAGCAACTGGCCGTCTGGATATCGGCCGCGCCGGAGCCGCAACGAAGCGCGCTTGCCACCTATTACCTGGATGAATTTACTCCGCGCGAGACGCTGCAGTTGCTCGAGTTGAAAGCGAGCGAATTCTCCAGCCTGGTCGTGGCCGGCCGACGCCAATTTCAAGCATGGCTCAACGCGGTGAGTCCGCACTACGAAGACGAATGAGTATCTTCCGCATGTCCCGCCGCGAGAGGGTGCTCGCCCGTTTTGCGCCCATCACAGACAAGCCAGGGACGGACCGCCGGATGCGCGTCGCGGTTTTGCGGGCGCGCCGGGGCGGACCGCAAGCGAAGCAGTTCTCCCATCAGCAAGCATTCGATCGGGCGATTCTCGCGCTCGTTCAGAACATTCCTGTCTCAGACGAAATCTCGGAGTGGTTCCGGAACGAAAAATTGATCCCGCAGAAAAAGCGGGGCTGGAAAAGAGCGATTCGCAATCCAGTGGTCCTCTCGATCGCGCTCGCGCTGCTGGTCATCATCGGAGTGGCCGTGTTCGTCGTCCTGGAGCGAATGCACGAATTCCCCGGCTCCGGCACCGCGCGGAAACTGTTGACGATCGCCGGCTCGATGCGGGGCGTGGCCCTC
Organism: Chthoniobacterales bacterium; assembly: GCA_046262275.1. Lineage (GTDB taxonomy): Bacteria > Verrucomicrobiota > Verrucomicrobiia > Chthoniobacterales > UBA10450 > JACCTI01. Next base: position 2,704 of record JBHENA010000167.1, read on the forward strand.
GATCCCGTGGAAGCTCAAGCCGGATCGCTGGGCGATTTCTTCTTCATGAAGTACCGCCTCGAGCACTACGATGTGCCACCGGAATTTGCGGAAATGCGGACCTCCGGCCTGCGCGTTTTCGACGACGACGAAGGGCATCGGGTGGCCCAGATCACGGTCCCGGAAAAGCGGATGCAGTTCTTCCTCTTCCCGGCGCAACGAAACCCGAAAGACGCGAAGCTGCTGGAATTTTCCGGCTGGCGATTCGTGGAGCACGAGGGCTGGACCGGGGCGGTGCAAGTGCGGGATGGGGTCTGTTTCATGGCGGCGCTGCGCGGGGAACAGAAGGCGCTCGAGCCGTATGTGGGCAAGACAGCCTGGCCGTCGCCCGGGGCAAGTCCGGATCGTTGACACATTCCCTGCTGGTGCCGAATCTTGAGCGCAACCGCCAGGGTAGCTCAGTGGTAGAGCAGCCCCGAAAGCTTTCGGGGTTGGTTGGGTCCGTGCGGAAGAGTATGCAAGAATTGAAGCCAGGGTAGCTCAGTGGTAGAGCAGGGGACTCATAAGCCCTTGGTCGGGAGTTCAACTCTCCCCCCTGGCAGAATTTGCGTACCGGGCGTTGCAAAATCTTTGTTGTAGCAACGGCGCTGCGTCGCCGTTTCTCCGCATGGCTCGCGGATGGACAGTGGCGCCTCGACGCAGCGAGGCGGCTACAGCAGCTTCTCAACAGACCTCCAGATGTTTGCCAGTGACCTGAAGGCGAAGAAGAATCCGCGGCTAGCTATCTACGCTCTTGAACAGCAGCCATAGAGCAGCCCCGAAAGCTTTCGGGGTTGGTCGGGAGTTCAACTCTCCCCCGTGGCAAACCCCGCGGAGCTTCCTGACAGATGCTAGCTCAAAAATTCCGCCACCGGCTCCATCTCCTCGATGTGAGCGCAGAAGATTTTGAAGGCGGCGAGAATCGGCACGGCCAGGATTACTCCCACGATTCCCCACATCCAGCCCCAGAAGGTCAGCGATAAGAGAATGATGACGGGATTGAGCGTCAATGAACGCCCCATTACGTACGGCGTGACGAGGTTCCCCTCGATCGTCGCAATCGTCAGGTAAGCAGCAGGAAATAGCAGCGCGTAGCCAAGGCTATCGAAACTCAGGACCGCGCCCACTGTCATGCAGAGGATGCCGGTGAGGGCCCCGATATAGGGGACGAAGTTCAGCACCGCCACGAGCACGCCCCACATGATCGGATTGCTCAAGCCGAGGAAGCCGACCACCGTCCCCACCGCCACGCCCAGACCGGCATTGATTAACGTGATCGTGAGCAGGTAACGCGAGACGTGGCTCTCGATGTCGTGCGCAATCGAGACAGCGCGCTTCTTGTCCTTCAGGCGCGGCATCATCTTGATCAGCTTTCCGAGAAAAACCTCATCATAAGCGAGAAGGAAGTAGAGCAGGATCAGCAGCAAAACAGTGCTGATCGCGAACTCCGGCGTGCGGCCGAAAAGCGAATCGCTGATCGGACTCGGCTTCACCGTGACAGCGGCCGGCGCCTGTGGATCGCCGGGCGCGGCGAGTTTTTCGATCTCGCCGCTCGCCTTCGCAACCTGTGCAATAGGTTTCTTGAGCGGCAAAAGCTTCTGCTGCAACTGCTGCAAACCATAAGGCGCTTTCTCCAGCCAGCCCGCCGCCGGAGTAGCGAGGAAGGAAATCGCGAAACCGATGATACCCACAAGCCCGAGAAGAAGAATCCCCGCGCCGAGGCCTGGCCGAATCCCGAGTTTCCCGAGGCCGCGCAGGAGCGGCTTGAAAAGGTAGCTCAGCAGCAGCGCCAGCACGATCGGCAGGAGAACCGCGCGCATAAAATACATCGTGTAAAAAAGCGCGAGGACGAAGAGCCCGGTGAGCGCGAAGGAACGCACATCGAAAGGCCGATCCAGCAATTGCGGCATGCGGGCACGGGGCTCGGCGCGTGTCTCGGTTTCAGGCGACTGGGTTAGCGGCGATATTCCGGGGGCTGCATCTTTGTCGTTGCCGTCCATTCCGTGGATTAATCGCGTGTGGCCAGCGTTTCACGCGCTCGCGGCTAACAATTTGCATTTGACCACCGCACTTAAATCACGTCCGAGCGATCTGCACTGGAATCGCGCCGAGCGCGTCCTATCTTGTAAGGATGAGTCGAATTGTGACCCAAATCGCCGTTGCTTTGCTGCTTGCCTGCGTTTGCGGTTGCACTCCCACACGACCGAGGATGCTGGCAGCTGCTCGTCCGGCGACGACTCCCGATCGCGTGCGCGTCTACGAAAACGCTCCGAGGCGCTTTCAGGAGATTGCGGTCGTGCAATCAAAGACGCTGGCGGGCTTGCAGGCGGAGGCGGCTGCTGTAGGCGCAAATGGCGTGCTGGTGCGCGGTGTCGTCGAGCGGCCCGGCCCGCTGATTGGCATTGGCCTTGGCGGCTCAAGTGTCAGCGTAGGCCGTCGTAGCGCCGTCGGGATCGGCACTGGCGTTTCCTTCGCAGCGCCGTTAGGCCGCGGGCAGGTACTCGAAGGCGTGGCGATCTACGTTCCATAGGGTTTGCGGCCGTTTTGGTCCGTCTCGTCGGATTCAATTCCTGACGCTGCCCGTGATTCGGTTAGTCACTTCGCGCGCGAGGAATGGTGCGGTCGAGTATTTGCCGGTATCGACTGAGATG
>JBHENA010000168.1:0-4612 GCA_046262275.1 Chthoniobacterales bacterium
CCTCCTCGATGTACCAGCCGGATTCTTCATCCGGGTCGAGAAAGACGTGCACCTCGGTCACGCGCCCAAACAAGTTGTGCAGGTCGCCCATGATGTCCTGATAGGCGCCCACCATAAACACACCGAGGTAGTAGATTTCGCCCGGAATGATCCGGTGCAGCGGCAAGGTTTCGCGCACATCTTGCAAATCGGTGAACTTCGAGACTTTCCCGTCGGAGTCACAGGTAATGTCCACAATCATGCCGTGACGATCGGGCGGGGTGGTCAGGCGATGGATCGGCATGATCGGGAACAACTGGCCGAGCGCCCAGTGATCGAGGAGGGATTGAAAAACCGAGAAGTTGCAGATGTACTGGTCCCCCAGCGTGGTCTCCAGTTCTTTCACCTCTTCGGGTGTGAAACGGAGGCCGCGGTGCATGTTGACGATCTGCTGCGCAAGCTGCCAGTAAACCGTGTCGATCTTGGCCTTTGATTCCAGATCGAGCAGCCCAAGGTCGAACGTCTGCTGCGATTCCTCCTTGATCTGCTGGATGTCGTGCAAGCTCTCGAGACGGTTGCCGCGCTTGAGCCGCTGCTTCACGTCTATGATTTCGCGCACCAGCTTGTGATCTTTTTCGGTGGCTTCGACCTTCAACTTCGGCGCGGTTTTCTCAATTGAACCGAAGGCCTCGACTACGAGCACGGAATGGTGTGCCACGATCGCGCGCCCGCCTTCGCTGACGATCGCAGGGTGCGGCACGCCTTCGGAATCGCACACGTCGGCGATGTTCCAGACGACGTCGTTTGCATATTCCTGGAGCGAATAATTAGCCGAGCTGTCGAAGTCGCTGCGCGAGCCGTCGTAATCGACGCCCAGCCCGCCGCCCACGTCGAGATAGCCGAGATCATGTCCGAGCTTTGCCAGTTTCGCGTAATAGCGAGCTGCTTCGCGGACCGCGCGTTTGATCGTCCCGATATCCGGCACCTGCGACCCGACGTGGAAATGAACGAGCTTCAAACAATGCGCGAGCCGCGCTTGCCGTAACATCTCGCTCGCGGCGACCAGGCTGGTGGTGTCGAGGCCGAACTTTGCGTTCTCGCCGCCGCTGGTGGTCCATTTTCCCCGGCCTTTGCTGTGCAGACGCACACGGATGCCAATGAGCGGCTCCACACCGACCTCCTGCGAAGCGCGAATCGTCTGCTCCAGCTCCTCGAGTTTCTCCACCACGATGATGACCGACTTGCCGAGCTTGCGGCCGAGGAGAGCGATGCGGATGAAGGCGGGATCCTTGTAGCCGTTGCAGATGATCAGGCTTTCCGGGTCCTTGTGCATGGCGAGCGCGGCGACCAGCTCCGGTTTGCTCCCGGCTTCGAGCCCGAAGTGAAACTGCTGGCCGGCGTCCACGATCTCCTCAATCACCTCACGCAATTGATTGACCTTGATCGGGAAAACGCCGCGGTAGCTGCTGCGATACCCGAATTCAGCCATCGCGGTTTGGAAGGCGCGATTAACCGATTCCACGCGGTGCCGGAGCAAATCCTGGAACCGGATCACGAGCGGAAAACTCAAACCGCGGCGGCGCGCTTCGTTGACCACCTCCAGGATGTCGATCGAGCCGCCGGCGTCCTGCAGCGGACGCACTTCAGCATTGCCGAGCGAGTTGATTGAGAAGTAACCGCAACCCCAGCCGTCCACGTTATAAGTGGCGGTCGCGGCTTCAACGTCCCACTCGCTCTTAGGCTTTTCCGTCACGTCGGCGAACGCAGAGCGCCATAATCAATCAGCGAGTGGAACATGCAAGCACGTCTCGCGAAAAACTGGCGTGCAGCCCGCGCGTCCGCGCGCCACGTCGCCTGGGCCGATCGCTTTTCGACTGCGGCCCGCGGGCGGGCCGTCTCCACCCCTTGTATTTCGCACCCGAACCGCATACCGTCTCGCGCGTGAATAAAACGGTCATTGAGGTGCAGGTGCGCGCCGTCCTTCCCACAAGCGGAGGGTGTGCCGTTTTTCTCGGTAACAACGACAAGGTATTCATCATTTATGTCGACCAGACGGTCGGCAGCGCGATCACGATGTTCATGCGCGAGATCGCGAAAGAGCGGCCGCTGACGCACGATTTGGTCGGCCACCTCATGACTGCGCTCGGCGCGAAAGTCGAGCGTGTGATCATCAACGACTTGAAGAACGCCACCTACTACGGACGCATGATTATTCGGGCCGAGAACGAGCTGCAGCAGAAGAAGATTGTCGAGCTCGACGCGCGTCCAAGCGATTGCATCGCCATGGCGGTGCAACAGAAGGCCCCGATGTATGTGAGCCAGGAAGTTTGGGACGAGGTCGACGACATGAGCGACGTGCTCCGGAAGATGGAAGAGGAAGGGCTAAAGCCTGATCCGGAGACGGAAACCGAGTCGAGCGAAGAGGAGGAGTAGGTTCGGCGCACTGTCGAGCGCAGGAACTAGTTCTGCCACCCTATGAGCAGTGTCATCCCGAAGCAGCGAAGACGCTGAGGGATCTCGCACAAGCTCGCAGGTTACACAGCCGAGTGTTTGCGTGGTCGACCCACCGGCCGGGAGGTCCACATTCGGCTGCGCTCAGTGCAGGCTCTCGCTGTCTGCGCGGCTCGGGATGACACGTTCGCGCGTCAAAGAGCTACCCCATCAGATCCGCATAATGCGCTTGGGCGACGCGCGCACAACGCGCCAGGATCTCCGTCGGCGTCTCCAGCTCGAGCGCGTCTTGCACAAGCTGCTCGCATTCCGGCACCGTCAGACTCTGGACCGCGCGTTTTACCCGCGGAACGAGCGACGCGCTCACGCTCAGCTCATCCATTTTTAGGCCGAGTAACAGCGGGACCATGGTCAAGTCGCCCGCCATTTCACCGCAGACGCCCACCCAGATGCTGTGTGCGTGCGCGGCGTCCGCCACCATTTTCAGGAGCCGGATCACGGCCGGGTGGGTTGGCTCATAGAGATGGGCAATTCGCTCGTTCAGGCGGTCCACCGCAACGGCATATTGGATCAGGTCGTTGGTGCCGATGCTGAAGAAATCTACTTCCCGCGCCAGCGCCGCGGCGCAGAGAGCCGCACTCGGGATCTCGATCATCGCGCCCACTTCTGTCTCCGCTCCAAATTCCAAGCCCTGCTGCCGCAGCTCTTCCTTGCACTCCTCGAGCACGCCGAGAGCACGGCGCAACTCGTGCACACCGGAGATCATTGGAAACATGATCTTCAGGTTTCCCGCCGCGCTCGCCCGCAGGATGGCGCGCAGTTGCGCCTTGAAAATATCCAGGTGCTCGAGGGAAAAGCGGATCGCCCGCAGCCCCATGAAGGGGTTCTGCTCGTCATCCACGTCGATCCCGGTGGCGATCTTGTCGCCGCCAAGGTCGAAAGTGCGAATGATCAGCGGATGCGGAGCGACATGCGCTCCCACTTTTCGGTAAACCTCGTACTGCTCATCCTCGCTCGGGAGTGTCGTCCGGTTGAGGTAAAGAAATTCCGTCCGGTAGAGGCCGATGCCTTCCGCGCCGTTTTCGCTGACCGACTCGACATCGTCTGGCAGCTCAATGTTGGCCGAGAGCACAATGTGGCGACCGTCACGCGTGGTTGACTTCGTTTCACGAAGTCCGGTCAGCTGCTCCGCGACCTGTTCGTGACGGTGCTTTAGCTCGCCGTAATGCCAAAGGGTATCCGGCGTTGGATTCAGGATCAGCAGCCCATTGTAGCCATCGAGCAACACTTCCTGCCCCGTCTCCAGTTTTTCCGTCGCGTCGTGCAATCCAACGATTGCGGGGATGCCCATCGATCGCGCCATGATAGCCGTGTGCGAGGTGCGGCTGCCAAGGTCGGTGGCAAAGCCGAGCACCTGCTCACGGTTCATCGTGGCGGTGTCGGAAGGAGTGATATTGTGCGCGACGAGAACATGCGCCTCGTTCAGCCCAAGGAACGCTTTCGGCGCTTTGCCCTGAAGATTCCGGAGCACGCGGCGGGTCACATCCTGGATGTCGAGAGCGCGCTCACGCAGATACGGGTCGTCGATCTTGCTTAGGGTCTCCGCGTAATGCGTCGCCACCTGCTGGAAGACATAATCAACATTGCAAAGATCGGCCTCCAGCTTCCGCAGCACTTCATCGATCAGGGTCCGGTCCTCGACCACGAGCAGGTGCGCGTCAAAAATCCCCGCATCCTTCGCACCGATGGCCTGGGCAATCTGCTGTTGCATCTCCAGGATTTGCGCCCGCGTCTGGATGAGAGCGGCCTCGAACCGGCCAATCTCCCCTGCGATTTCCGCCGGCGTGATGCGATGCCGCGCCACCTCCTCGAAGTCGTCCCTGACGACGTGGATCTTCCCACGGGCAATGCCCGGAGAAACGCCCACTCCGTAATAGCGGCTTTCGGATATCGCGTCCGCGCTACTCATGACGGCTGCGAGACTACCCCGCATGTCAATCCGCGCAAAACCGCGGAGGATGCGGCTTATGCTTACCGACGCGCTGTTAGCGGCCGAACTTAATCTTCGTTGAAGCGCGCGGCGATCAGCTCCTCGAGTTCTTCCATCACTTTCTCGGCGTCGGGGCCTTCGCAGCGGATGCGGAGCTTCGAGCCTTGTCCAGCGGCCAGCATCATCAGGCCC
>JBHENA010000168.1:4622-5063 GCA_046262275.1 Chthoniobacterales bacterium
CCGCCGGTGGCAACCGCACAGCATGCCAACGGAATGCGCATACCATTGTCACCCGGGGTCCCTCGAACGCCGTCATCCCAAACCTCTCCAAACGTGCCATCCTGAGCCTCTCCAAACGCCGTCATCCTGAGCTTGGCGAAGGATCCGGTGTGACGGCAGGCGCCTCCCTCCCCGATTCTTCGACTCCGCTTCGCTTCGCTCAGAATGACGGTCACGAAAGCCGCGTGACCTGCTCTTCGTTGAAGCGGGCAGCGCCAAAGGCGGTCATCCTGAGCTTGTCGAAGGATCGGGACTACGGGGCGCTGCCTCGCTCCGATTCCCCACCGGCAGGCTCTCGGCTCCGCTTCGCTTCACTCAGAATGATCGGTCCGGCACGGCGAGTTCAGTCCTCGTTGAAGCGCGCGGCGATCAGCTCCTCGAGTTCTTCCATCACTTTCTCGG
>JBHENA010000168.1:5073-5367 GCA_046262275.1 Chthoniobacterales bacterium
CCAGATCTCGGAGCGATAACGGCTCGCGATCCGCACAAACATCGCCGCCGGCCGGGCGTGCAGGCCGAGCCGGTTTACGATCGTTACCTCTTTTTCGACTTTGTCGCCGCGGGAGGGTCCGCCTGATTTCCGATTCAGCAGGCCCATCAGGTTTCCTTGGTCTCCATCAAATTGAGCAGCTTCTCGTTGAATTCTACCGCGCTGTTGCGGCCGAGGGACTTTAGCTTCTGATCCATGGCCGCGACTTCGACAAGACGCGCCGTGTCCCGCCCTGGCCGCACTGGAATTGTGACG
>JBHENA010000169.1:0-466 GCA_046262275.1 Chthoniobacterales bacterium
AGCCAATCCTGCGCATAACGCGCATGGAAATGATAGATGCGTTCGCCCAGCTCGCCGCGTTGGATCATCTCCTTCGCCAGCGCAACCGCGGGGATGCGACGGTAGTTATGGCAGACCATGTGCACGACACGAGCCTTCCGCACCTCCGCCAGCATCTCCTCGCACTCGGCCACGTTCCGCGCGAGCGGCTTCTCGCACAGGATCGCTTTCCCCGCGCGCGCCGCGGCCACCGCGATCTCGCGGTGGCTCTCGTTAGGCGTGGCGATGTCGATGATCTCAATCTCTGGATCGGCGACGATCTCTCGCCACTCTCCTACACAATGCTGCCAGCCGAGCTGCCCAGCCGCCTTTTTCACGGCGGCGGAGTTGCGGCCGCAAATCGTCTTCAGCCGAAGATCAGCCGGGAGATCGAAGAAGCGCGGGGCCTGGCGCCACGCATTTGAATGCGCCCGGCCCATAAAGCCGT
>JBHENA010000169.1:476-5177 GCA_046262275.1 Chthoniobacterales bacterium
CGACCAGACCAACCGCGAGAGTTCGTCTCGTCGTCAAAAGCGGAAGATGCTGAGGAACGCGACCTCGATCGCGAGCGCTTCCTGGATATTTCGCCCAAGGTGATCGCGCAGCTCTTCCACGCGCCTGATCCGCTTCAGAATTTCCGAAGTGGGCAGCTTCGCGGCGAGGGCGCGGGTCTGCTCGGCGGCCGACGGAATTTCGAAGCGTTCGCCCGCGGTCTTGACCCGCAGGACATCGCACCACCAGCGAAAAAGGACTTCCACCAATTCGGCGCGCCGCTGCACGTAGGCGCTTTCGGTGAGAGCTTTGAAGTGGTCTTCGCGCTCGTCCAGCCAGGCGCCGTCGGTGGTATTTCTGTAGCGGACTTCCTCGTTTTTAAGGGTTGCGGCGTTCTCCGCTTGGATCTTTTCGCGGAGTCTTCCGAGCAGACGCTGAAAAGCTTGCGCGAGCCGGTAGGCGCTCTGCACACCTGCGGCTGGCGATATCGCGCCATTCCTCAAAACTTCAATCAGCTCCAGCTCCTCATCCGAAACAGCCGCCTCTTCTGAGTGCGCCAGCGGGATGGGAACACAACGCGAGCGGATCGTATCCGGCAGTGCTTCCGGCAGCGCGCTCAAGAGCAAAAGAAGCGAATCATTCGGCGGCTCCTCGAGTGTTTTCAAAAAGGCATTGGCGGCTTGCGGTTGGAGACGATCGGCATCGGCCACGACGGCTACTTTCCGTCGCCCGGCGGTTCCTCTCATTTGCAGGGAATGTTCCAGTCCGCGGATCTGCTCGATCACGATCCGGCGCGATTTCGACTCTGGCTCGACGAGGTAAACGCCGGAGGCGCCGGCCGCAAAAACGTCCTCCCGCTGGGTGCCGTTAACCAGATTCGCCAGCCCTGACGCGAGCTGGCGTTTGCCCGTTCCAGGCCCGCCGGAAATGAGATATGCATGCGCCAGCCGGTTTTGACTATGCGCGCGGCGAAGGTGGGAGAACGCGATTCCAGGTGAAAACGCCATTGCTAAATTTGCGACTTCCGATTTGCGATTTGCGATTGCAGTAGCTGGAACGTATCGGGCCACCCCCTCGAGAGAATCTGCCAGATCTCCCTTTCCACTTCATCGGCGGATCGGGCTCCATCGATCAGCCGTACGCGCTCGGATTCGCGCGCCGCGAGGGTGCGGTAGGCGGCGCAGACTTGCTCGTAAAAGTCGAGCGGCTCTTGTTCCATCCGGTCGGGAGCGGTCACCGGCCGGACGCGCCGCAGCATCCGATTGCGCGCAGTCGTGACGTCCACATCGAGGATGAACGTCACATCGGGAATGCAATCGCCGGCGGCGAAGCGGTTGAGTTGGTCGATGATGTTCGAATCCAGCCGCCGTGCCACGCCCTGGTAAACCGTCGTGGAATCATAAAAGCGATCCGCGATAACGATCTCGCCGCGGGCCAGAGCGGGCTTGACTGTTTCCCGCACGAGTTGGCTGCGGCTGGCCGAAAAGAGAAGCACCTCGGTTTCAGGATGCATGGCAGCGCTTTCGGGAGCGAACTGAAGCAGCTCGCGGATCTTTTCACCGATCGCGGTGCCCCCGGGTTCCCGCGTGAGTAGAAATGGAAGCGCTCCGCGTTCAAGCCTTGCGGCAAGCCGCTGCACCTGGGTGGACTTTCCGCAGCCTTCAGAGCCTTCAAAGGTGATGAAGAGGCCGCGTGACATTGGGCAAACTTGTATGGTAGAGGCGCGTGTGCCAAGCGCTCGCCGAGCTGCGTTGAAAAATTACTGGCTCGTGAAATCGGAGCCATCCGCCTATTCGTGGGCCGACCTCGTCTCCGACGGCCGGACGAGCTGGACGGGCGTGCGCAACTTCACCGCCCGCAACAATCTGCGCGCGATGCAAAACGGTGACGAGGTCCTTTTCTACCACAGCGTCACGGACAAAGCGGTCGTCGGAATTGCCGAAGTGGCGCGGACTGCTTATCCAGACGCAACCGCAAAAGAAGGCGACTGGAGTGCTGTGGATCTTATTCCAAAAAAGCCGCTTCAACACCCCGTCACACTTGATGAGATCAAGCGAAGTTCGTCGCTCCAGAAGATGGCGCTCCTTCGCCTCTCGCGCTTATCGGTTCAGCCGGTCACGGCCGGGGAGTTTCGGGAGATCGTTTCCCTTGGCGGCGCGCGACAGTAGCGATGTGCGCGTTTGCATTTTGAAATTTGCGACGGGACCCTGCTTCGGTTGTGCCAGACACCCCGTCGAAAGAAAAACCAGACCTGACCAAGCGAGTCCACGAAGTCCCGCACAAGCCTGGCGTCTACCTGATGCGCGATCGTTTTAATCGCGTGATCTACGTCGGGAAGGCGCGCGATCTCCGGAAGCGGGTCGGTTCCTACTTCATGCCGTCAAAGGTCGCGCAGGCGGATTTGAAGACGCGCGCCATGCTGGAGGCGGCGTGGGATTTCGAATTCCACACCGTGGCGAGCGAGCCCGAATCGATGCTGCTGGAAGGTAAGCTGATCAAGGAATATCGGCCGCGCTACAACGTCTCGTTTCGGGACGACAAACGGTTCCTGGTCGTCAAAGTCGATCCGACTGAAGAGTGGCCCCGGTTTCGGCTGGCACGATTCAAGAAAGACGACGGGGCGCGTTACTTCGGCCCCTATGCGCATGCCGGCGCTCTTCGCCAGACGCTCAACTTCATGCGCAAAAAATTCGGGGTCCTCACCTTTGGCCGGGGTGCGCCGACAGAACGCGAGTTGAAGTCCTCGACCTACCAGGTGCCGGTGCGGTTGAGCGAGATCAACGCGGAGCAATACCGCGAGCGTGTCGCGCAGGCGAGTGATTTTCTTGAGGGACATTCGAGGGAGATGATCGGCGCGCTGGAGGCGGAAATGGCGAAGGCGGCGGAGAAGCTGGACTTCGAGAAAGCGGCCGAGCTGCGCAACATGCTGGAGGATTTGCGCCGCACGACGAAGCCGATGCGACGCTTCACACGGCACAGTTTGCCGAGCGCGATCGATCCAGTGAGTGATGTGCAATCCCTGGCCGATGCATTACAGCTCGCGCGGCTGCCGGTCGTGATGGAGTGCTTCGATATCTCGAACATCTCCACCACTCACGTGGTGGCTTCGATGGTCTCCTTCCGGAATGGTGTTCCGGACAAGGATAACTATCGCCGCTACCGCATCCGCACCGTCGCCGGTCAGGACGATTTCGCGAGCATGGCGGAAGTGGTAAGGCGGCGCTACGCGCGTGTGCTCCTGGGGATTGCGGAAACCGGAAACCGGAAACCGGAAAGTGAAGCAGAAGCGATAACGCTGAGCGCGGGCGATTTTTCGCAGGAGACGCCACAGGAAATCGCGGAACGCATTACCGCACAGACCTCTCCGCAATCCGCAATCCGCAATCCGCAATTCGTGGCGGTTCGGCTGCCTGACTTGATCATCGTGGACGGCGGCAAAGGCCAGCTCTCCTCTGCCTGTCGCGAGTTGCAGCGGTTGGGATTACACGAGTTGCCGATCATCGGGTTGGCGAAGGAATTTGAGGAAATCTATCGGCCGGGCCGCGCGATGCCGCTCCAGCTCCCGCCAGACTCGGGCGCGCTGCGTTTGCTGCAACGAATCCGCGATGAAGCGCACCGGTTCGCAAACGCTTACCACCAGTTGCTGATGAAGAAACGGATCGGCGAGAGCATTCTCGATGATTGCCCCGGCGTGAGTCAGAACCGGAAGAATTTGCTGCTGCGGAAGTTTGGCTCCGTGAACCGACTGCGGAAAGCGACCGTGGAGCAGATCGCGGCCACGGAAGGCATCGGCCCGAAACTGGCCGAAGACGTTCATCGCTTTCTGCAACGGCACTAGGCGGTTCGATTTACGAAACGCACTCTGCTGCTATCAGTTTACGCGTCGTGAAAAGATCGTTCATCGCAAGCTCCATAGCGCTGCTGAGCGCGGCTGTGTTTGCGCAGGAGAGCCCGAGCCCTTCGCCAGCGCAGGTGGATGAGACGATCGTCCCCACCTACGAGACGCAGAAGCTCGCGCGCACCTACCTGCTCGACATCCCGGCGCCGCGCGGGCAGATCACCGACCGCAATGGTATTCCACTCGCGCAAAACAAGCTCAGCTACAATCTCGCCTTCAGCTTTCCCACGCCGCTCGAGTTGTCGGACCCGGAGGTGCTGGCTTTCGCGCGCGAAAAAATCCAGGCTGCCGAAAAGTTGCTCGGGCGCCCGATCACCGTCTCGGGCGACCTCATCCTCCGGCATTACCGGAACCGTGGAATTCTGCCGTTTGAGATCGCACAGAACCTGAGCGACGACCTGCACGATCAGCTAAAAGGGAAGCTGCCCTCAGGCATGGTGCTGCGGCCGATCTACGTCCGTGTTTATCCGCAAGGCAGGCTCGCCGGTCACATCATCGGCTATAGTGGAAAGACGAGCCGAAATCCGGACGGCATCATCGACAACCACGAGGTGCTCTGGCCGGAGACGGAGGGTCGCGAGGGATTGGAGCAGACTTTCAACAGCATGCTCACGGGCCAGCACGGGGAATACAAAATCACCTTCGACAAGGATGGACGGAAGACTTCTGAGAAGATCGTAACCCCGCCCGTGCCCGGCTACACCGTGGTCACAACTCTGGACGTGCGATTGCAGGAGCTGGCGGAGAAAGCGCTGGAAGCGAAGGCGAAACGCGGCGCGATCGTGATCATCGAACCGAACACCGG
>JBHENA010000170.1:0-5168 GCA_046262275.1 Chthoniobacterales bacterium
TCGTCATCCTCTCGCGCCTGCTCGAGCGCGAAACGCAGGTCATCCACCATCGAGTCCCCGACATTGCCCGGAAGCGAGGAACTAATGACGCCGCGCAAAGAAATAACCGCAACCTTGTCATCGCTGCCGCGGCTGCCGCGGTCGAGGACTGTCTCGCGAAAGCGGGCCCTCGGCTCCTGTTGGTGGGACCTTCCGCTCAGGCGGCTGAACGCGCCGAGCGCCAGGATCATGTTGAAGACGACACTGGTGCAGAGCGCGACGAACAGAAAGATGCTCAGGCAGCCGAGTTTTCGATTCGACATGATGGCTCCTAATTGACTGAAGAACCAAACTGGGCACAAGCGGTATTCCTGCTGGGGGAAACGGCGAGAATTGTGAGCTGGCCCGGGACCTGCTTTCTAGAAATTATATGAACAGCAGCGGCCATCTCCCAGTCAGTGACTCCGCCGTCCGCCCGAAAGTAACGGCGAAGCGTCGCGGCCGACCTCGCAAACGACGGCGGGCCGCCTCACCTACCGAACCCGTGGTTCGTGAGCAAGCCGCCGTCGGCACCCTCTCCCGGACAAAGAGCCTGCTTCTCGCCGCTCTGCGTGTGTGGGAACTTAAGCAGCGCGGTTTGGGCTAAGCGGCTTTCTTCGCGGGACCATTTCCCATTCCATTTTCGGCGGCTGGTGCGGGCGCGTCGTCTCGCTTGCAAGTTATCGCTACGCTGGTTTGTTCGCCCGTGCCGCAGGATAATTTCAGCAGTCGGAACCGGGTTACTGCTGCCGAAGAAATGAGCCCCAAGAACATCGCGGCTATGCTGATGCGTTGCTGCCCACTGCTGGCTTCTTTGTTCATTGGCCTCCTCCTGACCTCCTGCGCCTCGGAACGGAATTATCGGACACTACCGCCCGGTGCCGGTCCTGCGGTGCCCCGCTTCATCGAGCTGCGCGAAGAACCATCGATTGCCACTTTCCATTTCCCGCGCGGCGTCTACTCGCTGGAGGCTGAAGACAATGGCGGTTACTATTACCGTGCGCCCCGCCAGGTGGTGAAGCACGCCTTCGCAGGATCGATGCCGTACGACGGCGGCATCTTTGTCCGAAAGGGGAAACGCCAGACGCTGCGCGGCTACGTGGTGTGGGCGGCGGGCCGAACCAAGATTGGGAATCTGACGCGGGCTGACTACGAATTCCGCGACTAAGATCGCAGCAGGCGTGTCGGAATTGAGCTGCCGATGCCTGGCCGCGGGGCGGAATCAATGTTGCGGTGGTTCACCACAGTAATAGGAGTAACTGCTGGTCGCGCGGTAATAAGCCGCTTCCTCCGGGGGCAACTGCTGATCCAAATACCAGGGCAGATGTCGCGCGGTATATCGCCCTGCGACTCTGATCGCCTCGAAAGGAGTTTCGGGACGGAAGAAGGTCTTGTCGTAGACGGCAAAAGTCGTTGCGATTAACGCGCGATAGGCCGGATCCTGGCCGGCGGTGTTGAGCGGCGTCTGCCAGAACTGCGCCTCCCATTCCCAGATCCGGTAGCGCTGCTCCCCGATTTGGAATAGCTCAGGGCGCATGCGGTGAGGTTCAGAGATGTCGAGACTGAATCCCGCTTTGCCGATCCGGTACTGCTGCACCAGCGCGGTCAAATGCTCCACAAAGTCAGCAGGCAAATTCGGATTCAACGCCAGGTCCGGATCCGTAAGGCAGAAACATTGCGGAAGTTTTTCATAGAACTCGGCGCTTCGGAAGAAATGCCTTGGCCCATGGTTCGTATTGTGGCGAAGGACCGTGAACTGGCCTTCTACCGAATCCAAATAGTCGAGGAGCGGCTGATAACTCGACCCGTTGTCCACAATGGTGATGTTCTGCAGACCAACTCGCACCAACTGCTCCACCATGCCGCGTAGATAAGTGGGATTGTTGAACGATGGGATAAACACCGGCAAATCGCTTTGCGGATAAGAAACCGGCGAGACGGCCTTATGCTCGTCGAGCAGCTGCAGGTATTGCGGCCGCAGGAAAAGAACGTTGAATTGATCGTCACCAAAAGCTTTGTCACGCGCGACCGGAACAAAGCCGCACTGGCGCAAACGTTCAGCAACAGATGACGCGGTCTTTTGCTCTTTCCAAAAGGGGTAGCCCTCCAGCTCGATAAAAATCAGCGCGGTGGATTTCAGGACCTCGGTCGCGCCAGCCAGGACCGCATCTGCCGCACCCTCCACGTCAATCCAAAGCGCAAAGCGCGTGTTATCGAGGGTGCCCCGTTCTGTCCTGAAGAAGTCGTCGAGTCTTTGCGAGGCGACATTGAACTCGGTGTACGTAGCGGCCTCATTTCGCAGAAGCAGTGAGGTTTTACCCGTATCGGGCGGCTCGACCACTTTTGCGTCGACCACCCTTCCGCTAATCCATGCCTTCGATAAGGTTCGCGGGGCGTAGATGGTGATCTCTCCGCCTTTGCTGTTTAAAGTAAGGTTTTCGTAATGAATGCCTTCAGCGGCGAGACGGGATGAATGCCGACCGTAGATCTCCGGATTAGCCTCGAATGCATAAATACTTGATGCCGGAGAGGCGGCTTTCGCGAGCAGCGCAGCCTCCCCATTATTCGCTCCGATGTCGCAACAGACGTCGGGTTGGAGACGCGGCAGCAGATTGAAATAAAGACTTCGCAGCGTTGCGTTATCGGTGACTTCGCCCAGATCGGTAGTGGGGGTGGTCAACTTTTCCACGCGACTGCGAATCTATGCGCCCTGCAAGAGGACGCCAGTTCAGCCGGAGAAAGCCCTATAAACAAAGCGCGCGGACGTTTCCATCCGCGCGCTCCTGAAACTCTACTCCGGCCCTAGTTTAGGCCTCCACCGGCAGCTCTACGTCCACCGGCCGTTCTTTCTTGCTTAGCGCCCGGCGCAGCTTCGAGAGCGCGATGTTTTGCAGCTGACGAATCCGCTCCCGCGTGACGCCGAACTTCTTGCCCACTTCCTCGAGGGTCTTCGGCTTGCCGCCGTCCAGCCCGAAACGCGAGAAGATGATCTTGCGCTCCCGATCGTCGAGCACGTCGAGCAGGCCACCCACCTCGTTGCGGAGGTTTTTGTCCCGCAGCAACTCGAAGGGCGTCTGGGCCTCTTCGTCCCCGACGATCTCGCCGAACTCGGTCGAGTCGTCGTCGCTGATCGGCGCGTCGAGCGAAGCAGGGCGAATCGAGACGGTCTTGAGCTGCGAGACCTTCCCGGCGGCGATGCCGATCTCCTCGCCCAGCTCGTCATCCGTCGGTTCGCGGCCCAGCTCTTCACTCATCTGAAGCGAAACACGGCGCATCTTGGAGATTTTATCCACCAAGTGCACGGGAAGCCGGATGGTCTTGCTCTGATTGGCCAGGGCGCGCTTGATCGACTGTTTGATCCACCAGGCTGCATAAGTGCTGAGTTTGCCGCCCTTGGCCGGATCGAAGCGCTCGACTGCCTTCATCAGACCGATGTTGCCCTCCGAAATGAGATCGAGCAGCGGCAGGCCCAGATTCGCATAGTCGTGCGCGATCTTGACCACCAGCCGCAGGTTGGATCGAATCATGAGCGCGCGAGCCTCGCGGTCGCCTTTTTTGATCTTGGCGGCGAGCTCGATTTCCTGATCCGGCGTCAAAAGCGGGATCTGCCCGATTTCTCGCAGGTAAATCTTAATTCCAGTATCGCTATCTTCGGCAGCCATAAAACTCTTCATGCAGGGGGGACGTGGAGCACCGGCGCGACCAGCCTTCGGAACGTCCGCTCAGGTCGTGGAACTTGGGTTTTCTACTCCGTTTAAAAGTATTTAACAAGGTTAAACAATCGAAATACTGACAGGTTGTGGCCGCCTTTCGTTCAAAGTTTTTACGGGAGGCTGCAACGCCTCATAATGCAGCGATTTATGTGCCCGCGCGGAGAATAGCCCGCCGGCGGTTGTGCTAGCCGCCTCTAAGGTGTGGGCGCGGTCGACGCCACGGCCGTGGCAGCCGCAGCCGAAACACTGGGGGCAGCCGAGGCGACACTCTCCGCGGCGGCGGGTGGCGCTTCGCCCATGCGCGGCAGCGCAGCGGCCCCTGCCGACGGCTTTAACAGCCGGAGATGCCGGGAAGCTTCTGCCGCCACCTGGCTCGCGCGATATTGCGTCAGAATCGTCTCGCAGACGCGGCGCGCCTCATCAATCTGGCCCTTTTGCTTCAGCAGGTGCAGTTGCGCGAGGAGCGCGAGCGGCGCGTTGTAGCTGTTCGGATACTCGGCTGCGGTCTGGCGATACATCTCCAGCGCCTCATCAGCTTTGCCGAGTGACTCCAGGTTGGCGGCGCTCGCCATCTTTGCAGTCGTCACCAATTCGTGCATCGGATTCTCCCTGATGAACGCCTGAAGGACCCCGTTCGCCTCTGCAAATTGTTGCTTTTCCCGCTGCCGGGCCGCGAGCAACAGGGATGCGGAGGCCGCCGCCGCAGTCCGCGGATATTCGGCTATGAGCTTCTGGTAATCCGGAATTTCCCTCGCGCGAGCCAGCAGTTCCGCTGCCGCCGCATTCCGCCGCGCGCTGTAAAGGCGATAGCCGGCGAAACCAGTCACCCCCAGGAGAATGACCAGGAGCACCGCCAGAATCTGCGTTTTGTAGCGGACCCAGAACACCTGAGTCTCCAGGAGCGGGTCAGGAGAGGAAGTGGAAGCGGTCTGCATCGCGAGTCTGCCGCGAGCCGTGGCGCGCGAGGTCTGCTCTTATGCCACGCAGAAGTTTCCGGCGCAAGAGCGGCAGCCGCCCTGACATTGGCACCGGCGCACGTGTAGGTCCAGGAGCTCAAGCGCCCGCGATCTTTCTCTTGATGAATCCAGACGATCAGACCCCAGCGATGCAGAACCCGGAGAAAGATCCCGATGATTGGGTGACAAAGGATGAGCCCATGACAGGGCCGCAGCGCTCTTATCTCCAGACGCTCTGCCGCGAAGGGAAGGAAGAGTTCAACGAGAACTGGACCAAAGCGGAGGCTTCCAAAAAGATCGAGGAACTACAGGACAAGACCGGTCGCGGAAAGAAGAGCTAGGGTTTCCCTGGGCTAAGCTCCAGGTCGATCTCCGCGGCCGGACGCGTGTCGGCCTTCAGGAACTTTCGCATCAAAGCGAGCGCTTCCTCGTTCTCGCGCGGAGTGTTTGAGACGCAGCAGTCCTCCGGAACCAGCAGTTC
>JBHENA010000171.1:0-4708 GCA_046262275.1 Chthoniobacterales bacterium
GGCAGCGCAAGCGCGGTTCGAGGCTGTGAACAGCGCCGCCGAAGCAAACTTCTACAAGCTTTGCGGCCGATATAAAATCGATCCAGACAAGTACGAAATTGCGGCCGACGGGAAAAGCCTGGTCCCGAAACAACCCACCCCGGCGCGAAAGCCCTGACTCGGCGGGGTCCTGCGGTCCGGCTGATACTTACTTGCAGGGCAGGTGCGACCGCTGAAGCTTGAGTGGATCACATGGCAGCCGACACCGTACAACGACTTTCTTTTTCGCGCGCTTGCCGCTGACCGGGCATTTGATTTGACCGTGCACTTCGTCGCGCCGGTGTTGCCCACGCACCCGTGGAGATCTGAGATGGCGCAGGGTTTTGCGTCTCGCATAATGAAGCCAACGCTGGGCGTCGACCTCCTTTCCGCCAGGCTCGCAATCGAAGACGCCGATCGGTTCTTCGTCGTCGCCGGCTGGCAGCAGGCGGTCACGATTTCGCTCCTGAACCTCCTCATTGCATTGCGTCGGCGTTTCGCGATTTGGACGGACACTCCAAATCTCGATATCCGACGGAGCTTCCAAAAGGCGACGGTGCGGCGCTTGTGGTTACGGTACCTGTTCTGGGGCGCCACTTACGTGATGGGCACGGGAGCTCCCGCGCTCGCGGCTCTCGAGCAAATGGGCTGCCGACGAGAAAAGCTGGTGAACTTTCCGTTCTTCGTCGATCTGGAGAATTTTCGGCCAGAGAAATCGGCAAAGGAGTCCGTAGCGCCTGGTCGCCCGCTGGTATTCCTGTCCTCGGGTCGGCTCTCCAACGCGCTCAAAGGCTATGATCTCGCGATCAGGGCGCTTGCAGTGGCTGGCACGCGTACTAACCGCGAGTACCGCTACCTGATTGCCGGCGAAGGACCAGATAAGGCGGCACTCCAGGCGCTCGCCCGTAGTTGTGGCATAGAGTCGCGCGTCGAATTTCGGGGTTGGCTTGAACCGCGCGAGTTGTCCTCTTTCTACCGCAGCGGCGATATCTTCCTTCACCCGTCCCAGTTCGATCCGTTTCCGAACGCAGTGCTTGAGGCGATGGCTTCTGGATTGCCGATCATTGGTTCGGACGCGGCGGGCTCCGTCGTCGACCGGGTGGTGCACGGGCACAACGGCTTCATCCACAGATGCAACAATCTCGAGGATCTGACAGCTCAGCTTACCTGCGCGATGACAAATCCGGCGGCACTGGCTGGCATGGGCCGGGAAGCTCGAGCAACGGCCGAAACATGGCCTGCCAGCAAAGCCGTCGCTACCTTGCGGGAAATTGCTCTGCCAGCCTCGGCTGAAGAATAAAGAAACAATGTGCGGAATTTGCGGCGTCTTTGAATATCAGCAGCGCCACTCTGTAACGCGCGACCAGCTCGTCCGGATGAATGACACCATCCGACACCGCGGGCCGGACGACGAAGGTTACTACGTCTCAGATCACGTCGGCCTGGCCATGCGCCGGTTAAGCATCATCGATGTCGCCGGCGGGCATCAGCCAATTAGCAACGAAGATGACACGATCTCAATCGTGTTTAATGGCGAAATCTACAATTACGCCGCGTTGCGCGGCGACCTCCTCGCCAAGGGTCACCTCTTTCGGACCAACAGCGACACCGAGGTGATTGTCCATCTTTACGAAGAGGACGGTGTCGAATGCGTTCAACATCTCGACGGCATGTTTGCCTTCGCGATTCACGACCGTCGACAGCCACGCGAGGGGAATAGATCTGGCCGAGGCGACCGCCTCTTTCTCGCGCGTGACCGCCTCGGTAAGAAGCCACTGTATTACGCCGACACGGGCGGTGCTTTCATTTTCGGGTCGGAACTGAAACCCATTCTCCAAGACCAGCGGGTCAGCCGCGATTTGGATTTCGAAGCGCTGGCTCATTACCTCTCGCTGCTGGTCGTGCCTGCGCCCTACAGCATGTTCAAAGACGCGAAGAAACTTCCGGCGGGCTGTTATCTGGAGTGCGACGCGAGCGGGTGCCGCATCACTCAATACTGGAGCTACCTCAGCCATGTAGGCGACGCAGTTGTGCCGGAGGAGGAAGCAATCGGCGAAATCCGCAATCTGCTGTTCGAAGCAGTCCAAAAACGGCTGATTTCCGAAGTCCCACTGGGCGCGTTTTTGAGCGGCGGCATCGATTCCAGCGCAGTTGTAGCGATCATGAGCCGGCTGAAGAGCGAGCCGGTAAAGACCTTCTCGATCGGTTTCGACGGGCCCCTGACCCATAACGAGCTGCCGCATGCGCGACTGCTTGCTCGCCATTACGGCACCGATCACCACGAGTTTGTGGTGAAGCCGGACATTGTCGAAATCGTCAACGACCTGGTCAATTTCGCGGACGAGCCATTTGGGATTTCTTCGGCCATCCCGACCTATCTGATTGCCAAAGCTGCCCGTGAGCATGTCACCGTTGTCCTCACTGGTGACGGCGGAGACGAAATCTTCGGAGGTTATCCGAACTATCTCTACGAGCGGTGGGCGATGATCTACCGGCGGCTGCCGAACGCGGTCGACAAGCTGTTGCTCCACTCGAGCCGCTTTCTAGGCGGCAGCATAACGGGCGGACGCGGGCGGTGGGCCAGCCGCGTCAACCGCTTTGCCGCGACCGCCCGAGCCTCCTCCGGCGAGCGGCGCCTGGGCTGGGCCAGCGGGTTTTCCGAAGCTGAAAAGCGCGGCATGCTCCTCTCCGGCAATGGCAGGCAGGCTTTCACGTCGACTCCAACGTTCCTCGAGGAATCGGTAAAAGCGCTTGGATCTCCGCATCCTGAGCTTGAACAAAACTGCATGGACGTCGTGGTGTGGCTGACCGACGAGATGCTGACGAAGGTCGACCGCATGACCATGGCGGCGTCCGTAGAGGCGCGCTGCCCGCTGCTCGACCAGCACCTTGTGGAGTACGCGGCCCAGCTCTCTTTCGGAATGAAAATCCCAGGGCGGTCATCCAAACACCTGAAGCGGTTGTTGCGCAGCGCGGTGGCGGATTTACTCCCGGCCAATCTGCTGCAGCGCCGCAAGCACGGGTTCAACGTTCCGCTCGACGCATGGTTTCGGAACGGAGCACGAAGCCATCTTGAGTCCGTCCTCAGCGCGGCGCGACTGAAGCGCCGGGGTTTGTTTGATCCCGCAGAAGTGTCAAAGCTCCTGCACCGCCATGGCGCAGCGGAGATCAATGCCAGCAATCGCCTTTACGCCCTGCTCGTCTTCGAGACGTGGGCGGAGAAATATCTTTCTTGATCGACAATGCGGCTCGGAATCGACGCTTCGAATTTGCGCGCCGGCGGCGGAATTACGCACCTGGTCGGGCTTTTGCGCGAGGCAAATCCACAGGAACATGGGATCAGCCGTGTAACGGTGTGGGGAAGCTCGTCCACTGTCGCACAAGTAGTGGCGAAAAGCTGGCTCAGGCAGGTGGAGGTGCCAGCGTTGAATGGGGCGCTGCCGAGTCGGACTTGGTGGCGGCGCGCCGAGCTGCCGCGGCTCGCTGCAGCGGACTGCGACGTCTTATTTAGCCCCGGCGGGGGACTGATCACGAAAATTAGACCGGTGATTACGATGTTTCGAAATATGCTGCCGTTTGAGCCGCTGGAGCGCCGACGGTACGGCTGCTCCTGGATGTTCCTGCGCCTGCTGTTGCTCCACGACGCACAGCTCCGCAGTTTTCGCCGCGCCGCCGGGGTGATCTTTCTAACCGAATATGCGAAGTCGAAGGTCACGACCCAGGCGGGCCGCCTGCATGGATGCACCGCCGTAATTCCGCACGGAATTGAAGAGAGCTTCCGGTGTTCGCCACGCCCACAGGCGGCGATCTCCGAGTATTCAGAACAGCGACCGTTTCGTCTTCTCTACATCTCGATTGTCGATGTTTACAAACATCAGGGCACGGTGGCGCGCGCGGTCGCACAGCTTCGAACGGAAGGATTGCCCCTGTCGCTCGACCTCATCGGACCGGCCTATCCAGCTGCCTTGGAAGGATTGA
Source organism: Chthoniobacterales bacterium (assembly GCA_046262275.1). Classification (GTDB taxonomy): domain Bacteria; phylum Verrucomicrobiota; class Verrucomicrobiia; order Chthoniobacterales; family UBA10450; genus JACCTI01. The sequence goes on from JBHENA010000171.1 coordinate 3,997, forward strand.
AGCGCGTCATGCAAGAGGTGGATGCGACAGGCAGTTTCATTCGCTACGGCGGGCCGGTGGCATCGGCTGACTTGCCTCAGCTCTATCGTTCCGCGGACGCGTTCGTCTTTGCCTCAAGCTGCGAGAACCTGCCCAACATCCTCATCGAAGCGATGGCCGCCGGGCTACCGATTGCCTGTTCAGATCGGCTGCCCATGCCGGAAGTGCTTGGAAGCGATGCCGGCATTTACTTTAATCCGGAGGACGTTGCCAGCATCGCCGCTGCTGTGCGTAACCTGGTCAGCGATGCTGCGTTGCGCGAGCGGCTGGCGTGGACGAATTACGAGCGCGCCCAGTCCTACTCGTGGAGGCGTTGCGCGAGCGAAACCTTCGCCTTCGTTTCAAAATGTGCTCGCGATTACAGGCGCCCACCGAGCTGACAAGCATGACCGCCTTCACTGACGTTGAACAGCGACTGCTCGCACGGCCCTTACGGTGCCTCGTCACCGGCGCGGCTGGATTCATCGGCAGCAGCCTGGTCGAAAAACTTCTTGAGCTGGGCCAGCAGGTGGTCGGACTCGACAACTTCGCTACCGGGGCTGCAGAAAATCTGGCCGACGTCCGCAGGAGCGTGGGCGATCACAATTGGGCGCGTTTTCGCTTCATCGAAGGAGACATTCGCGACCCGCAGGTCTGCGCTGCTGCCTGCAACTCGATCGATATCGTCCTGCAC
>JBHENA010000171.1:4718-5163 GCA_046262275.1 Chthoniobacterales bacterium
TTAACATTACCGGATTTCTGAATGTTTTGATCGCCGCTCGTGACGCTCGCGTGTCACGCTTTGTCTATGCGTCGTCCTCTTCTGTTTACGGTGACGATACGCGGCTTCCAAAGAAGGAAGCGTTCGTCGGACAACCGCTTTCGCCTTACGCGATAAGCAAAGTCACCAACGAGTTGCAGGCAAAGGTGTTTGCCAGCCTTTACGGTGTTGACTGCGTCGGACTCCGTTATTTTAACGTATTTGGACGCCGCCAGAGCCCAACCGGTGCATACGCCGCGGTTATCCCCCGCTGGATCGGTGAGCTCCTGAATCGCCGCAACCCAACCATCAACGGCGATGGCAGCAGTAGCCGCGATTTTTGTTACATCGACAATGTGCTGCAGGCGAATTTCCTCGCGGCACTCGTGCAGGAGCGGAAGGCGGTAAACCGCGTCTACAACATCGC
>JBHENA010000172.1:0-318 GCA_046262275.1 Chthoniobacterales bacterium
CTTCACATTCGATCCTGACCGCCGGTTGCGGCTGGTCAACCGCGCAGGGGAAAATCTTCTCGGCCGTACAATCGACAAATTGCTCGGCCGCCGCGCGAGCGAACTGGGGCTTGAGGTCGTGCTGGAGGCCGACCAGGACGCGCCGCTCACACTTGCGTTTCCGGGCGGCTCGGGCCGGTGGGGCGTGCGTCGAAGTTCGTTTCGTGAGCGCGGTCTGCCTCACGAATTAGTCGTGCTGACTGATCTCAGCCGCACGTTACGTGAGGAGGAACGTAACGCCTGGCAGCGCCTCGTGCGGGTGATCGGGCACGAAATGAA
>JBHENA010000172.1:352-5155 GCA_046262275.1 Chthoniobacterales bacterium
CGCTTACGCCGATCAAATCGATCGCGGTGAGCCTTGAAACGCTACTCAAAAAAGATTCGCCGCCTCAGGATTGGCAGGAAGACGCGCGAAGCGGTTTGAACGTGATCGCGACCCGCGCAGAGTCGTTGAGCCGCTTCATGCACGCCTACGCACGCCTGGCGCGGCTGCCGCCCCCGCAGAAGGAGATGTTGAATCTTCCGGAACTAGTCGGCCGCGTCGTGGCTTTGGAGACGAGACTGCCCGTGCGGATTGCCGGTGGACCTCACGTAACGATGCACGCGGATGCCGCGCAGCTGGAGCAACTCCTGATCAACATTATGCGCAACGCTGTTGAAGCCTCGCTCGAAACCGGCGGTGGGGTCGTTGTCGGTTGGCGTGAGATTTCCGAATGCGTGGAGCTCTACGTGCGCGACGAGGGCCACGGGATCATGAATCCGACTAATCTTTTCGTGCCATTTTTTACAACCAAGCCAGGCGGGTCCGGGATCGGGCTCGCGCTTAGCCGCCAAATCGCCGAGGCCCATGGCGGCTCCCTCACGCTCGCAAACCGCAAAGGCGCGCGTGGCTGTGAGGCGCTGCTGCGGTTGCCGAAGTAGCTGTGCGCGGTGTAGCCGCGGCGCTGTGTCGCCGCGCAGGTTCTCTGTCGCAAACCACGCCGGTCGCCCCGACACAGCGGGGCGGCTACAGCCGTCCCACAAGCGGGACAGCGGAATCCCATGAGCGGTGTTTCCGGCGCCAATCGGTTGCAGGATCGATGACTATAAAATGCTCTTCTCAAACCAGTTGTAACTTTCCCGAAACGCGTGGCACAGCCTTTGCAATAGCTGCACGGGAATAGAGAAAAACCCTTTGAATCCAACGATGATGCCACGTGCATCTCACAGACAAGCACCACGATGAAACCTGCAATCCAAAACCCGAATACAAACAGCCGGCGAGACATCTTCGCTCCGGCACGGAAGGGCTCCGCCTGGCCGAAGACCGACTACCATTTCCAGGGACCGGTCGCAGATTTCTCCGGCCGTTGTGAAGGGAAAGGTGGACCTTCCTTTCGCGGGATCAGCAAAGATTATTTCAATCGCGAGGCGCGCAGTCACTTTGCGACTGAGGCGGCGTTCTTTGCATTGATTGTCATGACGGCGGCCGTGCCGGTGATCGAAGGCGTGCGTGGTCTGGCCCAGTTCGTTTACGGAGTCTTGTAAGCGGACCGCTTTGAGACGATGCAACCAGAGCGTAAAGTAACGGAAGAGAACATCGTGCGCCCGAGCGGATTCACGCAGCCCACTAACGCCATGGATGTGCCGCGCGCTGGCGTGGCGAAGAAGAAGCGCCAGAAACGCATTATCATCGGCTCCGCGGTCGTCTTGGGCTTGATCCTCGCCACGTTCGGTCTGTCTCGCTTGAAGCCGGCCGTGCCGAGCGTGGATCGCTCGACCGTCTGGATCGATACCGTGAAGCGCGGGCCGATGGTCCGGCAGGTCCGTGGTCTCGGCACTCTGGTGCCCGAGGAGATCCGCTGGATCGCCGCTCGGACGGAAGGCCGCGTCGACAAGATCGTGGTGCGGCCAGGTGCGCCCGTGGAACCCGACACCATTTTACTCGAACTCACCAGTCCGGAGGTCGAGCAAGCGGCGCGCGACGCGGAATCGCAATTTAAAGCGGTAGAAGCGGAGCTTATCACTTTGCGAGCGGCGCTTCAGCGCGAGCTGCTCGAACAGGAATCGAGCGCGGCGCGTGTTCACTCCGAATACCAGCAGGCGAAAATGGAGGCCGAGACGAACGACAACCTTTCCAAGAATGGTCTGGTCGCCGACCTCACGCATAAGACCTCAAAGATCAAAGCAGAAGACCTGGCCGCACGGGACGCGATCGAGCAGAAGCGTCTGGCATTTTCGCGCGACTCGATTGAGCCGCAAATCGCCTCGAAGCAGGCCGAGGTGGATCAAGTCAAGGCGCTGGCGCAAATGCGCAAGGATCAGATGGAGCAGTTGAAGGTGCGGGCCGGCTTCAGCGGTGTCCTGCAGCAGCTTCCCGTCGAAGTGGGCCAGCGCGTGACTGCGGGCACGAATCTCGCCCGCGTGGCCGATCCCACCAAGCTGAAGGCGGAAATCAAGATCGCGGAGACGCAGGCCAAGGACATCCAGATCAATCTGCCGGCATCGATCGATACCCGGAACGGTGTGGTTCCCGGACATGTGGTGCGTGTCGACCCCGCGGTCGAGCAGGGCACAGTGCGAGTTGACGTTGCTCTTGATGGTGAGCTGCCGAGAGGCGCCCGTCCGGATTTAAGTGTAGACGGCACGATCGAGCTCGAGCGTCTCGATAACGTGGTCTATGTAGGCCGCCCGGCGTTTGGCCAGGAAAACAACACCGTCGGAATTTTCAAGCTCGTCGCCGGCACATCCGAAGCGGTCCGGACACCGGTGAAGCTGGGCCGCAGCTCGGTCAACACAATCGAGATCATCAGCGGCCTTGAGCCGGGCGATCAGGTAATTCTCTCCGACACCAGCGCGATGGACGCGCACGAGCGCATCCGCCTTAACTAACGAATTTCTGATTTCTGATTGCTGATTTGATCCGATGAACAGCGACCAACTCAAACAGCGCACGAAGGAGTTTGCGCTACGTATAATGCGGCTGGTCGACGCTTTGCCTACGGGTCCGAAAGGCCGTGCGCTCGCGAGCCAACTAGTGCGTAGCGGCACGAGCGTGGCGGCGAATTACCGCGCAGCGTGCCGCGGCAGGTCGCGCGCTGAATTCATCGCGAAGATCGGAGTCGTCGAGGAAGAAGCGGACGAAACTGCGCTTTGGCTCGAGTTGATCATCGAAGACAGGCTTTTGAAACGAGACAAAGTCCAGCCGCTGCTGGATGAAGCGAATGAGTTGGTGGCCATTATGGCTGCAACCTACAAGTCCGCGCAGAGAAACAACACGAGCAACGGCACGCGCCGGCTCGCCCAATCAGCAATCAGAAATCAGCAATCAGAAATCTAACCCCATGCCCACCACTGAAGAAACACCCGAACAGGCCATGCGTTCCCCGACCAACGGAACGAACGGCTCCACCCTGATCCAGCTCGACGGCGTCACCAAGGTATTCCTGACCGACGAAGTCGAAACGCACGCGCTTTCCGGAATCCATCTTGATATCCGCAAAGGCGAATACGTCTCCATCGCCGGCCCGTCGGGCTGTGGCAAGTCGACCTTGCTCTCCATTCTGGGGTTGCTCGACACGCCATCCGGCGGCAGCTACTCGCTTAAAGGCACCGAGGTCGCGAACCTCTCGTTTCCTGAGCGCGCGCGCATCCGCAACCGGGAGATCGGCTTCATCTTCCAGAGTTTTAACCTGATTGGCGACCTTACCGTCTTCGAAAATGTTGAGCTTCCGCTGACCTATCGCGGGATGGGGTCTGCCGATCGCAAAGCGCACGTGCAGGAAGCGCTCGAGCGCGTCGGCATGGGCCATCGCGCCAAGCATCTGCCGAGTCAGCTTTCCGGCGGCCAGCAACAGCGTGTCGCCGTCGCGCGCGCCCTTGCCGGAAAGCCTGCCATTCTTCTCGCCGACGAACCGACCGGCAACCTCGACTCGCGCAACGGTGAAGCGGTGATGGATCTGTTGAAGGAACTCCACGCCGCCGGGGCCACCATCTGCATGGTGACGCATGATGCGCGTTTTGCGCAGCACGCCGATCGCACGGTTCACCTCTTCGACGGCCGGGTGGTGGAAGACAATCGGATGGCGGCGTAACGCTGCCGGCTGGTAATCCGACTCCGATGTAGATCCGAGCCAAACTGATGCGCCCATGAAACGCGCGGTCGTTATCCTGCTGTTACTCATCGCCAACGCGGTGTTCGGTTCCAGCGAGAGCACGGCCCCGAACAATGGGGAAGGTAGAATCGAAAGCCGCCAGCCGAATGGCGGCTTCGACTTGTACACGATGCGGCCGCTTCTCATTGACGTGTTGCCCTAGCATGAACGAACTCCGCCTCGCCTTTCGCAGTCTCAGTAAGACGCCCGGCTTCACTGCCGTTGCCGTTATCACCGTCGCGCTCGCGATTGGCGCCAACACCGCCGTCTTCAGCCTCGTGAATGCACTGCTCATCCGGCCGCTGCCCTACAAAGCGCCACAGGATCTGGTTCTGATCTGGGAAAAATTCGCCAACCAGGGGCTCGATCGAATCCCGGTCTCCGCGCCCGAGTATCTGGATTACGAGAAGCTCCTGCGCAGTTACGACCGGATCGCCGCGTTTGATTACATCGATTTCACCCTCACTGCGGGCGACATGCCGGAGCGTGTTCAAGGCGCGGTAGTGGCGCCGAGTTTGTTTCCGCTTCTCGGCATCGAACCGATCGCTGGTCGCGCTTTCAGCGAGGAGGAGCGCGGCGAAGGAAACGACAACGTCGTCATGATCAGCGCGCGGCTCTGGCAGCGTCGCTTCAACTCCGATCCGTCGTTCGTCGGCAAGCAGCTCTCGTTGAACGGGCGCTCCTTCACCGTTATCGGCATCATGCCCGCCAAATTTGAGTTCCCGGTCCCGCTCTTCAACGTGCAGGGCGGCACGTTCGCGCAGCGCGTCGACATCTGGAAGCCGATCGCCTTTACAAAGAACGAGATCGAGTCGCGCGGCTCCCGCAGTTACGGCGTGATCGCGCGACTGAAGCGCGGCGTATCCATTGCACAGGCGCAGGCTGAAATCAGCACGCTGCACGCGACCTGGATCAGGGACATCCCGGAGAACTACGAGGCCAAAACAGGGTTTGGCGGTACCATCTACCCGCTGCACGATCAGGTTATCGGCGGG
>JBHENA010000173.1:0-4617 GCA_046262275.1 Chthoniobacterales bacterium
TCCTCGTAGTGGCTGCTCTGATGCGCTTCGCCCCGATCCGTGCCGGATGGCCGTACAGCGACTACATTGACGAAGGATTCGTCCTCCACCAAGTCATCGACCAGCTCAATACGCGCAGTCTCAACTGCCGCTGGTACGGCTACCCTACGCTCCCGAGCTTCCTCGTTACCGGCTCAATGATCGTTAGTAATCCAATTTACCGCCTAGCGCATGGCCATGGTTTTCGTCGTGATCTGCCCCGCGACAAACACCGCTATTCAGCGGATCGCGTGGAATACGACCTGATCTCACCGCCGGAGTTGATTCTCGTCGGCCGGATCGTGATTGCACTGATTAGTCTCGGCACAGTCGCCGTCGCCGGACTGCTCGCGCGCGAACTAGGAGGTGCCGTCGCTGGTGCGATGGCCATGCTGCTCACCGCCGTCTCGCCTGCTCTGGTGTCGCGCAGCTCAAACGTAATCGTCGATTCCGTCGCTGCGTTCTTTGCCATCGTTAGCCTGTACGTTGCGGCTCGGCTCCGCTTCAGCGGGAGTGAACCAGATCGTCGCGCACGGCGGTACGCCGGATTGGGCGGACTTGCTGCGGGGCTGGCGGTCAGCTCGAAATATACGGCCGGCGCGGTTTTCGCAGCGCTCCTGATCTGCTGCGTGACGGCAGGCGCGACATGGCAGCAGAGGATGTCTTTCGTAGCTGTGGCCAGCGGAAGTTTGCTGCTGGCGGCGCTCTGCACGACGCCGGCCTTCATCTTCCACCCGGACCTGATTGTGCGAGACATGCAGCGAACCGGCATGCTTTACAAGACCCTGCACCTCCCGCCGGATTACTGGCCCGCTGCTCTGACACAGCACGAACTGGGCATTCCGCTTGTCGTCGCGGGATTTGGCGGAATTCTGCTGATGTTGCGGGGACAGAGCACGCGGCTCATCGCACTGAGCTGGATCGTCTTTGCGATCCTTTTGCTCGCGCCCCTCGTCGGCTTCAGGTTCCAACCATTCCGTAACTTACTTCCGCTCGTGCCGCCGTTCTGTGTGGCAGCGGCGCTGCTTTTTACCTCGTTGCAAAATGTTCGTGGCGGATGGCGATGGGGCCACTGGGGCTTGCTGGCGACTGGCACGCTGCTCGCGGCTTCCGCGGGACAAACCAGCGTAGGTTATGTCCGCGACCGCCTTTCCCGTGTGGATACACGCATCTCGGCAATTGATTGGCTGCAACGCGAGACGCAGCCTATGGACTCGATCGTCGCGTTGCGTGAGCTAGCGATTACGCCAGCGGAGTGGAAACGGCTCGCGCGCCAAGTGAAAATCATCCCCTGGACAAAGGCGCGCGAAACGCTGCGGCAGGAAAGACTCCATTATTTCGTCGGCACTGAGATGAACCTCCAGCACACGGTCGAACCGGATTGGCCCCCCTATTTGGACGCTTGGAAACGCGATGTTTCCGCGCTACCCGTGGTCGCCAGTTTTGGCACAGTGCCGAATCCTGTCTATCCCTTTCTGTGGCGGACGAATGACCAGCGCATCATCATTTGGAAGAAAGCAGACATCCCCTTAGCTGCCGCTCCTTGGCGTGAGAGCCTCCGCCTCGACGCGACAGGTATTCCTTGATATCGTTCGCCGCGTGCATGGAGCAGTTGCGAAAGAGCGAAGCAGCGCGATCACGGCGTGCACCATTGCGCCGCTGGCCCAACTACCGCAGGCTAAAGTCCTAGCCGCTTCTTTCCAACACCATCACGCAGATTGCACTTTTGCAATTCTCGTTCCTGATGCGTTCACCTTAACGGCACCTGGGACCAACCGGTTGGTTTTCCTCGGGATGGAGGACGTTGGGCTCTCCGCGGAGGACGCACACCGCGTCCCCAAGATATACAGCGCAACCGAGCTTCCCCTCGCTTTGAAGGCGACGCTGTTACGAAGTCTCCTCCGCCGCGACACCATGGCTGTTGTCTGCTTAGATCCGCACTTCGAGATTTTTGCCCCGCTCGACGACATTGGTGATCTAGTGCGTAAACACGCTGTCGTGCTGGCGGCTCGCTGCGATTCCTCGAAGGACGCGGAGGCAATTCCGGATGAGGCGGAGCGCTTCCGCCATGAGCCGGGATTCGTCGCGGTGGGCAAAGGCAGCGAGGCATTTCTTGATTGGTGGATGGCAAGCTTGCGACGGGATTTTGATGCGGCGCGCTCCATCAACCGCGCACTGCTCGATCAGCTTCCGCCGTCGATTCCGGTTCATGTACTGCGCGAGGCGGCGTGGAATTTGGGCTACTGGAATCTGGCCGGGCGTGAGCTTACCGCGGTAGACGATCACGTTGAAATAGATGGCGATCTGTTGCGCGCTTTTAACTTCAGCGGCTATGAACTGGATAAGCCGCACCTCCTTAGCAAGCACCAGGGACACCACCCGCGCGTACTTTTGAGCGAGACCCCTGTCGTGGAAAAGCTATGCCGGGATTACTACGAAAAAGTGTCCGCTGCCGTGGCGGAAGAGAAGGACCGGAAGGGCTTCGGTTTGCTGCCGAGTGGATTGAAGATCGATCGCCATATGCGCCGGCTTTACTCTTTAGCCCGATCGGATCATCAAAACGGCAAGGATCCAGAGCCACCTGATCCCTATACGACAAATGGTGAGCCCGCTTTTCTCGATTGGCTGAATCAGCCGTTAGGTAAAGGGAGACCGCAGATCACGCGATACATGCTCGCGATTCACGCTGCGAGAAGTGATTTGCAGGTGGCATTTCCAGATCCGCTCGGCGCGCAAGCGGCGCAGTTTCACGAGTGGTTTTTGGGGCATGGCCACCGGGAGGAGAATCCCTCCCCTCTTCTGCTCCCGCCCGACGCGCGGAGTTCTTCCTGCAAAACAATCGGACAGCAGGAGAACGGCGCGAATCCGAGCGTGGCGGTAAACGTTGCCGGCTATTTGCGCGCAGAACTCGGAATGGGTGAAGCCGCGCGCCTATTGATCGCCGCGCTGGATGCCGCGGGCGTTCCTTACACCACCACTTCCTACGAGCAGACCACGAATCGGCAGAGCCACCCGTTTCAAAAACGGGCCGCGCCGAAGGCCGCAGTGGACATCAACATCGTTTGTGTGAACGCCGACCAGCTCCCCGCGTTCGCGGAGCGAATGGGGCCTGCGTTTTTCGCGGGCCGTCACAATATCGCGGTCTGGTTTTGGGAAGTGGATGAATTTCCCGCCGCCTTGCACCACGCCTTTACCTATGTGGACGAGATTTGGGTCGCAAGCCGCTTCGTCCGCGACACTTTGCTGAAGGCAACATCGACGCCGGTTTGGCGATTCCATCTCCCGATCCAGAAGCCGGAGATCGATCACACCCTCACCCGATCGCACTTCGATCTGCCAGAAAGCTTTTGCTTCCTCTTCGTTTTCGATTTGCTCAGCGTGCTGGAGCGAAAAAATCCGCTTGGCCTGATCGCGGCCTTCCGGCGCGCCTTTGCGCCAGGCGAGGGACCGGTATTGGTCCTCAAAACGATCAACGGCGACCAGAGAATTCGCGAAATGGAGAAGCTGAAATTCGCGGCGCGTGGTCATTCCGACATTAAACTGATCGACGGCTACCTTTCGCCCATCGAAAAGAACACGCTCACCGCTCACTGCGATTGCTACGTCTCGTTACATCGCTCCGAGGGTTTCGGTCTAACGATAGCGGAAGCAATGGCGTTGGGTAAACCGGCGATTGCGACCGCTTATTCCGGCAACCTGGAATTCATGACCCCGGAGAACAGCTATCTTTGCGGCTACAGCGAACGTGCCGTAGGTCACGATTGTGAGCCGTACCCGGCTAACTCCTATTGGGCCGAGCCCGATATCGCAGAAGCGGCCTCCTTGATGCGGCACGCCTACACGCACCCGGAGGAGGCGCGTGCACGCGGGATTCGCGCGGCCGACGACGTGCGCAATTTGCATCCGCCTTCCGTCGCTGGCGCCGCGATCGCGCGGCGAATACAGGCGATCCGCGAGCAGCGCGCAAGCGCCGAGGACTTCGGTTCAATCGAAATGCTGGCCGACCGGATAGAGGCGCTGCAAGCATCCCACCGCAAGATGCTGAAACGCCGCGGATCGCCACAAGGCGCGGTCGACCGCGAGCAGTATTGAGTCGCAGCCTCCTACCGTGTCTCCAGACAAGAACGATCCGCTCACCCGCCTCTCGGCTGAGCTGGAGGATCTGCGGAACACGATCAAGCAGCTCCGCGATGCCGCGATTCCCAGCGAGAAACTGAGCGAAACGACGGATTCGCAGGCGAGACAGCTCGCGCAACGTCTGGAAGGGAAGCTGACCGCTCTACGAGCGGCGATGCGGCTCGTGCAAAGGGAGATTTCCACTCTCGAGGCGCGCCTGGAACGAACCGAGCGCGAGGCCTCCCTGCAAAAAGGGAAACGCGCGGAAGTCACCGCCCAATTGAACGAGCGGGAGCGGCGGCTGAAGTTGATCGAAGAGTCCGCAATCTGGAAATCGATCAAGCCGGTCTGGAAGCTGCTCAACCGTTCGCGGCGGCAGAGTCCCTCGTCGCAACAGCCAGTGACCGATCTGGTTTTCGGACTGGACGCGCCATCAGAGTGGAAAACGAGCAGCGAGATTCTCGTGATCAAGGGATGGTGTGC
>JBHENA010000173.1:4627-5145 GCA_046262275.1 Chthoniobacterales bacterium
AAAGGACGGCTCGGCCGCTATGGCTTGGCACGGCCTGACCTCGTGCTCCCCGGCGGGAGTCCGCCAGCCGCCTTGCACAGCGGATTTACGATCGAAATGCCGGTGCCAAAGGGCATCTCAAGTTTGCGCCTCGAAGCGATCGTTCAGGGTGGCGACTGGGAGCCGTTTTTCGAGCAGCAAGTGGAACGGGAAGGAACCGCGGACGATGAGACCGCTCAGCTCGATACAGGACGAAAGCTGAAGGGAAACCAGCTCCCGCAGCTGCCGGGCCTTACTGCACGAAAGGCGTTCGACTTGCTCGCGCCACGGTTCCGAATACATGCCGAACAAGTGGGCACACGTGCGCCTTTCCTGAGTGTGCTGACTCCGGCACACAATTCAAAGCCGCAGTGGCTTGCAGAAGCGGCCATCACGCTTCTGGATCAGTCGTTAGGCGACTGGGAGTGGTGCATCGTGGATGACGGTTCCGACGGGCGGGAGACGAAACGCCTGCTGGAGCAACTCAGCGAGATCAGTCC
>JBHENA010000174.1:0-4684 GCA_046262275.1 Chthoniobacterales bacterium
CCGCTGCGTGATGCTGACGGCTTTTGTGCCGCCCGCCGCGGTGTAGGCGACAACAAAAAGACCGACGAGGAGAATCGTGAGCTGCAGGTTCCAGGCAAGGATCGTAGAAACGATGATGGCGGGCGCGTAAATGGTGATGCCCGCGGCGAGACCGCGTTGAACGAGAAACAAAGATGCGCCGAGCAGCCGCGTTTTCTGATCAAATCGTTCTCCGAGGTATTCGTAGGCAGTGATGACCTGGAGGCGGTGGTAAATCGGGATGAAGACGGCGCAGATGAGGATGAGTGCGAACGGCAGCCCGAAGTAGATCTGCACAAAACCCATCCCGCTCTCGTAGGCTTGACCGGGGACGGAAAGGAACGTGATCGCGCTGGCCTGCGTGGCCATGACGGAGAGGCCAATCGTGCCCCAACGGATCGTCTCGTCGCCGTGCAGGTAATGCTCGAGGTTATAATCGCGACGCGTGCGCCAGTGACCGTAGAGAGCGATCGCCACCAGCGTGCTGATGAGCACGACGTAATCAATCCAGCTCACGAGAAGTAACGGCTGATCGCGTAGAAAAGCGCGACGTCGAAGATGAAGACAGCAACCACGGCCAGATATGCCCTTCGCCACGTGCCAAAGAGCGGCACGTCCTGCGCGGCCCCGTCCCCTTTATCCCTTGCCGCGACTCGCTCGTCTCTCACGTTGGGATAACAGAAACGAAGCTCTCTTCGCCGGCATGGATCGGAAGGCGTGTATCGAGAGTCACGAGCCGGCCGCGGCGGCGTTTCGCGACCTCAACGAGGTAAGCGTCGTTCACCTGTTGATGCCCCAAGGCGCGATCATAGATCCCGGTCCTGGCGGCCGGCGGCGAGGACCAGAACTGGTGGCGCTCATGCGAAATCAATTCTCCGAGAAGTTGCGCCGCCTGCTGGGGGGTAACGGCTGAAGGGGTGTAAGCGGGATTTGAGGAGAGGCGGATAAACCCTACCTGGGTAAGAGAACAGCTGGCCCAGCCATGCCGCGCCTGCGAGCGGAACCATTCATGGGCCAGCGCATGATGCTGATGATTGGGCCAGGCGAGGGCTAAAAGGACATTGGTGTCGAGGAGCGCTGGCTTCACGTAGCATCGTCGGCGAGAAGCTTCTGCGCGCGGTTACTCGGAATGACCGGAGCATCGGCCGCCACTCGAAAAACAGGGAGGTTGTTTTTATGCGTCACCTTCGCCTCGGCCCGCAGGCCGCGGCGTGCCAACTGCGACAAAACCTCGCCCAATTTCTTGCCAGAGGATGCCGCGAGGGCCTGCGCTGCTTCGAAGACGTCGTCATCAACTGTTACCGTAGTCCGCATATTGATACGATGATGTAGTGATACGAGAGCGTCAACGGTTCACCGCTCGTGGCGGAGTGAAATCATATTGGTTAAAATTCGATTCCCCCGGGGACACCGGCAGGCAACTGCCGAAACCAGGAATAGCCGGTGCAGACGAACAAGCCTTTTTCGCCGCGCGCAATCACCAGGCTGGAGCGGTTTCTGGTCGGGCGGCGGTGTTAGAGACGCAGGCCAGATCGAGACGCCAGCCATTTCTGCAAAGATGACGGCGATTCGGCCGAGGACCGGCCGCTCAAAATACCTTCCACGCTGATATCTTCATCCAAATCAGGCCAATGAATGCCTTCGCCGGAGCCTATCAGCCGGTGGTTGTTGCGTTCCGCGGCCGTGCCGTGGAGCAAGCGCGGATACCATGCGACTGGCGCGGAGAGACTCCGTCCGTCGGCGAGATCGATGACCAGCGCATCGTCGGTCAGACGAACAGCCGTTGCGCGGAGGGCCGCACTATCAATTACCAAAGTAGTCATACCAGCGATGCAAAAGTATGTCCCGATTCTCCGAGATCAATCGATAAAGATCGAGCAGTTCCCCTCGAGCGAAGCCGCTGCTTGATTGAATCGTCACCGGCTCCAGCCAGAATTTCGCTTTGTTCTCGTCACGCTCGACATGGACGTGCGGAGGCTCGTGCGCGTCAGCGGAGTAGAAAAAAAGCCGGTATGGACCCGGTCGCAACACTGTCGGCACGCGACAATGTGAAGCGGGGGCTTCCCCGATTCAAAACCGAAACAAACCTGATCGATAATCTCGGCGATCATGGTTCCACCTTCCCGAGGGAGATCAGGTTCGCAAAGAGCCGGTAGGCGCCTGGCACGCCGGCAGGCAACTGCCGAAACCAGGAATAGCCAGTGTAGATAAACCAGCCTTTCTCCGCGCGTGCTACGAGCAGTCCGCCGTCGAGCGGTTTTTCTCCGGGATCGTTGGCGGAGAGGATCGGCTGCCAGGCGCGGTCCCACTCGTTCGCGAAGTAAAGCCCGCGCTCCTGCACCCAGCCGCTGAAATCCTGCGGGCTGATCTTGTTCGGCCAGTTCAACACGGGATGATCCCGTGCGAGAATCCGCACCTCTGCGGTTTCGTCGCTCACCCGATCGCGGGAGATCTTGAGCGGAAACGGCAGATGCTCCGGCTTCGGTCCGGGCGTGGTGTTGTACTGATAAATGACGACACCGCCGTTTTTCGCATAGGTAAGCAGCTCCGGCATCCACGCTGCCATGCGCGACGGACTCACATTGGCCGCGCGCACACCAATGACGACCGCGTCGAACTGCTGGAGATCGGCGGCTTTGACATCACCAGTATCCAGGACCTTCACCTCGGACCCGATCTCGCGCAGACTTTCGGGAATGGCATCTCCCGCGCCCGGCAGATAACCCACATGCGGCGCTTTGTTTTCAATTCCCGCGCGCACGAGGCGGGCTTGCGCGGGCGAGATGAGCGTCTGCGGTTCGATGTGCGGATACTCGATTCGCTGGCGGTGGAATGCAGGAGTGCGCACGCCGGACGTAGAAAGCGTGACCGCGCGCAGCGTTCCTTCTCCCGCGCCTTCCGCCGGCGTGAGCTTGAAGATGCATGTGGTTTCGCTGTCGGTTCCGTAAAGCTCGACCGGCTCAGACGCCGGTTCGACCTTCCAGCCGCTGGGCGCTTCCAAGGCCACTGAGCCCTTCGCGTTCTCCGCGGACGCAATTACGCGCACGTTGAGCGTTTTCGGTTGATCGTTGCCGAAGACGAAGACCGGTCGCGGCAGCTCCACGAAAACGGGCGGTGCAATGACGAGCGGGCGCGTCGTTTCGCCCTCCACACGATCCACTCTGCGGAAGCGTGGCTCGAGTTCGTAGCGAATCTCCTGCCCGCCGACGTCAAGCGCCACTTCAACCGGAAAGGCCGGCGGGTTTTCGGGACGCCCGATCAGTGTCTGATCGGAGACGTTGAAGGTGCCGAGGGTGCCGGGCTCCCGTAACCAGTAAGGCTGCGAGAAGGGCAGGTTCTCCGGCAGACGCACCGTTGTTTTCCTGGTCACCAGTTCTGTCGTCGGCAAGGCTGCATCGACGCTCTGCGGCTCACCTTTCTCCAGCAGCCGCATGGTCTTGAACTTCACCGGCACGTTCGAGCGATTGATCGCCTCGATCTGCAGGTTCAATTGTTCGCCCGGTTGAGCGGCAGCTTTCTCGGTGATGGCTTCGAGATGCAATCCGAGGCAGGCGGCGATGAGGTGATCGACATCGCTCAGCTTCTGTTTCGCCCAAAACTCACCTGCTAACGACTGCAGAGACTTCCGCAGGTCGAGCAACGCGGGCACGGAAGCGGAAGGTTGCTTGATATCGTAGCTGGCGATGATGGCGCGGACCTTCTCAGGAATTGCGCCGGCTTTCGGCACACGTGCCCAGGTTGTGTCGACATTGCTGAAGAGATTGCCGTCTCGAACCTCTTTGCCGTCGAGTAACTTGAAAAACTCCTTGTCCGCGCCGCGCTCAAAGCTGACGCCGAAGCCCTGGCTTTTGTGCATGGTGCGGCTCGCCGCCGAGATCTCCGGGTATGATTTACCGAGAAGCGGCTGGTAACCGCCCGCTTCGATCTGGATCAAGCCGGCGGGATCGAAGGGAATGTTGCGCGCGCGGAAGAAGAACTCGGAGGTGTTCCAAAGCAATCGCGTGGCTTGCCACGGCTGAACGAACTTGAGTTGCTCCGGAAAGCGCTTTGCGTTCGCCGCCGCGTGAAACGCCTCCTGTGCCAGCTTTGCCGAGGCGGTGTGATGCCCGTGCGTCACATCATCTTCGAGCGCGAAGCGCGTCACGATAACGTCCGGCCGGAAGCTCCGGATCGCCCACACGGTATCGGCGAGAATCTTGTCGCGATCCCAGATGCGCAGCGTCTCCGCGACTGACTTCGAATAGCCGAAGTCGATTGCCCGGGTGAAAAACTGCCGGCCATGATCGATGCGGCGCGCCGCGAGCAACTCCTGAGTGCGAATGACTCCAAGTTGCTCGCCGAGTTCCGGCCCGATGAGATTTTGGCCTCCGTCGCCGCGCGTCAGCGAAAGATAGGCTGCCTCGTAAAGTGCGCCGTTCGCCCAGTAGGCAATGAGGCCTGTATTCTCGTCGTCCGGATGCGCCGCGACATAGAGGGCGCGGCCGAGCACATTCAGCTTCTCAAGCGCGAGCCGGATCTCGGCCGCGTGCATCGGCTGCGGGGCTTCCGCGGCGCTGGTTGCGAATGGCGATGTCAACGCGCTGCTCGCCAAAACGGCAGCCACGCATGTCATCCTGAGCCGCGCAGACGGCGATGGATCTCTCCCACTAAGGTAGCGGTACATAAC
>JBHENA010000174.1:4694-5143 GCA_046262275.1 Chthoniobacterales bacterium
CGCCGCTCCTTGTTGGCCCCTCGACGGGTTGACAAGTCACACATGGAGACCACCGCGAGTCCTCACTTCGTCTCGTCGATGATTTGCTGCGCGTTTTTAATCGCCGCTTCGTCG
Organism: Chthoniobacterales bacterium; assembly: GCA_046262275.1. Classification (GTDB taxonomy): domain Bacteria; phylum Verrucomicrobiota; class Verrucomicrobiia; order Chthoniobacterales; family UBA10450; genus JACCTI01. The sequence continues at coordinate 4,809 of JBHENA010000174.1, forward strand.
GGATTTTTGTCCGCCTTCAGGATCTCGATCGTCTTTTGCGCTGAGGTTGTGGCCTCTTTCTTGTTCCCGAGCTTGGCCTGAATCTGCGCGCGCCGGTAGTGCATGAAGTAGGCGTTCGGATTTTCCTTCAGCGCCTGGTCGACCCACTTCGCGGCCTGCGTCATGTCTTTGTTGTTCTCGTAATAAAAGCTCGCCGCCTGATAGGCCGTGCGCGCGTCGAGCGGAGTCGCTCCCTTGGCCGCGGCATCGAGCTGCGCGCCGACTTGTTCGATGTCGTCCGTCGTCAACTTCACGGCCACGCGCGTCTTATCCCAATCGAGGTGCAAGTGTGCAGA
>JBHENA010000175.1:0-265 GCA_046262275.1 Chthoniobacterales bacterium
CTCCACGGATGCGCAGCGACTGGAGCAAGTATTGAAGAATCTGCTCTCGAACGCCTTCAAGTTTACCGAGCGCGGCTACGTAAACCTGCGTGTTGCTACCGCGAGCGGAGGCTGGAGCCCGGAGCAGAGTGCACTCACGCGGGCCGGTTCGGTGCTGGCGTTTTCCGTCAGCGACAGCGGTATCGGCATCGCCGCGGATAAACAGACCACAATCTTCGAGCCCTTCCTGCAAGCCGACGGCAGCACGAGCCGACGATATGGCGGG
>JBHENA010000175.1:275-5138 GCA_046262275.1 Chthoniobacterales bacterium
CCGCGAGCTGGCGCGGGTCTTGGGCGGAGAAATCCGAATTGAGAGCCGGGAGAAACGCGGAAGCACGTTCACGCTCTTCCTGCCGCAGAGCTACACGGCAGTGCCGGCGGAAAAGAAGCCGGAATTCGTGGCCCCGCCGGTGGAAAGCCCGTACGAGGAAAACCACCGCGAAGCCACTAACGGCGAGAACGCGCCCACGCCAGTCGAGCTTTCTCTCGCGGACGACCGCGCGAGCATCTTGCCGGGCGACCAGGCGGTTCTCATCATTGAAGACGATCGCGATTTCGCGCAGTGGCTCCTGGATGTTACGCGCGCGAAAGGATTCAAAGGGATCGTTACTTCGCGCGGCACTACCGGGCTGGCACTTGTGCGCGAGTTCGCACCCGTGGCGATCACGCTCGATATCAGCCTCCCGGACATCAGCGGCTGGAAGGTGCTGGATCGGTTGAAGACGGACCTCACGACGCGGCACATCCCGGTCTTCGTGATTTCGGCCAACGAGGAGCCGGAGAACGCCCTCAAGCAGGGTGCGCTCCGCTTTTTAACGAAGCCGATCGCGCAGGCGGAACTGGAGGAAATCTTCACCAAAGCGCGCGAGGTGAACCAGCCCGGTGCGAAGAAGCTGCTCTTGATCGAGGACGACGAGAGCCAGCGCGACAGCATCCGTGAGCTGATCGGAAACGAAACCGCCCACCTCACCGATGCGGGGACCGCGGAGGAGGCGCTCTCGCAATTAAACAAGCAGCGCTTCGATTGCGTCGTGCTCGATCTGATGCTGCCCGACATGTCGGGGTTCGAGTTGATCGACAGGATTCGCGAGCAGGAGAGGGACCTGCCGATCATCGTTTACACCGGGAAGCAGCTTTCCGCGGAGGAAGAGGAGAAGCTCAACCGGATCGCGCAGACCACGATCGTGAAAGACGTGCGCAGCCCGGAAAGGCTCTTCGATCAGACGGCGCTCTGGCTGCATCGGGACGCTTCGCGTCTCCCGCAGGAAAAGCGCGACATCCTGCAGCGGCTGCACGATCCCGACGCGGTTTTGGCCGGGAAAAAAGCGCTGATCGTGGATGACGACGTGCGCAACATCTTTGCCATGACGAGCATGCTCGAGCGCTACAAGATGGAGGTTTACTCCGCCGAGACCGGGCCTGCCGCGATCGAGACGCTGCAATCGACCGAAGGCATCGATTTGGTCCTGATGGACATCATGCTGCCGGAAATGGACGGATATGAGGCGATGCGAACGATCCGCTCGCTCTACGGTTTCGACTCCTTGCCCATCATCGCGCTGACTGCGAAAGCAATGAAGGGCGACCGCGAGAAATGCATCGAGGCGGGAGCGAGCGATTACGTTTCCAAGCCAGTCGACACAGAGCGGTTGTTAACCCTTCTCCGCAGCTGGTTGCATCGGTAAGCATGCCTGCTGAGCCGATCGCGACGGATTCGCCCGACGAGAAGGTTAATATCCTGATCGTCGACGACCGGCCGGACAAGCTCCTCGCCCACGAGGTGCTGTTGGAGGAGCTCGGTCAGAATCTGGTCAAGGCGACCTCGGGAAAGGAGGCGCTGCGTTGCCTGCTGAAGCAGGATTTCGCGGTCATCCTGCTCGACGTCAACATGCCGGGGATGGATGGATTCGAAACCGCATCGCTTATCCGGCAGCGGCCGCGCTCCCAGACGACGCCGATCATCTTTATCAGCGCGGTCAACGATACGGATACGCACGTGTCGCTCGGTTACTCGTTAGGCGCAGTTGATTACATCCTCACGCCGGTCGTGCCGGAAATCCTGCGCGCGAAGATCGCTGTCTTTGTCGATCTGTTCAAGAAGACGGAGCAGGTAAAGCGGCAGGCGGAGGAACGCGCGCAATTCATCCGCGCCCAGGCGGCGCGCGCCGAAGCGGAGGCGCGGCAGGAGCGGCTCGCCTTCCTGGCCGAGGCCAGCAATGTGCTCGCCGGTTCGCTGGAGTATCACAAGACTTTCCACAGCCTTGCTCATCTGGTGGTGCCGCGGCTCGCTGATTTTTGCGTGGTTTTCGCGAGTGAAGAAAACGGCACGCTGCGGCAGGTGGCGGTGGCGCATTCGAGTCTGCTGGATACGCCTGCGCTCCGGAAGCTGGCCGAGGAATTCCCGGCGAGCTCGGCTGCGAAAACAGGCGGCGCTCACGTGGTCAGAACCGGCCAGTCGCAGATGTGTTGCGAGGTGGATAATGCGGCGCTGGAGCAGGTCTTCGAGCGTCCGGAAGACCGCGATCTGATTCTTTCATTCGCTCTGACATCTCTTATCGCGGTGCCGCTTCGGGCGCGCGATCGTATCCTGGGCGCGATCGTGATGGTGAATATTAGCGAGGGACGCAGGTGTGGCAGGGAGGAACTGGCGCTCGCGGAAGAATTGGCCCACCGCGCGGCGCTCGCCATCGATAACGCCAGCCTTTATAAAGCGGCCCAGAAAGCGCGGGCGGAAGCCGAGCGGGCAAATCTGGCGAAGGATTCATTCCTCGCCATGCTCAGCCACGAGCTGCGGACGCCGCTCACGCCCGTCTTGACTTCGCTCCTCGCGCTTGAATACGAAGACCTCCCCGAACAGGTTCGGCCTTCTTTGCAGATGATTCGCCGCAACGTGGAGCTGGAAGCCCGGTTAATCGACGATCTGCTCGATTTGACCCGCATCAGCAAAGGCAAGGTGCAGCTCAGCCTCGAGATCGTGGACGCGCACGCGCTCCTGCGCAACGCGCTCGAGATTTGCCAGTCCGAGATCGACCAGAAACGGCTGGCGCTGACGCTCGATCTCGCTGCGGAACACGTGCAACTGGAGGCCGATCCAGCCCGTTTGCAGCAGATCTTTTGGAACCTGATCAAGAACGCGGTCAAGTTCACGCCGGAAGAGGGACGCCTCAGCGTGCGCACCCGAAACGACGCTGAAGGCCAATTCTGCATCGAGATCGCTGACACTGGCATCGGGATCGACGCGGAATCGTTACCGAAAATTTTCATGGCCTTCGAGCAAGGCGAGCGTGCCCGACTCGGCGGCCTCGGCCTTGGCCTCGCGATCAGCAAAGCGCTGGTGGAGACGCATCGAGGCCATCTCACCGCCCAAAGCCCCGGGCGCGGGCAGGGCGCTACTTTCACGGCCACGTTCCCGCTTTCTGAGGCGACAGTGGGCGGCAGCTCAAACGGCGCCGCGGCCGCTCCTCGCGAACGCCGTTCCCTGCGGATCCTGCTGGTGGAAGATCACGAAGATACCAACCGTTCACTGACCCAGCTGCTGCGGCGTCGCGGTTATCACGTCCAGCCCGCGCATACCATCGCCAAAGCGCTGGATGCCGCGGCCGGCGAAGAGTTCGACGTGCTGGTGAGCGACATCGGACTGCCCGACGGCTCCGGTGTTGACCTCATGCAGCAGCTGCGCGCGACGCGGCCGATTTTCGGAATCGCGCTCACCGGTTTCGGGATGGAAGAAGACATTCGCAAGAGCCACGACGGCGGCTTTTATCATCACCTGATCAAGCCGGTGGACCTGAACAAACTCGATTCCATTATCCAGCAGGTAGCCCTTCCTGCTCAGGCCTGACTCGCCGCACATCACCGCGCCCGCAGGTTTCGTGCGCCTGCTAAGCCAGCATCATGCGCATCGGGATCAATCGCCGTTTGAACGGATCCAGCACCAACCCAAAGCTCTCGAGCGTCGTCGCTCCAAGCAACGGTTCGTCCCCTTCCTCGCCGAAAATCACAGGCGCCGCCCCGCCCTGCCCATTCAGCTCGAAGTAAGCGTCGCCGACACGACGCGTAATCGTTGTTCCATCGGCGAGGCTGAAATCCACGTCACGGTATGGGCGAATCCCCAATCGTTTCAGAGTGGAGCCGGGCACGAGGCTGTAAACCGCGCCGGAATCGATCAAAAAATTGACCGCGGCTTTGCGACGCCCGCGCCGGTTTTCTTTCACGACCAGCTTTTGGTTCGTCATTCTACGCCGACAGAAGCTGTCGCATTTCGCTGCTCGCTCCAGGAGTGTCGATCTTAACTTTCTCCAGAACCTTTTGGCTCGTCGACGCCATTTGATCTGATCGTAGGTGTCATCAGTTCGAGCGATGGGTCAAAAGGGATCGCATTCAGTGCCGGTTTGCCACCCGCTGTCCCAACGATGATTGCCGGGGAGCGAGCGGGCAAGGGCCCGTTGAAAGACGCATCTAAAATGTCAAATATTTAGGGCGTGTTGCCCAAACAAGGTCACGCTGAAGGCGAAGTGGACTCGTTAGGCCGAAATTGAAATCGGACCAGCGATGAAGCGATGGACGGATTGAGCGAAGGAAGGGGCGCTCCGCGAGACCGAGCATGCTCAAGAGTGGTCTTCGGTGCAAAAAGCGCTTCTTCCGGGGCCGCGCTTCGGTTTTATCGAAGTTTACCGCCACGATCTTGAGCGCGGCGCGGCCTTTCCCGCGGTCGTGGGCCAAAAGAATGCGCACGTTCTGGATGGCGGCGATCAGGTAATCCTGGATTTGTTGCCGCCAGAGCCTTCGCCAGCGGGCCCGCTGGAAGTGATGATTGTTGGCCGCGTCGGCGAAACTGCCTTCGACAAGGTGCTGCCGGCGGCACCGGTCGCGCATCGCGGCGCGGCTGTGCGCCTGCCCGCGCGCTATATCCAGGAGGGCTTGTTTTTCGTGCCGTTTGACGGTCCGCCCGTTGCTCGCCCTGGTGCACTGTGGGCGGAAGGGACAGGCTGCGCAGACTGTTTTGGGTGCCTTATACTCTATCGTGCGGCGCACCGGATGGAGCCGTCGCGCGTGCAAGCTTTGCCCGGCAGGGCAGCGGTAGGTGTCGCTCTTGGCATCGTAGGTAAAGGCGCTCTCGGGGAAGATGCCGTGG
>JBHENA010000176.1:0-348 GCA_046262275.1 Chthoniobacterales bacterium
GCGCCAGCTGACTCAAGCAGCAGAAGAGCAGGAACGGCTTCATGGGTTGCGGTGCTTTGCTCTTTCTTCGAGGCGCGCGCGCGTCATGCGCTCCCGCAACCCGCCTTCTTCGATAAAAGCTTTCTCCAACTGGCGGAGCAGTTGGTCGAGGAGATAGTTGGTTTGGTGGATGAGGCAGATGAGTATGTTCGCCACAATCTCGGCCGGGCGCGTCTCGAGATAGGTCCTATAGGTCTCATAGGACACATCCTTCTTCCCGCCGAGCCGACGCACAAAGAGCGCCTCGCGGCTGCCTTTGTCCCAGAGCCGCAGCCCACGCACACGCAAAAAATCACGATAATCTTCCAG
>JBHENA010000176.1:358-5104 GCA_046262275.1 Chthoniobacterales bacterium
GCTTTATCTCAGCCTCCTTCGACGTGCCGGAGGCTTGGCTGCCTTCCAGGATGTTCTGTTTCCCAGAGCGCGCGGCTTGCACCATCTGGTCGTAGGTGCGGTCGCGCTTTTCCAGAAAGCGCCCACAGAAGCAGACGGTGCCATCGAAGATGATGCGTGCTTTGCGAAAAGAGAGGAGGTCCTCGTAACCACCGTGTGCAGGAATAATAGGTCGCATATGTCTCATAGGACCTATTCCTATTCTCCGCCCGCCGGGAGGTTCGCTGCTTTCCACTCCATCGCCATGCGGATGCGCGCCCGGCCGCTCGGATGATCGAAAAAGATGAACTCCTCCAGCGGCCCCGGATCGAGCTTTCGGTACGTGCCGAGCTTCAGCGCGACCTGCGCCATCCCCGTCGGTTCGCGCGAGGTGTTGATTCCAAAAGCGTCGGCTTCCACCTCCGCGACGCGCGTGATGGTGTTATTCACCGGCGTCAGAAGGAACGAAACCCCAGCGAAGATTAACATGAGCAACGGCAGCCCCGCCGGATCGGCAATGCCACGCACATTCCATCGAACCCCCCAGCGACGCACCGCGCTCTCGAAAGCCCACCGGGCGAGGGCGAAGGAGAGAAGCGCCACGAGCGAGAAGTTGATCAGGAACTTGGTGATGTGATTCAGCACGTAATGCCCCATCTCGTGCGCCATGACGTAACGAATCTCGGGCAGCGTACATTGAGTCAGCAGGTTGTCGTTCAGCGCGATGCGCGTGGTCCCCAGAAAACCCGCGACATTTGCGCTCACGCGATTGGATTGTCGCGAAGCATCCACTTCGAAGACCTGCTGCACGGGGATTTGATTTGCGCGCGCCATTGCGAGAATCGGCTCGCTGATGCGGGCGTCAGTGAGCGGCTGGTACTTGTTGAAGAGCGGTTCGATGTAAACCGGCGCAATCAAGATGCCGATGGTCAAGAAGAGAACGATCACAGCCGTTCCCCAGAGCCACCATGATTTCGCCGCGCGCCGGAAGACCGCGTAAAGCACTGTGATGACAAGCGGGAAGGCGATTAGTCCAATGGCTAATGCGATAAGCTGTTCTTTGAACCAGGTGCCGAAGGTTTGCGTGGCGAGACCATAGGCGTGTTCGCGAAGGAAACGCTCATAAAGCACCAGCGGAAACGTGAGAACGCTCGTCAGCAGCGAGTAGACGATGGCGTAAACCGCCACTTGCAGGGTTTTGAAGCCGGTGATGCGTTCCGCGAAATCGCGAAGGCGCGAGGAGATCCGGGTAGTGAGGAGCAAGAGCGAAATCGCTGCGGCCAGAATAAAATTCCACAGGAGCAGCCAATAACCTCCCTCGAAGTAGGCGTCGGATTTCACGCGCTTCTCCGCCGGAACCGTGTCAAGCCACGCCCGGGTGGCAGTCGCTGGGTCGGCGTCCGGAGCAATCGCCGGAGTAGGTGCAGCAATCGCAGTCGGATAGGGCTCCTGCGCCCGGATTGGAGAAGGCGCTCCGGAAAAGAGGCAGACCGCAATCAACAAAGACCCCGTCGAAGCTTTCATGGCCGGGAGTTTAGAGAGTCGATTTGCAAAGAGAAAGAATCCCTTTCCTCGCCAGGTGCATCCGGGGAGGCAACCCTGCCCAGGGAAGCTCGTGCTTGACTATATGCCTCTAAAGGAATATAGATGTGAGATGAACCTCCATCAGTTGAAAGCAGTTCTCCGCGATCATCCAGGTCAGCTCGCGCGCTTCATCCTGCCAGACGGCGATCAGATTCCAGCGCACGTCCACGTCACTGAAGTCGGTCACGCGCTGAGGAATTACATCGACTGCGGCGGAGCGACTGGCAAAACCGAAGCCTGCCTCTTGCAGACATGGGTCGGCGAGGACACCGAACACCGGCTCACCACAGACCGTCTGCACGAAATCCTGCTCCTCGGCGGCCGGGTTCTTCCGCACGAGGACCTGGAGGTAGAAGTGGAATACGATTGTTGTGTGGTTGGGCAGTACGTCATCGGCGACGCGAAGGGGGAGGGGGATCACCTTGATCTCCATCTGGAGAATAAACGCACCCAGTGCCGCGCGCGTGAACGGCGACTGCTCGCCGCCGAGGCGTCGTGCTGTGGAGCGGCTGCCTGCTGCTAACGGTTTTCTGATGGATCTGGTTCAGATCTACGAATGCTTCTGTGATCGGACGCGTTTGCGCATCCTGCATTTGCTCACGCAGAGCCCGCTTTGCGTCTGTCATTTGCAGGATGTTCTCGGCGAACCGCAGGTAAAAATATCGAAGCACCTCTCGTATCTTCGGAGCCGGAAGATGGCCACCGCCACGCGGGAAGGAAATTGGATGATCTATTCGCTTCCAGCCAGACGGGCCCCGGAGCTGGAGAACAACCTCAAGTGCCTGCAGGATTGCGCGCAGAGTGACGCTGTGTTTGCGCGCGACCTCAAGAAGCTCGGCGCGCTGCGCAAAAGCTGCTGCGAGCCCGCGGCCGTTTTTGGCGGGAGGAAAGCGCGCGCAAGGAAATGAAGCCACGAAAGGTGTTGTTCGTCTGCGTGCACAACAGCGCTCGCAGCCAGATGGCAGAAGCATTCTTCAACCTGCTTTGTGGTGCGGATTGGGAAGCGCAGAGCGCCGGTCTGGAGCCTGGGGGCTTGAACCCAATTGTGGTCGAAGCAATGCATGAAATTGGCATTAATATCTCCGACAAGAAGACGCGGGCCGTGCGCGATGTCTTGGATTCCGGCGAGCTTTACACCGTCGTTGTCACCGTCTGCAGCGAAGCGGAGGCCGCCGGATGTCCGGTCTTTCCCGGTCCCGCGAAACGATTGCACTGGCCTTTCCCGGATCCCACCGGCTTCACCGGCGATCATGAGGAAAAACGGGAGCGCACGCGCGAAGTGCGTGATGCCATCAAAGCGAAGATCACGAGTTGGTGCGCCGAGCTTCGCAGCCTCAGCGAGTAGTTGCCGCTCAGACGAGCGCGCCGCCGCAGCTCGATCCCGCGCCAGCCGTGCAGCCAAAACAATGTTCGCCCGTCAGGATCTCGCGACCCTGGACGGCAGCAGGATCGATGTCCCACAAGTGCAGGCCGCGTTCGCCGTCGCGCCACTGCATCTTCAGCATCTGATTGAAGTCGCAATCAAAAACCTCGCCGAGCCAGCTTACGTTAATCGTGTTGCGGCACATCAGGCCAGGCACCGTCGCCGGATTGAAGGCGTCGTTCAGCAGGAGCATGTAATCGGCGAGCTTGTTGTTGTTTCTCAAATAAGAGGCGAAGCGTGAGACCGGCAGGTTCGTGATCGTGAAGAGCTGGTTGAAGACAATTCCAAAGTGCTGCTGCAGCTCGCGTTTGTAATCGGCTTCCAGTTCCGCCTGTGGTCCCGGCAGAAATGCGCCGTTCGGGTTGTAAACGAGATGAAGCGGCAGCGCCGGGTCCAATCCAAAGCCTAACGAATTCAAAAGCTGCAAGGCTTTGATGCTGCCGTCGAACACGCCTTCGCCGCGCTGCGCATTGACGTTCTCCGGCGAATAACACGGCATGGAAGCGATGATCTCGATCTGATTCTCCGCCAGAAAGCTCGCATAGTCCTCGAAGCCCGGCTCGAGCAGAATAGTGAGGTTGCAGCGATCGATGATATGCCGTCGCGGAGTGAGCGCTTTCAACCGGCGCACGAAATACTTGAAATCCGGGATCATCTCCGGCGCGCCGCCGGTCAGGTCGACCGTCGGAATGTCTGTTTTGGCGAGCCAATCCACCACGCGATCGATCGTCCCGCGCGTCATGATCTCTTTGCGTTTCGGCCCCGCGTTCACATGGCAATGCACGCAGGTGAGGTTGCAAAGCTTGCCCACGTTCACCTGCAGGACTTCCGTCCTGGTGTGGCGGAGCGGCAGCGAATGCGCGGCCAGTTTTTGCGCGAAGCTGTTGGTCGCAGTCAGGTTCATACGTGCCGGAGAAGCGTGTAGGCCGCTCCGGCGATCAGCGCCGCGCAGGGAAGGGTAACGATCCAGGAGAGCGCGATGTTCCTCATCACGCGCGAATTCGCCTGACCCGTCGTAAGCCCGATGCCGAAAAGCGCGCCGACTGAGACATGAGTGGTGGAAACAGGAAGTCCGAAGAAGCTGGCCAGGACAACGAGAAGGCCGGTCGTCAGATTGGCGGAGAATCCCTGGCCGTGATTCATCCCGGTGATTTTATGGCTCATCGTCTTTGCGATCCGGCGGGAACTCAGAAGGCCACCCAGACCAATGCCGGCCGCGACCGCAAAGAAGCCCCAGCGGATATCGAGCGCACCTACGAGCAGGAGCATCGCCACCATCTTCGGCGTGTCGTTCAATCCGCGCGCAAAACTGACCACGCCCGCGCTGAGGAAATGTGCTCCATCCATCAGTTGCTGGCTGCTGATGCCGCAGAACGCACCGGCATAACGCTCGCGACAGTTCTCCACCTCATCGACGGTCAGGCTGACTGGAACAGGCGAGGGATGCATCGCTAAAATGGAAGCGGGTTGCGGTTGCGCAATGACCCGTTCTTCACATCCGACGCAGACGCACCATTCCTTGGTCAGACCAAACGCCAGTCGCGCGCCGCGAAAGATCAGGTAAAGAACCGCGCCCAGGGCGATGGCAAGAATCGGCCCGACGACCAGCGGAAGCACAAAACCTTGGCCGAGCGCGCCAAAGTTCACCTGGCTCCCGACAGCAACGAGCCCGCTGCCGCCGATCGCGCCCGTGAGCGCGTGTGTGGTGGAAATCGGAAAGC